>NZ_CP037421.1:0-300000 GCF_007748155.1 Gimesia panareensis
ATGATGTCAAAATCCGGTCAATCTCAGCAGCAGTTATTCGATAAGCCCTTTCAGGTCTGCCCGGAATATCAGTACGCCGGCACGGCTGTCACCGAGTTACTGCACTCTGTTGAGACTCCGGATCCCCAGCTGATCTACCTGTATGGCCCCTCCGGATGCGGCAAAACCGCTTTGATTTCCCACCTGCTGCCCGATTACCTGGCGCTCCATCCCGAGGCGAACTGTGAGTTTTTGACTGCCAGCGAATTCGCGGCCCGCTTTGCCCTGGCTTCGTCGAATAAACAGATTGCCGAATTCCAGAAAGCACTGCGTAACCTCGATCTGCTGGTGCTGGAGGACGTGCACAGCCTGGAAAACCGGTCTCATACGCAGCAGGAACTGCTTTCAGTACTGGATGAGATACACGCCCGGGGAGGCCGCGTCATCCTCTCTTCGACGAAGCCTCCGGGTGAGCTGGATCACTTTCTCAAAAAACTGACCAACCGCTTTCATGGCGGCGTATGTGCAGCGATCCTGCCCCTTGAGTACCAGAGCCGACTGGATCTACTCGAATTCTGGGCGGATACAGAATCGATTCCCCTGCGAACGAAAGAACTGGCGCTCATTGCTCAAAAGAAGGAGTACTCCCCCCGTGAACTGCACGCAGTGCTGAAACAGCTGCAGACGGTCAGCCGCATCAATCGACAGCCCCTGGATGCCCGGTTCGTCAAGCAATACCTGCAGGGGAATTTGGAACCTCCCCGCACCAGTACTGCCAAAATCACGCGGGCCGTCTGCCGGGAATTCAAAACCACGCTGGCCGATATCCGCTCTGCCAACCGGTCCCAGCAGATTGTTCTGCCGCGACAATGCGCGATGTTTCTGTCGCGGGAGCTGACCGATGAATCTTTAGCGAAAATCGCAAATTATTTTAATCGCAAGAACCACAGCACGGTTATTCATGCCTGCCGTCAAATTCAGAACGATCTCGAGAAATCTCCCGGATTACGCCAGCAGCTTTCTCGCATCAAACAACAACTGGGGGTATACCTTTTATGACAGACAGGAAATTCACAGAACCCTCAGCGGTCAGTCAAAGAATTCTATCCCGAATTCTGCCGATGTCTGGCGGCCATTTTGTGGATAACCTGTTGATTTCCGGTCGAGAAATGTGGAGCGTTTTCCAGGTTCTGAACGCGCCCGAAAACGGTTTCCACAGGCCCCCCTCACTCTCATCATCTTCTCCGCTCTGCCTCCGCATTCTACTGACGAGTTATCGACAGAAAACCCCGCCACCACAACAGATACAACATATTTACTGATAAATAGTTACATCAACTCTGTTCGATTTCTCAACACTTTTCTCCTGCCCCTGATAATACTAATAATAAATTAAATATTTTTTAGAGAAAAAGGGTTCTGAAAAACCCCTGGCATGTCGAGATTCGCAGTACTGAAATGATTGTGAAAACGGGCTGAATCACATAAAATACAGGGACCAGAAAATCGACCAATTTCAGCTGCCGGAAAGAGTTCTCGAGGACATGCGGGGCAGCTCATTTTTCCAATCTCAATCTAGTACAAAGTTGACTCAAACATGAAGCTCAGTTGTTCACGATCGGCCCTGTTGTCCGGCTTCCAGATCATTGGAAGCGTCATCAGTTCTCGCACTCCGAAGGAAATTCTGAAGTGCGCCAAACTTGAGGCAGGAGACGGCAAGGCAACTTTGAGTGGAACCGATCTCGAAGTCAGCATCCGCTACGACTTCGAAGAAGTGGAAGTCGTGGTTCCCGGTGAGATCCTGCTTTCGGTACACGAGCTGGTATCCATTCTGCGGGAAGCAACAACCGATTCGGTTGAGATCGAACTGAAAAAAGAGGAAGAAACAGACCAGGACATGATCCTGATTGCTGCCGGCAAAAGCGAATTCCGTCTGTCCGTGCACGATCCCTCCGAGTTCCCTGCCGTCGAAACCTTCAACGAATCGAATTTCTTTGAAGTACCGATTCAGTCCTTCCGGGAAATGATCCGCCGGACCGTGTTTGCCACCGATCCCGAAAGCACCCGCTATGCTCTGGGTGGGGTGTTGTTCGACGTGGAGGGCGACAAACTGACCCTTGCAGCGACCGACGGACGCCGACTGGCGATGGTCGAGTCAGCCTGTTCCTACCAGGGATCGGAACCGTATGAAAACAACCGGCCCGTGATTCCCGCGAAGGCGATGACGCTGATCGAAAAAAGCCTGACCGGCGATGAGGGGAATATTCAGATTGCGATCCGGGCCAATGACGTGATCGTCAAGAGCGGTCGTTCCACCATCTTCGGCCGCCTGGTTGAAGGGCGCTTCCCCAAGTATCGGGATGTGATTCCTCCGGAAACGACACACAGCATCGACCTGGAAGTCGGAACCTTCTTCGGTGCCGTCCGCCAGGCTCAGATTGTGACCGACGTCGAAACCCGGGGCGTGGATTTCATCTTCAACAGCGGATTGCTGACGCTGAAGAGTGTGGCGGCGTCCGTGGGGGAATCGAAAGTCGAGATTCCGATTCCCTACGAAGGCGAGGAGATCGTGATCACGTTCGACGTGCGTTATCTGGCAGATTTCCTGAAAGCCCTGGATTCGGCGGCTCATATCCAGCTGCAGCTGATCGATTCTGACAGCGCTGCGGTCCTCAAAACCGACGATGGTTACACCTACGTGATCATGCCACTCTCACAGGCACGGTAATTCATGTCAGAACAGTACGAATTCAAGGCCAGTCGCGCGATCCCTTCAGCGATCCCTGTCTCTCAGGTGCTCTCCGAACTGATTGCGATGAAAGGTCTGGCCCGGGTTCAGGGGGATCAGCGACTGAAACAGGCCTGGGAACAGGTGGCCGGCGAAAAGATCGCCAGCCAGACGTCGATTCTGGGAATCAAAAATCGGATCGTCCAGATCGGCGTGGATAATTCGGCATTGTTGAACGAGTTGAATTCGTTCCACAAGCTGTCACTGCTGCAGAAACTGCAGAAAGAGTATGGAAAACAGAACGTCCGCGACATGCGGTTCCGTTTGAAATCGAAAACAAATCAGGACAGCAGACAGGGGTAAAATGGAATGGGAAATTTCTGTCTGCCGTCCATCACTAATCAGAGATCGTTTCCAAAGTCAGAAACGGTTCAATAATTCACGGGAGTGAAATTAGCGTGAGCGATCAACAAGAGAGTCAGGGAGACCTGAAAAAAACGGGCTACGATGAATCGAACATTCGTGCCCTGGAAGGTGTTGAAGGGATTCGCACCCGGCCCGCCATGTACATCGGGGATACCACATTACGCGGTCTGCATCACCTGGTGTATGAAATCGTGGATAACTCCATCGATGAATGTGTGAACGGTTACGCTTCGGTCATCAATGTCAAAATCAACGCGGACGGCAGTGTAACCTGCAGTGATGATGGGCGTGGCATCCCGGTGGGGGCGATGCCTGACATGAATAACCGTCCGGCACTCGAAGTGGTGCTGACGGAGATTCACGCCGGGGGGAAATTCGACCGTGAAGGGGGCTACAAAACCGGAACCGGTGGTCTGCACGGCGTCGGGATTACCGCGGTCAATGCACTCAGTGAGTGGCTGGAAGCCGAGGTTCGCCGGGAAGGGCATGTCTGGACGATGGATTTCGCCGCGGGCATTGTTAAAACACCACTGCAGCAGCTGGCTAAAACCGATAAAAGCGGAACGAGGATTACTTTTAAACCCGATGGTACTATCTTCCCTGATACGAAATTCGTCTACGACACTCTGACGAAACGCCTCCAGGAACTGGCGTTTCTGAATGCGGGTGTCAAAATCCGGATTACCGATGAACGTTCCGGGCAGTCGGATGAGTTTCACTACGAAGATGGACTGGTGGAATTCGTCCGTTACCTGAACCGGACGGAAAATGTGCTCTACGAGGAAATCATTTCCATCCAGGGAGAAATGGAAGGCGTCCAGGTCGATATCTCCGTGCAGCACAACGATGGCTCAACTGAAAATGTCCGCTGTTTTGCGAATAACATTTTCAACATCGAAGGGGGTACGCACTTCTCCGGTTTCCGCGGAGCCTTGACCCGGTCGATTAACGCGTACGGCAAAAAAGCGAATCTGTTCAAGGATTTCACCCCCAGTGGCGATGACTTCCGCGAAGGGTTGACCGCGGTGATTACCGTGCGTGTGCCCGATCCGCAGTTCGAAGGTCAGACCAAAACCAAGCTGGGGAACAGCGAGGTGGAAGGGATCGTCCAGACGGTCGTTAACGAGAAGCTGATGAAGTTCTTTGAAGAGAACCCAACGGTAGCCAAGAAGATCGCCCAGAAAGGTCTGCTGGCAGCGGAAGCCCGCGAAGCCGCCAAGAAGGCCCGTGAGATGGTACGCCGCAAAGGAGCCCTGACGACGGGGGGCCTGCCTGAAAAGCTCCGTGACTGCCGCAGCCGGGAACTGGACATCACCGAACTGTACCTGGTCGAAGGGGATTCGGCCGGTGGTTCTGCAGATACCGGTCGCGATTCGAACATCCAGGCAATTCTGCCCCTGCGTGGTAAGATCCTGAACGTGGAAAAAGCCCAGCTGGTCAAAGTGCTGGATAATGCGGAAATTTCCAACATCTTCAAAGCCGTCGGTGTTCCTCCGGGAGCTGAGTTTGATGATGTCACGAAACGTCGCTACGGCAAAATCATTCTGATGACTGATGCCGACGTGGACGGCAGCCACATTCGAACCCTGCTGCTGACCTTCTTCTTCCGCCACATGCGGGAGCTGGTCAATCATGGCTGTGTGTATGTGGCGCAGCCTCCGTTGTACCGCGTTGAACAAGGCAAGAAGCGACGTTATGTGCAGACCCAGGAAGAGATGATGAACGAGCTGGTGGAACTGGCCCTGGGCGATGCCAACCTGACCTGTGAGGACGGCACCGTATTCGAAGCGGAAATGCTCGATAAGCTGGTCAAGCTGGTCGGTGAACTCGAAGAGCCTTTGGGAACACTGGATCGTCGCGGGATTGACCTTAAATTCCTGGCCCAGAATCATGCAACCGAAGACGGACTGTTGCCTCAGTACCGGATTTTCCTGGGTAAGGAACAGTTCTGGTTCACCTCACAGGATGAGATGAAAGAATTCCTGAAAGAGGAAGAACAGAAGCGGGGCGAAGAATTGCGGATTGCCGATGAAAACGGTGATTCCTCAGCCGATTCCGAAGAGGATGAAGAAGACTTCGGCAAAGATGGTGCGTTGCAGGTTACGGACATTCACGAGATCCGCTCGATCAATGAGTTCCTGAAACAGCTCAAGGGTTACGGCATCGCATTGAAGGATTTCTATTCGCCGGGCAACCGGAACGGGGAACCGATCTTCCCCTTTACGATCCACAGCGGCAACAGCAACGTGCGGCTGACCAGCCTGCGACAGCTGTTACCTTCCCTGCGTGATCTGGGTGAAAAAGGCCTGAAGCTGACCCGCTTCAAAGGGCTGGGCGAAATGAACTCAGAAGAGCTGTGGGACACCAGTATGGATCCGGAAAACCGGGTCCTGCTGCAGGTCGGCATGGAAGATGCCGCCGCTGCCGATGAAATCTTCCGGGTGCTGATGGGTGATGTGGTGGAACCCCGCCGCGAGTTCATTGAGAAACACGCGCTGGACGTGAAGAACCTCGATATTTAATCAGCGAGGTTCTCAAGTCAGAGATCAGACGAGATCGGAGCCTTCCAGGGAAGCAATGAACGGAAGGTGCCGATACTCGTTGTTGAAGTCCAGGCCGTAGCCGACGACGAAGTGATCCGGGATTTTAAAACAGTGATAGTCCGGTTCGAAGTCGACTTCGGTCGCTTCCTCTTTCCAGAGCAGGACGGCTGTTTTCAGTGAGCGAGGCTCCTGTTCGCTGATTTGTGCGACGACGGTTTGCATCGTTTTCCCGGTATCAAAGATGTCATCGACCAGGAGGACATCCCGTTCCGCCAGATCGGGCAGATAGTCCAGATTGACAAACAGCTCGCCCGGTTTCGTCGATTTCCCGCGGTAGCTGGAGGCCTGGAGCAGTCCGACCTGGTGAGGCACGTCGATAGCACGAATCAGATCGGCCAGCAGGACCAGGCTGCCGGCGAGGATGCCGATGATCGTCAAAGGGCGACCCTGGTATTCCTGGGCCAGTTCGCGTCCCAGCGTTATCACTCTGGAGTTGATCTGGTCCTGGTCAATGAGAACTTTCACAGCGAGATCCTTTCGTTAGCTTGTCTCTGTCATATCCCCGGCGGCTTCTGTTTTCATGAACTCCCTGAGCAGCATGGTGGCATAGACGCCCGAGGGGAGCGTGAACTCGAAGCAGACCCCATTCTCTGCCGACTCCAGCTGGAGTGCTGCGGGCCGGATCAGCAACGGCCGCCTGGTCCCCGCGGTGAGTTTCTTATAGCGGGTAAACTGCTCCGGCTCCAGTCCAAAGTCACTCAGTGCCTGCTGTTCCTGTGCGGATGTTTCCTGGGCAGGCTGTTTCATTTTCGGGCCGAACAGGGGACCGGTGATCATCGTTTCTCCCTGATCAAATCGCAGTTGTTCCGCAGCGACGTATTCGACGACAAACAGGCCTCCGGACGCAGAGACCTGCATGACATCGCCGGCCTGCACCGTAAACAACTGACCGGCCTGGAGGCGGTTGGCGAGCACGCGATTGAACAGGGCCGACTGGACCGCCGAGAGGGCCAACCGTTTGAGTGCCTTGTTCCGCAGATATTTCCCGGGGACACGTTCCCCTCTGAGCAGTTTGAGACCCATCTCGAAGGTTTCGTTGTCGCGTCCCATGCGCTGAGCACCGTAGTAATTCGGGAAGCCATTCTGTGTGATCGATTTTGCGATGGCTTGTGCTTTAACGAGTGCGTCGTCTTCCGTATTCCGGACAACGAGCGAAAAGCGGTTGCCTTTGAGGTGGCCCGTTTTGAGTTTGTTCTCGTGACGGGTCGCTTTGAGAATCTGGATGCCGGTGAATTCGAAAGTTTCGACCAGCGGTTCACAGGTCGCGGGGACGGACACATACTGACGCGTGACGGCAAAGCGGTCTTTGAGTCCCGCGACGCCGATATCGCGGGGATTGAGCTGCAGTTCCCGGCTGAGAATTTTGACCAGATAGGGAGCTGAGACATCCCGTTTCTCGATCCAGAGGAAGAGATGTTCGCCGGCGCCCGTGGGTTCGTAGACGGGAATTTCCTCGACCACGAAGTCTTCGGGCGTCTGTTTCAGCTGGCCGCCGATCCCCGGTAAGTCTGGCGTCAGAAAAGGGAGTGTTTCGATTTCGGACTCAGACATACGGAGGAATTCTATTTTCTGTTGGCAATCGCCAGGGAAATCAGCCGGATGAACCCTTCACCCAGTTCCAGGTTCAGACTGACCTGATTCGAGGTGATTTTAGGATAAAAGGTCATCAGGTCGCCACCGGTAGCAAAGGCGACTTTGGCGGATTCCACAAATTCCGGGTCCTTATTTTTCTGTTCAGCCAGGGGGAGAACGGAAGTAAATTTGAGCGAGAACAGAAACGGAGATCCGGGTTTCAGCTGTTTGCCTTCTTTGCCGGCAGCGGTAATCGAAGCTTGGAGCAGCTCAAGACAGGAGGGTTCCCCCATGGCAATCCAGCATTCGTCATCGCTGCAGCCGAGGAAGATGACGGGGTTTTCACCGAAGATGTCGCGGGCATTCTGTTTGACGCCATTTGGACTGATCTGATGAATGGCGACGCCTTCCACCTCTGTCACATTCGCTTTGATCCCCTCGGTATCTTCTGCCTGGGCCATCAGATCGAAGAATTCCTGCAGTCCCGCTTTAAAAGAAGCGGCGTCCGTCAGCTTCAAGGCACCGATCAGAGCCAGTTTCTCTGCGCCGTTCTGAACCAGTTTGACATGTGCATCAAGCTTTCCGGAGCGGACCGTCGATTCGGCCGATTTCAGGATCTTGGCTGCCGGCCCGGGGTTGTCTGCGGTGCCCAGAAAGACAGGAGGTACATCGGCTTTTGACTTTTCGATCACGTCGAGCAGCATCTTTTGTTCGATATCTTTGTTCAAAGGAAAGACGGTATAGCCCAGTACATCGGAGTCGGCTGCATTCAGGTATGAATACTGACTCGCTTTTCGAGAGAGTTCTTCCAGTTGTTTTGTTAAGTCGGTTTCCGGTTTGGCTTCGATTCCGAAATGCAGCAGGATTTTTTTGTTCTGTTTTGAAAGTTCATAGCCGAGCGTCAGTGCGGCACCATCATTGGCGACGGACTGGAACTGTTTGAAAATCAGCATCGTTGTGGCCTTGCGGCTTTGGAACTGGATGTCTGATTCGCCCGGTTTCTGCTGGAGCTGCTGATCGATGCGGGCACTGGCCAGGTCGACGGCCATCATCCGCATTGGTTCAGGGACGTTCTTCAGCAGCAGGGACGCTGCGATGTCATATTTTTCCGCGAGCGGTCTGGTGAATTCATCAGGGTTGTAAAAGTCCCGGTCGAGGGCTTCGCTTTTGATCTGCACGAAGGCGTAATCGTGGGCCAGTTTGAGGTGCAGCGAGAAGTTAGGCAGGGCAACTGTAAAACGATCCTTAGTGTCCGGGACCGGATTGAGAAAAAAGCCGACTTCGTCGAGCGTCTGTTTCAGGGCGTCCAGGTCTTTGATGGGGATATAACCGACGACTTCAGGCTGCGGGGAGATGCCCTCTTTCAGAAAGACAAAGGCTCCCAATGGCCTGGTTTTATCGATGCCTTCCAGGTTGCGATACTGGGCCAGAAAGCCTTTGATCATCGCGGGATACTCGGGTTTATCGATGGTGGCAAACATATAGTCGATGTCGTCCAGGACCCGGTCGATACTGGCGATGGAGGCGACAGCGATCGGTTTATTCCAGTCGATCTGTTCTTTACGGGGTTCGTCGGTTTTTGACTGCGCCAGGGCCAGCGTACTGAAGGTCAGAAACGAAAGGGTGAGAGTCACACGTTTGAAAAGCGAAGGCATCAACTGTGTCTGCACGGCGGAACCCCTTATTGTCAAAGAAGAGCGATAGAACGGGTATGGGATGTAAAACAGGACAGGACGGATCCCGAGCGGGAACAGGCCTGTCTGATCCAGTGTACCTGTCTGAACGGAAACGGGTTACAAATATTTCAGAATTTCCGGTCAGTTCGTCTGAAAAGCATCCTCGACCAGGAAGACGGACAGGGAGCGTGCACCGTGGGCGCCGATCACCAGTGACTGTTCGATGTCGGCGGTTTTGGAGGGACCGGACATGAAGGTACCAAAGCTGTTGCTGGCGAACGCGAGTCGCTGATACGCTTCAGGCATGTTGTTGACGACTGCGGAGGCGGGAACGAACAGGGCGACATGCTGGGCGAGGAAATAGAGCACCCGCGCCGGACCGCCGTCGTTGGTAATCCAGACGGCGCCATTTTCCGCGACGGCATATTCCCCTGGCAGAATGGCGAAGTCGATGTCTTCGAAATCGTGGGGGTCGGTAATTTCAGCAATCGAGACGTTCGGATCGCCGCACCCGGAAATCTGCGAGCAGACTTTTCTCGCTTCAGAGAAGGCGGCGAGCTCTGCCAGTTTTTGATTTGCTTCCGCGATGTCTTTGACCTGGTAGCAGACTCCGCCGACGCCGGAGAGGACCTCGGCGAATTGCGCAGTGGGATCGGGGTACTGAATCCACCGCTGCGTGAGTTCGGGTGCTTCCAGATCGGGTAATTCAACCGGGGGAACCGACTGTTTCCGGAGCTTGCTTAAGATTTCGTCTTTACTGCTTGTCATGATTCTGTTTCATCCATTCCCGGAAACTCTGTTTGGGAAACTCAGGCAGTTCCCGCTGTTTGCCCCAGTCATTCAGGCGGTTATACAACAGGAAGCGGGGCAGTTTGGGTACGATCCAGCGTGCCATTTTTCCACCCAGTTTATAGAGCCGCGGAACCTGCATCATCCAGGACATCATTTTCATGGAGAGCCGCTTGGAGAAGGGGAGGAACCCCTTGACGCGGATTTCTTTTCGCCAGGTGAGCAACTGATGGTGCAGGTCGATTTTGACCGGGCAGACATCGGTGCAGGAGCCACAGAGGCTGCAGGCGAAGGGGAGCGTCGAGTTCGCTTTGGGATCGCGAGCGGGACCCAGGATTGAACCGATGGGGCCGGGAACCGTGTTGCTGTAGCTGTAACCGCCGCTGCGGCGGTAGACGGGGCAGGTATTCATACAGGCGGCACAACGGATGCAGTTCAGCGAGCGGCGGAATTCATCGCTGCCCGAAATTTCGCTGCGACCGTTGTCCAGCAGGACGATGTGCATTTCCTGTCCTGGTGCCGGTCCATGAAAGTGAGAGGAGTAGGTGGTAATCGGCTGTCCGGTGGCGGAGCGGGCAAGCAGCCGGAGGAAGACGCTCAGATCGCCTGCGCGGGGGATCAGCTTTTCGATGCCCATACAGGCGATGTGTAGTTTGTTGAGCGAGGTTCCCAGGTCCGCGTTGCCTTCGTTGGTACAGACGACGAAGCCGCCGGTTTCCGCGATGGCGAAATTAACGCCGGTGATGCCGGCTTCGGCCTGGATAAATTTCTGACGCAGATGCTGGCGGGCGGCTTCCGTCAGATATTGTGGATCCGTGGCCCCTTTTTCGGTTCCCAGTTTTTCGTGAAACAGTTCGCCGATCTCCTCTTTTTTGATGTGAATCGCGGGCATCACGATGTGGCTGGGGGGCATATTCTGCATCTGGACGATGCGCTCGCCCAGGTCGGTATCGATGATTTCGATGCCGTGCCGTTCCAGGTAGGGGTTGAGGTGACATTCTTCGGTGAGCATCGACTTACTTTTGACGACGCGGCTCACATTGTGTTTTTTGAGAATGCCGTGCACGATTTCGTTGTGTTCGGTCGCGTTGCGGGCCCAGTGGACGTGCACGCCGCGAGCGGTCGCGTTGCGTTCGAATTCTTCCAGTAGATCAGGCAGTCGGGAGACGGTGTGCTGTTTGATCTGGGAAGCCTGTTCGCGGAGCAGTTCCCATTCGGGGAGCTGCTGGGCGGCTTTGTCCCGTTTCGAGCGGACAAACCAGAGCGACTGATCATGCCAGTGTGCACGGTCCTTGTCCTGGATAAATTCGGCTGCTAGTTGGGGATGTGAAGGCATATTATAAACACTCAGCAAAAATTTCAGAGATGTGCATCACGCGGATCGGTTTGTTCTGCCGGCGGATGATGCCATTCAGATGCATCAGGCATGACATGTCGAGTGCGGTTAAGACTTCGGTGCCAGCCTGTTCGTGATCGTGCACGCGGTCTTCTCCCATCATGCAGGAGACCGCTTCTTCGGCGACAGAAAACGTTCCGCCGAAGCCGCAGCATTCATCGGGCCGCTGCAGCTGGGTAATTTCGACTCCCTCGATACTTTCGAGGAGTGCCCGTGCGTTTCCAAAGGGTTCGCCGACCACTTCGCTGGAACTGGCCAGGCGGAGTTCCCGCAGGCCGTGGCAGCTTTGATGCAAGCCGACCTTGTGAGGGAAGCGCCCCGAGAACTGTTTTACGCCCAGGACACTGGTCAGGTAATCTGTGAACTCGTAGGTTTTGCCTTTGAGGTTTTCGTAGTCGGCATCGTTCTGGAAATACTCATCGTAGTGATGCGTGACCATGGAGACGCAGCTTCCCGACGGACAGACGACGGCGTCGTAGGGTTTGAAAATATCGACGAAGCGTTTGGCCAGCGGGCCGACTTCATTCGTACAGCCGGTGTTTGCCATCGGCTGACCACAGCAGGTCTGGCTCTCCGGATAGTCGACCTTGACGCCGAAATGTTCCAGAATTTTCAGAGTCGCAATTCCCACCTGGGGGAACAGCTGATCAACATAACAGGGGATAAACAGGCCAACTTTGGGCGCCATGGCAGGAAACTCAAAAGGGGTTTCAAAATACGTGGGGTTTTATTCAAAGGCTCTGTTCCTGTTATAGTCCGATCAAAGCCGAATGCCAAGCCGACCGCGCTTGGAGAAAGGGGGACTCGGGTGGGAAATCACTGTATATTTACTCTGAAACGACCGGGTGCGGAAATATTAAATTTTCCTGCGAAATTCGCCTGTCTGGAATGAGAAGACGATTCGGAGCGACTACGCTGCCGGTCGCATGGAGACGGCTGCTGCGGTCTGCCAGTTGGTTTGAATGTGAGCGAGGTTCAAACCACCGACGACGAGATTACTGACCGCAGGATTTTCCAGGACAAACGCGATCGCCTCCTCGGCGGGCAGATGCCCGGAGGCCAGCCCCTTTTTGACCAGAATTCCGACGCCCTGGTTTGCGGCCTGTTGGATGAGTTCGGCGTGTGACTGATCTTCGAGATGGTATTCGACCATCAGCACATCGGCCCAGTCGAGTGCGGAGGTCGCCCCGGCAACCGTTTTCCCGGAGAGACCGATCCAGCGAATCTTGCCAGCGTCTTTAAACGACTGCAGGACGTCGACAGCAGCGCTTTCGTGCAGGATTTCCTGATCCTGTCCATTCGAGTGAATGAAGACCAGGTCGAGCACATCGGTTTTCAGACGTCGCAGGCTGCGCTCCAGGCTCGCTTCGAGGCAGGGACGCGAATAGTCATAGGTAGACTGACCATTTTCGAAGGTCTCACCGATTTTGGTCGAGAGCAGAAATTCGGGACGACGGTGTGACAGAAAGCGGCCGATGCGTTCTTCGCTGATGCCGTACGCGGGCGCAGTGTCGATGTGATTGATACCCAGATCGAGAATCGAATTCAGCAGTGCTTCGGTAGTGGCATCATCGGGCAGGTCGTAAGCCTGGCTGTACTTGATCTGCTGGTTGCGGCCAATCTTAAAAGCGCCAAAGCCCAGCGCGCTGATGGAGGCACCGGTCTTTCCCAGGGGACGATATTGCATGGTGCAGTTTCCTTCTGATTCAGGCAGCGTTCGTGCGGGACTCGGCATCATCCAGTGTCACCCAGTCGGTTGCGGTTTCCCAGGGGGGCTGGGCGACTTCGGGGCGCGGTAACTGCAGCAACGCTGCCTGCCAGTTGTCGTCTGCAGACGAGGGAGTGATTCCCTGTTTTGAGAGACCGGCTAACACGTCTTCAGCCAGGCGGGGGGCCAATGCCAGTTTGGTCGGCCAGGCGGTAATCAGGTTCCCCTCTGTCACCAGTTGAGGCAATTCCGGTCTAAGCCCTGTTTTCGTGGCTCCCTCTGCACGGTCAACCTGATAGGTGTTCCATTCCAGGCCTTTCAGGTTGATGCCGGGCATGACGGCTGTGAGTTCCCGGGCTGCGTGAGAGATCAGTTCGTGGCGCGGCTGACCGACGCCCTGTTCAGCGATCTGGCCTCCCAGTTGCCAGATAGTGCGTCCCTGCGAGTCGGTATCGGAGGTGATCGTCACCCGGGTTTTGGCGCCATCGACGCAATGACCATTGAAGGGGGGCAGGTCACCCCGGACGAGGACCATGTGCAGGGGCCGTCGCTGCATGAAAGGGGCGGCAGGAGACTTCGTACCCGGGCAGGCCTGTGCGTGAAGCGCTTCGTTGCCATTGCCAGCCGTCAACAGGATCGCCTGCGTGTTGATGTTGAGTTTCGTATCAGACGAGGTCTGCAGTTCTACTGCGTTGATGTTGCCGCTGGCGTCTGTATCGAAGGTCAGTTGATCAGGATCGTATTTAAAAATGCAGTCGCTATGTGCCTGGGCCAGATTGGAAATCAGGCTACAGGGAGAAATTACCTGTTCCTCCATGACGCCGATCGAACCGGGACAGCCTTTGAGGACGGACGGGGTTTCGTCGTCGGTCAGGTTGCGGGGGGCGACGCGGAGGCCCATTTTGGCGCCAAACATGCCCAGCCGGGAGGAGAGGGAATCGGTGCGCCAGAGGTAACAGTGTGGCGAGCGGATTTCGGTGCGGGTGAGATCGGGAGTCTGTTCGCCGGCGAGAGACTTTCTCCAGATCAGGGGCATTTCGCGGATGCCGCGTGCGGAACCGGTCATCATCCCCTGCAGCGTGTATTTCAGTCCGCCGTGAATGATCCCCTGGGAAGCGATGGTCTGTCCGCTGCCCAGTTCATAAGCTTCGAGCAAAATGGACCGGTAACCCAGGCGCGTGGCTTCGCTCAAGGTCCAGAGGCCGGCAATGCCTCCCCCGAAAATGATCAGATCTACCGCAGGCACGATGAGAATCCTTTCTCAAGGCGAGAAGGTGCTTCTTCTCCTAAAACGTCAAAATGAACAGACTTGGAAGTCGCTTTTTACTATCTCTACCCCGATTCGGGAAGATGAATCGGGGCAAAAACAGTGTTCATGTTATCAGTTCAGGGGAAAAAGCCCCCGGTTTACGGCTCTGACGCGTTTACTATCAGAGCGAGGGCCGCACTTCTTTTTTCAGGAGGACAATGGCTTCGACTTCTACGGAGATGTTTCCGGGCAGAGAACCCATGCCGACGGCACTGCGGGCGGCCCGACCATTTTCGCCGAAAATATCCACCATCAGATTACTGAAACCGTTGATGACCTGCGGATGGTGTTTGAAATCGGGGGCGGCGTTGACCATCCCCAGGACTTTGACGAAACGATCAATGCGATCCAGGTCACCCAGGTACTGTTTGAGTGTGGCCAGCATGGTCAAACCGACGGCACGAGCGGCTTCAACCCCCTGTTCTTCGGTAATTTCATCGCCCACCCGTCCGGTGTGCATGGAGCCATCCGGTCTGAGAGGGCCATGTCCGGAAACGTAAAGCGTATCATCCACCTGGACGACGGGGTTATAGACTCCACCGGGTTTGGGGGCTTCAGGGAGTTCCAGATTCAATTCCTGAATTTTTGCCTCGATGCTCATTGTCGGTTCCTGTGTTCAAAAAGTGCGATGCGGTCAAAAGAGTGATTTCAGGCAGTCGATTCCCGGTCAGGTGGTGGGACCGACTCTGTTCCAGAATAAAACGAGTGATGCGGATTTCCAATCGCCCGCGGAGGAGTCTTTTGAAAAACAGAATGATCCGGGTCAGGAAAAATACCGTTTCTGCTCAGAGGCAGTAACGAAAAATGGAAAAAGCCTGTAAAAATGCTTCCAGAACCGACCCTCAGCCAGTTATGATATTTGAGAGACGCATCTGTCGAAAACGACTACTTTCCACGGAGTTACACAGACTATGGATAATCTTTGGCAAATCGCTGGAATCTTTCTCGTTGGATTCTTTATCATTCTGGGCATCGTCGTACTGGCGTTATCTGCCCGGTATCTGAAGCTCTGGGTTCAGGCCTTTTCGTCGCGGGTGTGGATTAATCCGTTATCGCTGCTGTTCATGTCGTTGCGAAAAGTGAAGCCTTCGGTCATTGTCGATACTAAAATTATGGCGGTGCAGGCCGGTCTGACCGACATTCCGACGCAGTCGTTCGAAGCGCACTATCTGGCGGGTGGTAACGTGCATCGGGTCGTGCATGCATTGATTGTGGCACACCGGGCCCGCATCGAACTCGACTGGGATACCGCCTGTGCCATCGATCTGGCAGGCCGGAATATCATCAGTGCCGTCGAGACCAGTGTGGACCCGAAGGTCATTGACTGCCCCGATCCGAAAAAGAGCGGTCGTCCGACGCTGGATGGTGTGGCGAAAGACGGTATTCAGCTCAAAGCGCGGGCGCGCGTGACCGTGCGAACCAACCTGAACCAGCTGGTGGGGGGTGCTACTGAAGACACGGTGATTGCCCGCGTTGGTGAGGGGATCGTTTCCGCCATCGGTTCGTGTGAAAGTCATAAAGAGGTTCTGGCGAATCCGTCAGTGATTGCCCGCAATGTGTTGAATCGCGGGCTGGATTCCCAGACTGCCTTCTCGATCGTCTCGATTGATATTGCGGACATTGATGTGGGTGAGAATATTGGCGCCCGTCTGCGTGCCGATCAGGCGGAAGCCGACGTGCGAATTGCCCAGGCCCGTGCCGAAGAGCGCCGTGCAGAAGCGGTAGCATCTGAACAGGAAATGGTGGCCCGCACGCAGGAAAACCAGGCGAAAGTGGTTCTGGCGGAAGCAGAAGTGCCTCTGGCCATGGCCGAAGCGTTCTCAAAGGGTAATTTGAGGGCAGTTTAACTGATGTAATGATCAGTTAATAAAGGAATATCGATCAATTCAATCAGTCCGGCTGTAAGGGATTCAACAGCACCAGAAATGGTTTCAAAGCGGACTTTACTGAGCAGTCGATGAAATAAAGCACCGGACAGGATTTGTTTTTGGAAAAACTGGTTGAAATTTTGTCTGGTGATTGACTAATATTATGTCAGTAACAGCAGCAGGAGGTTGTTGTGGACTGAATTCTCCGGATCACCTCGAGAGAGTTTTCGTTTACCTATGGCAGAAATCGCAAAAATCAATATTACTGAAAAACAACTGGACCTCCTTTTGTCAGGCTTGCGCTACGTTAAAAGTGCGGAAAAGCTGCGTGTGGAAGATCCCACCCCTGAGTATGTCCGCACCCGGACCGAGAAGCTGGAAGAAATTGCCGCTCTCGAAGAGACTCTGAATTCTTCACCGCGCCAACAAAGTGCTGCTCAGGTTTGAGAATTACCAGCGCTTAGGTTGAGTTTGGTTCCCAGATTCAATTCAATAGGACGGTTCGCATTGCGCGCAATGGCCCTTGCCTGGTCGCGCGGCGATACCGTTTTTATTATGGTCTGATGAGATGGGAAAACTTTACCTCTTATGCGTTATGAGCATGTCTGCGTAGAAGCCGTCAGTTGTACGCTCCCCCCGCACGTTGTCACTTCGGATGAGATCGAAGCACGTCTGGCGCCGGTTTACGATCGGTTAGGTCTGCCCGCAGGCAGACTGGAACTGATGACAGGGATCCAGGAACGTCGTTTTTTTGATCACGGCACCTTACCCGGTTCGATCAGTGCGCAGACCGTCAATCAACTGCTGGAAGAGAGCCAGTTCGACCGCCGGTATATCGGCGGTCTGATTCATGGCTCCGTCTGCCGGGATCAGCTGGAGCCAGCGACTGCCAGCGGCGTGCATCATGCGACACAGCTTCCGCAGCATGCGCTGGTTCTGGATGTCAGCAACGCCTGTCTGGGCCTCTTAAACGGGATGATCTTCCTGGCGAATATGATCGAAATGGGTCAGATTCATGCCGGGGTTGTCGTGGGGACGGAAGTCGGTCGCGACCTGGTGGAAGGGACCATCGATGATCTGCTGGAAGACAGCACACTGACGCGAAAGTCGATTAAAAATCATTTTGCTTCGCTGACCATCGGCAGCGGTTCCGCGGCGATTCTGCTCTGCGACCGGAAACTGAGCAAAACTGGCCATCGTCTGCTGGGAGGCAACTTCCAGACCGATACCTCCAGCCACGAACTTTGTGCCGGGGGTGTCGAAGCGCAAAAACATGGCGATCACCGCCCGCGGATGCAGACCGATTCCGAATCACTGCTGGTCGCGGGCGTCAACCTGGCGGTGCCCACCTGGGAAGCGACCAAAAAAACACTCGGCTGGGAAAATGCCGATGTAAATCAGGTCTTCACGCACCAGGTCGGGAAAGCACATCGGAAACTGCTGCTCGACAAACTGGGCCTCGATCCTGCTCTGGATTATCCCACCGTAGAGCGACTGGGTAATACCGGCGCTGCCGCCCTCCCGATGGCGTGGGCTCTGGGCATTCAGGAGCAGATTCTCCATCAGAACGACCATATCGCGCTGCTGGGTATCGGCAGTGGTCTGAATTCGCTGATGCTAGGTGTCCAGTGGTAATGCTCACCAGAAAGCAAGCGTTTAATAAGCTTGCTTTAGTACCCGCAAGTGAGTGAATTTGTAGTGGTCATAGCGGTTGGCTTGGTTTTGCTGAATGCGCTGCTCGTCAGGGTGGTGCCTGCCCTGAGTCCGGTTGAACTCTAAGTTCCGATTATCGCTGAAAATCCGAATGATCGCTATGGCTGGTTTGCCCGGTATGTTCCGATGTTGAGCAGTAACCATTCCTGCTGATCGGTCTCGCCGCCAAAGATCGATGTCTGCGGAGCGTGATGCGCAATCCGCAGACTTTTTTTCCAGGCAGGGCGCTCTCATTCATTTCGGGGATGTTTCAGACAGGATTTACCAGATGCGTTTACGCTCTCTTTTGTCAGTCGGTTGCGTGCTTTCGTCTTTGACCGCAGCTGATCTCAAAGCGGAAAATGAGTTGACCTCGGTCCCACCCGCTCCTTCTGCACAGTCCGCCTATGAAGGTGATGAGCCGGAACTGACACCTGTCGCGGAAGTGTTCCAGCCGGGAACGGGTACGATCGAGTCAGAGGAAAACCCAAATCCGGAGACGTTGGATCAAACAGAAGAGACCGAAAACCAGATTATATTCGATGATCCGGCACCCCCGAAGCCGGCCCCCGATCCTTATAAAGGTCTGTTTTTCGATAACACGTTCGGCGCGTACCTGAGCAATCCGAACAATCCCTGGCTGCTGGGAGAACGGTTCAAGGAGATGCCGCTGGGCGATGAATGTTCGCCTTACACGCTGTCGGTCGGTGGCGAACTGCGGCACCGCTGGATGCACGAGCAAAACCGGTTGCGTCCGGGCGGTCCTGTGAATACCGATTACAATCTGTGGCGCTGGCGTCAGTACTTTGACCTGCAGATCAGCGATTTTGCTCGCGTCTACTTTGAAGGACTTGACGCCTCGATCTTCGATAACGATCTGCCCCCCACGCCGATCGACATTAACCGCTGGAATATTCAGAACGCGTTTGTCGATGTCAAAATGCATGAATGGAACGGTGCCCCGGGCTGGTTCCGCTATGGTCGCCAGGAAATGCTCTATGGTTCGCAGCACCTGATCTCACCACTCGACTGGTCAAACACCCGCCGCAACTTTGAAGGGTTCAAGTATTTTCATCATACCGAATCGGTACACATCGATGCTTTCATCACCAATCCTGTCAATACAGGGGGCGGAAACCAGCCACTCTCGCGGTATGACAATGGCCGGGATAAGCCGGATACATCGGTGACCTTCAGCGGTGTCTACATGACGTTCCTCTCGGGCGGTCCGGAACTGCTCGACCTGTATTACCTCTGGCTGCGTGATGAAACCAACACGCCGAATCGTCCCGATGGTTCGCGGCACACGCTCGGGGGCCGCTATAAAAACAGCTGGAAAGTTCAGGACGATGGTTGTCAGGTCACCCGGATCTGGGACTTCGAAACCGAAGGTGCTTACCAGTTCGGTGTCGATGACAGTAAACGCGTTTCAGCCGGGTTCTGGACTGCAGTTCTGGGACACACGTGGACCAAGATCCCCTGGGAGCCTCGTCTGAGTGGTCTGTTCTATTATGGTTCCGGTAACCACAATCCGAATGGCAGTTCGAACAACACCTTCAACACGCTTTACCCGCTGGGCCACGCTTACTGGGGGATCATCGACAACCTGTCCGGTCAGAACCTGTTTGACTGGAGTTTGCAGCTGAACGCGAAGCCCGCGAAAAAAGTCAGCCTGGTCAGTGCATTCCACTGGTTCGAAAAGGCAACCACGAACGACTATCTGTATAACGTCGCTGGTGCACCGGTGGGAACGCTGGGAGGCAGCCGCGACATCGGGCAGGAACTCGACCTGATCGCCATCTATAAGTTCAACCCGAACTTCAACGTGCAGGCCGGTTATTCCTGGTTCTGGTACGGCGACTTCGTGGGCACGAACATTCCGCCGCGAAATACGGCAACCCAGTTCTATGTGCAGACGACCGTACGGTACTAAGCTGGTTGTGGGATCAGCATAGCATTCGGCCGGGTGGTCCCGAATGTAATTCGGGATTGCCGCAGGCAACAGGAAACTGACACTGCAGACGTTCTGTTCAGAAACAGAATTCGATCTCGGTTGATGTAGGGTGCGGGCCTATGTGCCCGCCTGCCTGGAGACGTTCTGAAGATGGTTTCCTTCCCATGGAAGCAGAGAAATCCTCGAAACGGGGCTCATATAACCTCATCGATAGCGCGGGCGACCACACAGGGTCGCCCCTACGCGCGGATATCAATCTGAACTTATCCAGTTTGATGAGAGTCTCTCCCGAGCAGTTGAGAGAATTGCGATGTGCTACGGTTCGGAAACCTGGGTTTCCTGATTCTGCAACTGCCCGTCAATCCAGTCGGCCATCTTCGCGACTTCTTCGTGGATCGTGGGCCAGGGGTGTCCGCCGCCCGGTTTGACGATTAAGGTGACCGGCACGTGGGCCTTTTCCAGGGCGGCGACCATCGTGCGCGACTGTTGTATCGGGACTGTGAAGTCGGCGGTGCCGTGAATCAGCAGGAACGGAGGCAGACCGGGCTGTACCAGCCGCGCGGGGGAGAAGGCGGTGCGGAGTTTGTCCAGTTTGTCTTCATCGATCGTTTCGGATCCTTTGGGGGTGATCAGTCGGCGGATGGCTTGTGCCAGACGGTCGCTGCCGGTGATGTCGATTTTCAGACCGCCGTAGTTCATCAGGTCGGTCGGCGGGAAGAAGACGGCGACGGCTTTGACGCGGGTTTTCGATTTCGGATCTGCCGCAGAAACTGCCGCCATGCAGGCGAGGTGGCCCCCCGCGGAAGCGCCGAGCAGTGCCAGGCGATCCGGGTCGACGTGATATTCCCGGGCATGTTGTTTGACCCAGAGAATGCCGCGGTTTACGTTCTCCAGCATTTCGGGGCCGTTGAATTTGTCGATGGAGCCGGGACGGATGGCGAAGATGGTATAGCCGCGACTGCAGAAGATGTCGAACATTTGTGCCCGCTCGTGATCGCGGAGTTTGCCCCGGTCCGAGTGATAGGCGCCCGAAACCACATCGACGATGGCCAGGCCGTTGGATTTTCCGGTGGGGGTGAAGATATCCATCAACAGCCCCACGCCGTGCACTTCGGCATAGACGACATTTTTCTGCTGCTGATAAGGGAGCGCCGGTTTTTCAGCGGCGTTAACCAGTTTACTGACAGGGATTAAGACCATTACGGCACAGAGTGGCAGAGCGCGAACGAGAGGAACCAGCGACATAAAATGTGACCCGAAAACAGATTTGATAAATAAAATGAGGAGCTTTACGAATCTTACCAGAAGAGGCCGGTGATTCGAAACAAAAAATTGAGCCGCGTCGGCTGCAGGTTCTTACCGGAAAAAGCTCGCATTTGTTTCAGAAAAACGGCTAAAATAAAGTGTACGACTGAATTTTCAGAGGTTTCTCACATGACAGGCAAAAACAGACATCGATTCGGCAGCATCTCCCGGCGTGATTTTCTGAGACTCTCTGCACTGGGTGTGCTGGGGACCGGGATGTCCGGCTGGATGCGCCGGCTGGCCGCGGAGACCGCACAGAATCCGCAGCGGAAGCGTTCCTGTATTCTGCTCTGGATGTCAGGCGGTCCCAGTCAGTGTGATACCTTCGATCTGAAGCCGAAGCACGAGAACGGCGGTCCCTTCAAGCCGATCGATACCGATGTGCCCGGAATACAGATTTCAGAACATCTGCCCCAGCTGGCGAAGGTGATGAAACACCTGGTTCCCATTCGTTCCATGAGTACGAAAGAGGGGGATCATACGCGGGCAACTTATCTGCTGCGGACCGGCTATCTGCCTTCCGGTCCGTTGAGCTATCCGGCCCTGGGTTCGCTGTTGAGTAAAGAGCTGGGGGGAGACGAATCCGACCTGCCCAACTTCGTGAGTATTGCGCCTAACAAGACACTGAGTCCGAACGCTTATGGCCCCGGTTTTCTCGGGCCCCAGTACGCACCACTGGTGGTCGGTGAAGGAACCGGCTTTGTGCAGGCCAACGATCAGAATCTGGATGCGGCACTCAAGGTGAAAAATCTGGAGCTGCCGCAGGGAATCAACCGCCAGCAGGCGGACGCGCGGCTGTCGATCCTCAAAGATCTGGAAGACGACTTTCAGGCGACCCATCCGGGAGTGCCGACCAGCAGTCATCGCAGTGCCTACGCGGCGGCAGTGCGGATGATGCGTTCCAAGGCGATCGAGGCGTTTCAACTGGACCAGGAACCCGACGCCCTGCGGGATGCCTATGGTCGGAACCGGTTCGGTCAGGGATGTCTGCTCGCGCGGCGGTTGATCGAACAGGGGGTTCCCTTTGTAGAGGTCTCGCTGAATGGCGTGCAGGGTTCCAACGCGTTCGGCTGGGATACGCATCGGGACAATTTCGAAGCGGTCGAAAGCCTGAGCGGAGTACTCGACCCGGGCTGGGGAACGCTGATGAGCGATCTGGAACAGCGGGGTCTGTTGGATTCGACGCTGGTGGTCTGGATGGGCGAATTCGGTCGCACGCCGAAGATCAACCAGAATACGGGCCGCGATCATTTTCCGGCGGCCTGGTCGACGGTGATCGGCGGAGGCGGCATTCGCGGCGGACAGGTGGTCGGGAAAACCAGTGAGGATGGAATGAAAGTCGTCGATCAGCCGGTGTCGGTTCCCGATCTGATGGCCACGATCTGTAAAGCGTTGGGCCTCGATCCGGAGAAGCAGAACATGTCGAACATTGGCCGCCCGATTCCGCTGGCCGACCATGGGGCAAAGCCGATTCAGTCGATTCTGCAGGGGTGATCTGGGTTTTGTAAGGTGTTTTATAAAAGCACTTTAGCACTGTCGGGCAAGCCGACAGTGGCACCCGGCAGGCTGTTCTTAATGGAACCGGATTACCTTTGAATTGATTGATCCCGCGGGTGGTCCCGAATGTAATTCGGGATTGTCGAAGACAACAGGAAATGCACAGAGAAACCGTCCCAATTTGTCTCAGGAATACGATCAAATCGTAGGGGCGGTGCCCATGTGCCCGCCCGCCTGGAGACGTTCGGATGATTGTCTCCTTCTCATGGAAACAGAGAAATCCTCGAAAGGGAGTTCATATAACCTTATCGATAGCGCGGGCGACCACACAGGGTCGCCCCTACGCGAGATAATTGGTTAAACGCAACACAGTCCGTTTCCTGCTCGCTGCGCTCGGCCCGGATTGCATCCGGGCTTACCCATTGTTTTGAGGAGGTTCTCTGGGGCCCTTGAGAGAGTGAGTTGGATTTGCACGCTGCCAGGCGGGCGAACACATGAGTTCGCCCCTACCTCTCGATCACAGTTCGAGACTCGTTCAGAACAGACTGTAGATGATGATTTGAATTGTGAGGGCGAGGCCGGCCCAGACTTTGAGGTTCTGATACCAGTGGGTGGCGTTTTCCGGGGTGGTGTTTTCGCGAGGGAGACTCAACACCCAGACCAGGACTGCGATCAGTGTGCCGACAAACAGGGCCCGCACGCACCAGAGGGGGATCTGGACGACCAGATCGCGAATGAAATTTCCGATGTGATGCAAGGGGGTCATGCTGCACCTCTGCGGGGTTTGAGACTGAAGACCAGGCCGTCGATTTTTTCGGTGGGTTCCGGTTTCGTACACAGACTGATGATGACAATCAGCGAGAAGGAAACGACAAAGGCCCAGATTGAGAAGTAGAGAAACGGTTCGGAGATCTGGAACAGAGGCTCGATGCCCAGTGCCGTGTAAACGTCGGGTTGATTTAAAGCAAACAACATGATCGAGAAGCAGACGCCGACGAGGAACCCAGTCAGAGCCGCAACGCCGGTCGCCCGTCGCCAGAGCAGGCCGGTGATCAGCAGGGCAAACGCAGGTCCCTGGAAGAAGGCCATCAGGGTCTGGAAAATAGTGTAGATCCCTTCGCTGCGGTTCATCAGGAAGAATGAAAAGCCAATGGCCCAGAGGACGAGCAGAAACGTGACGACGCGGCCGACCATCAGCAGAGAGACATCGCTGGCATCGCGGCGGTAGAAGCGTTTGTAGAAATCGTTGGAGACGATCGTGGACGCGGAGTTGAGATAGGAGTCGATGCTGGACATCAGCGCGGCCAGAAAGGCGGCGAGGAACAGGCCTTTGAGACCGACGGGCAGCAGATGCGAAATCAGTTCCGGGAAGGCTTTATCGCCATCTTTCAGTTCGGGGAATTTGATGAAAGCGATCAGCCCGGGCACTGCGACAACCAGCGGCACCAGGTTTTTGAGCAGGGCACCCCAGACATAGGCGGCTTTGGCTTCGAACTCACTGGCGGCCCCTAAAGAGCGCTGCACGATGGCCTGGTTACCGATCCAGTAGGCGGGGCTCAGAATCAGCGCCAGGCCGAAGAAGATTCCGGTCCAGGGGAAGGGGGTGTCTGCGTCGGCCGGGAGGATGAGCGAGGTGTGCAGGAGATCCTCTTCTTCTGCTGAAGCATTGGCCGGGGGAACACCTTCGACGGCTTCCATTTTCTGCGCGAGTTCCCGCTCTTTAATTTTCGAGTGAAATTCGTCGATGCCGCCGACATCAATGATGCCGACCACCAGCACGAGCAGGCAGCCCCCGATCATGATGATGCACTGAATCATGTCGGTATAGACGACGGCTGCCAGTCCGCCGGAGATGGTATAGATGCCGACGAGGATCGCGGTGAGGTAGATGCAGGCGTTGACGCTCATCCCCAGGTGCAGGCTCATCATTTTGGCAGAGGCCAGCAGCATGATGCCCAGGTTGCAGGCCATGAAGATGATCCAGCAGAGGGCCAGGGCGGAACGGACGGAGACATTAAACCGCCGCTCCATGTATTCGGGGATGGTGGTGACGCCGCTCCGCCAGAAAAAGGGGATGAACACGAACGCCCCGATGATCATGGCGGGAACACAGCCGATCCATTCGAAATTGCCGACGGCCAAACCATGCGAGAAGGCAGCGCCGCCGGTGCCGATGATGTCGACGGCGCCGATGTCGGTCGCCACGAGTGACATGCCAATGGCCCACCAGGGGAGGCGGCGACCGGCGAGAAAGTAGTCCGAGCCGGTTTTGATTTTGGAGCCGATATAGAGTCCCAGCCCCAGCGTTCCGATCAGATAGGCGAAGATGACGGCGTAATCGAGGAACGACAGTGTCTGCATGTGGATCTCACCCTGGTCGCGTTTCAGACTGGGAAGAAGACAGGTTATTTCAGAAGGCCCTCACGAGCGCTGGAGCCAGTTGGTCTCTACCTTACAGCCTCGGGAATGAAAAATCGACTCCACACGGAAGATTTTGAGCGAGACCTCGGCAGGCGTTCATTTCTGCTGTGAAGAGAGCGTGGTCTTGATCTGGGGGATCAGCAGGTCGGCGACTTTGCGCTGTCCAGCGGTGTTGGGATGCATGCCGTCGAGGAGCAGATCGTCGGTCGACTGGCCAGGCTGTTTGCCATACTCTTCAAAGGCCTGATAGATGTCGACCAGGGGGACCTGTTTCTCGCGGGCGATTTCGCGGACCGACTGAGCGTAATCTTTGAGAAACAGGTTGAAGCCCTGGGGATCTTCGGCATCGTAGGGTGGCTTGCCATACAATTTTTTGATACGCGGTATCCAGCGAAGGGAATTGGAGGTCATGAGAATGACTTTGATCTTGCGCTTTTGCAATTCGTCAATCAGGGAACGGAGGTTGGCCTCGTACTGTTTCTTTGAGACGCGCGATTTGGTGGCCGGCGGATTTTTCCAGACATCGACGGCGGAATCGTTGATGCCGAACTGAATCACGACGAGGTCGGGCTGTCTCGCGAGGACATCTTTTTCGAAGCGGGCGACGGCGTTTTGCGTCGTGTTGCCGCCGATACCGGCGTTGATCACGTTGACGGGGACCCCCTGCTGAGGCAGTTCTTTAGCGAGGATCGTGGAATAGACGACCAGCGGTCCGCGGGGGGCGGTGGTGGAATCGCCAAAGGTGACGATGGTGGTCGGTTTTTGATCCGCGGCGGGCAGTTCGTTCGTTGAGAACAGGGTGATTATCAGCAGTAAGCAACAGCAAAGGCAGGTGGTTGCGCGGTGAATCATGGTGTTAGCCCTGTCTATGATGCGGGTTCTAAAGGGATGCTGAGCGTCAGCGCGTAGATTCAGACTAAACGATGGCAGGTGGGTATGCAATTGTGAAACGGTCGCGAATCAGAAGATGGCCGGCAGACCCAGATCGCGGCGGCAGCTGGAGAGCTGGGCCAGATGGAAGCCGAAGTGATTGGTGAGCAGCAGCGAGATCGCCTGGCCGACCGTCTGGATGGGGGAACCATCGAAGAGTTCAATGCCGTGCGGTTTTTCAGTGACTTCGGGAGTTGCCTTACTGGCCATGTTGCGGAGGGTCTCGTAGGCGGTGAGGTTCGCGGCGATCAGGGCCTCGCGCTTCAAGCCGTCGTCCGGCTGGACATCGTCGTTGGAGCCGGGGCCGAAGGCCTGCACCCAGAAGGAGTGTGTTATGCTGCCGCCGAGGAAGGACTGTCCCATTTCCCCGACGATGGCGAGGTGCCCGAGGATCCAGACGGGGGGATGCCCGTGCCCCTGGCCGGGCATGAAAAGGGTCTCCGCGGGCAGGTCGGCCATGATGGTTTCGAACTGTTTCAACTGCAGCTGGTTGATGGCGATTTCGTTCTCGAACATGGCGCGGGGCACTCCGGGTTTTTCTGGTGATGGGAACCTCTACACTGATAATACAGTAGTCTTGTGCGAATCAGGAGTCAACGAGGTTGTTTTTGAATTCGAACCACGAAAGGCACGAAAAATTCTGTTAGTCCGTGTTCAGTTCTTCGATGGGAATCACGGCCAGTTCGGCGCTGTTGAGGTTGCCGCGGCGGCCGCCGTTGTTGGAGTAGCCGACGTAGAGCTGCCCGTTGTGTTCCACGGCGCAGGGATAGGAGAGGCTGAGCCGTTTGGCGGATTCCCCGGGCTGGTTCGGGTGCAGGGAACGTCGGATGACGAAGATTTTCGAGAAGACGTTTTCGCCCGGGCGGGAAACGGCGATGGTCAGGGGAGACCGCTGGCCGCCCCGATCCTGGGCGGTGTTGCTGACCAGGTAACGCTGGCCGGTGCTGAGGATGCCGGTCGCCGGTTTGGAGGGGACCATCCGCAGATTGCTGACGCGGGAGGGGCTCCAGGTCTGTCCCTGGTCTTCGCTGATCGCGAGGAGGGCATGAGTGCCGCCCCCGTAACGGGCGAGATTGAAGACGCGCTTGCCGTCGACCCAGAGGGCAGACTCGCCCCACATGCGGGTGATGTTTTTGGCGGCGGGGATCTGCACGTAGTCCCAGTGCGTGAGGTCGTCACCGTGGCTGAAGGCGACGGCTGCGGGGAAGACGCGGTCGTGGGCGTAAGGTCCGCCCGAGAGGCCGGGCATGATCCAGTTGCCGTTCTGCAGTTTGACCGGCTGGTTCATGGGCCAGAATCCATTCTCGATAATGGTGCCATGTTTCGTCCAGGTGCCGGTTTTTTCGTCGAGTGAATAGGCGCGGGTGTGGATCTTCTGCATGCGATTATAGTAGGCCCCCTGAAAGGCCCAGAGCTGTCCCTGGTGCGAGAGGAAGACGCCGTGACTGACGGCCAGGTTGTCTTCGTCGCCGGCGTCGATCAGTTTGAGGTCGCTCCAGGTTCGTCCGTCGTCGCTGCTCACGCGATACTGGGCCTCTTCGCCGACGGTGTTTTCTTTGCCTTTGTTGTGTCCGAAGGAGGCGTAAAGTTTGCCCTTGTGCCAGCAGAGCCCGACGCCGTGCAGAAAGGTGTAGCCGTCGTGAGGCTTGTCCCATTTCTTGATGACTTCAAAGCGGACGTGTTTGAGTTCCGGAATGTCCGCAGCCGCGGGCAGAGGCCGGCTGTCATCCCAGAGAGATGCGGGGGCGGTTTCTTCTGCGTGGAGCGGAGCCAGAGTGAGGAGGGTCGCCACAACCAGGGTGAGCAGCTGCATGTGTTGTGCCTTGTGTGAATGGAGATTGAGTTTACGCGATGACGGGCGGAGTTATGATTATAACGTAATCGGGGGGAGGGGTTGAGTCAAACCCGGTGGTACCGCGAAAGGTTTGAATGGTTTACTACCACGAAAGGCACTAAAGACACGAAAATGGAAATTCGAGGTCAGGTATATTAAGTTCTAAAAATCCGGGGAGACGGAAGCGTGAGCAGAAATGGAAGTGATATATCCTTTGGAGAAGACCTTGACTGAAACAACGAGACAACAGATTGAGGCGGCCCTGTTTGCAGACGATGACGGAAACGTGATCGGACTGGAGGAAGTCCAGTTTCTGGAAGAACCGACGGCATCACGTATGGCTATTTTACATGTGGCACTCATTTCGACAGATCTTGAGTTACGGTACCGGGCCGCCCTGGTTTTGACCGCCTGGGGAGATGATCGAGGACTCGATGATCTGGAGCAACTGATCAAATTGCGAATTGACCGGCAGGGAATTGAGATTCCCCACCGGATCCACGGTTATAATAATTTATATGATGAATTTGCCTATGCTGTTTTTCTTTGGAATGACTCTCAGAAGCGGACAGCAGATCGGCGGCGGATTTATTCCCGACTGCTGGCTCTGTATGGAGAATGTGATTTTGAGTCGAAGTTCAAACACGCGCTTCTGAATTCGGATTTTTCAGAACTGTTGCCCGAAGTGATTCAGGCGATGCAGCGTGCTACAGCACGAGATAAGATCTACCTGGCAAGTCAACTACTGCCAGTGATTGCCAGATGGGATACGGAAGCAGCCTGGGACCTGTTTGATGAATTTTTAAAGCAACCGGCCCAGACTCCCCATCCAGCTATCAATGTTGCAGAGGCGCTGGGATATTTTGATTCCGACGCGGGACTTCAATTACTAAAAAAGCTCATTGTACATCCTGATTCCGTGGTGGCCAATCAAGCGAAATGCGTGCTGGATGATCAGGAAATGGAACCATGAACGACGACAAAACACAGAACAGAGACGCAACGGACCCGAGTACACCAGCGGACCAGTGGTCAGTGTGGCGGCAGGGGGATGACGGGAACCGGTTTGTGATGGCCGAGGGGCTCAGTGAAGCAGCGGCACGGCAGATGGTGGCTGAGTTTGAAGCGCGGGGGCATAAGCAGCTGTATCAGGCGAGTCGGATGCGGTAGTGCTGTGTCACAGGTTCCGTCACTGTTTGTGGTGGGTTCAGAAATATTCTGCGTCAGATAGCAGATTTTTCGAAAGTTAGTGTGATCCTTTTTTGTGACACTGCGTTGGACTGCTATACTGCAGAGAGCCGTTACCCGGTTCGGGTTTCTTTTCCCGCCAGTTCTTCTTGAAGCCCGGACGCTGGTCGTATTCACTTTACGTACATTCCCGTCTGTGAGCAGTTCTGTGTCGATGAAGGTTTCTCAATCGAACGAGCGTGTCCGGATCACGGATTTCTCCCCTTTTGCGCTGTTGGCATCGCTGGCTGTGATTTGTTTCATGGGGGCGATGTTTTTTCAGCTGAGTGACGACTGGCTGCTGCCGGATTCGTTTATCAAAAAGTCCAGCCGGGACCTGGTGGAGTTGTCCCCTTATCAGGATACGGTGTTGTTTTTCGCAGCGCTGAGCCTGCTGGCTTACGCATTCGCCTGGGTGGGCACCTACACGAGTGTCGTGTTTGATCCGTCGTCAGGTCAGGTGCACTGGAAACGGATCTCGGTGCTGGGCAGGAGGTCGCTGACGTTTCCGTTGTCGTCGGTGACGAATCTGTTTGTGGAAAGTGGTCAGGCCCTGGGCACCCGTGCCTACGACCGTTATCACTGCAAAGTCATGCTCTGCGTGGATGGACAGTTTCTGGATCTCTCCAAGGGGGAGACGCGGGTTGATGCCAGAGGGCTGGAGCGTTATCGCGAGCTGGTCCAGGAAGCCCGGGCAGCGATCTGGCCGGAGGGCAAGCCGCCGGTGTCGGCGGAAGGTTCGCTGATCAACGCCGATGATCCGCAACTGTTGCGGGAAAAGTCCGGATTGTCTGAGATTTCAGCTGGTATATATGCATTGACGCGATTTCACTTCGTGGTGCCGGTGGCTGTGGCGACGCTGCTGTTTCTGCTGTATCAGCTGCTGATCAACGTGCCGGGTTACTGGGGGACCTTTCAAGAGGGGGTGGGTCAGTGGCATGTGCTGCAGATGGTCCTGGCTTTTCTGGCGCTGACCATCGTGCCTGTGTGCATGGTCGGGGTGATGCTGTTATTTGCGATGATCGGGCTGTGGGATCGGATTGTGTTTGATACGCTGCAGCGGGAAATCCGCACATGGCATCTCGGGTTTTTCAGCTGGTCGCGGCAGCGGTTTGACTTTGACGAGATTGTCGAAGTGCGTCTTCAGGAACACGAGGATGATGCCGACGCCCGCTTTGGTGTGCTGGGAAGTTATACGCAAGTGGTGCTGGTAACGCGTGAGGCGGAGTGCATTCCGGTCAATGACAGTTCTTACGGGGTCGAACATCGAGTGTCCTGCTGCTGGCTGGCAGCGGCGCTGAATTCCCTGCTGGAAGTCGACGAAGGGGCTGAGACACCGCGCGCCGATGTACTTCCGCCTCCCCGCCGCAGGCTGGTAAAACGGCCTGTGCTGACCACTTTCAGCGTCCTGCTGGCCCTGTTTGCCGGCATGCTGACAGTAGCGTTTCTGACGCATGATGCTGCGGACTCCCCGCAGGTCGTGACGGTTGAACAGAAACGGGGTCTGCCGCCCCTGGATGCAGAGACGCTGGCCCATCCACCCGAGGTCAGTGTGGCGTCGGCGACGTATGATTTCGGAACCGTGAATCTGTTCTCTGCGATCCATCCGAAATTTGAACTGACCAACCGGGGCGCAGGGCCGCTCAAGATCGGCAAGATCAAAGCATCGCGGAATGAGATTTATCCGCAGCTGGGGAAAAAGGTACTGCAGCCGGGCGAATCGACGGTGCTGGAATTTGAGTACAAGCTGGGATCACAACGAGGCCGTCATGAATACACGTTGAATGTGCAGACGAACGATCCCGAGCAGCGCGAGTTGCAGCTGCAGGTTGTCGGGGAGGCGGTGCCCCTGATCGCGACTGATCCCGAACCGCTGGTGATTCCCAAGACTGCGGGAGAGGCGGCGGTGGGAACGGTGCTGGTGACGACCAGGAAAGACGCGGCCTTTCAGATTGTGGGATCGGAAACAAGCGGCAAGCATGTCACGCTCGAGATCGAACCGGTTGAGGAGGGGCGGCAGTACAAGGTGATTGTCACTGTGCACAAGCACCCGGATATTCAACAGGGCAAACGGAGCCGGTTTTCGGAATGGGTGCATCTGCAGACCGATGACCCGGGGAAATACGGGCGGCTGGCGTTTGCGGTGAAGGGCGAGTTTGCGCGGTGAAGAGGTTAACCTGCCTGAACGCGATCACGTTTTGATACTGTACCCAGGGTCAGACAGATCATTCTAGAAAATGGTAAAACAAAAAGAGATCAGCAAGGCTGGTCAAACCTGTATCTCCGTCTAAAAAGTAATAGATTCGTGTTTGCAGGTACGACTCATTCAAGCCGATGATTTCATGAACAGAACAAAAATGATCTACTTAGCAGCAGTTGCCTGATTGTGATAGTAGGAATCGGATGGAAGCAGACATCCAGAAGTGCTTATGAAACCGCCAGTTACAGCGTGTTGGAATCGGACGATGTATTTGAAATCAGAGAGTATCCCGATTTGAACCTGGCTGTCACACAGGCGGAGCTCGACTCTCAGAGCAAAGACGGCAGTTTCATGCGGTTATTCCGTTATATCGATGGAAACAACGCGCGGCAGCAGAAAGTGGCTATGACGACTCCCGTCTTCATGAATTCCCAGAGAACGGATGCCCCGGGCCAAATGGGATTTGTGATTCCCCGCGATCTCAAGGAGGCTGAGATTCCGGAGCCTGACAACGCTAAAGTGAAGCTTTTCCAACGCAAGGGTGGCCAGTTTGCAGTCATTCGATTCAGCGGGCGGATCAATGAAGCAACCGTCCAGCAGGCTGAAGAAAAACTGAGAGCCTGGGCTGCGAAGAAGGAGTTGCAGCTGGCCGACGAGACTGAGTCTGCCGGCTATGATCCTCCCTGGACCCCAGGTCCCTTTCGCCGGAATGAAGTTCACATTCGCCTAAGTCAGAGTTTGTAGAATGCCTGTTACTGATTTCATTTTTAAAAGATGTGAGGAGCCACTCTTCCATGACGAAACAATCCCGGAAGATGGAGTGCATGGAGGTGTGGGGAGGAAACCAGCCGGTTGATCGAGAACTAACGACAACGGGTCTGGATATCTGGGTTTACAGCAAACCCTATGCAGCTGCCTCCTCAGGAGGGGATGTCTACTATGTTTCTTCGTGTTCCTCGGGACGCATCACCCGATTGCTTCTGGCTGATGTCAGCGGTCATGGTGAAGCAGTGTCAGACCGGGCAGAAGTACTACGACAGTTGATGAGACGGCACATTAATCACATCAATCATGCCTCTCTGGTGGATGCGATTAACAATGATTTCGAAGCCGAATCGAAGCGGGGCGCCTTTGCGACGGCTGTCATCGGTACCTATTTTCTACCGTCGAAAACACTGAGCTTAATCAACGCGGGGCATCCGAGTCCTTTGATCTACCATGAATCATCTGGGAAATGGAGTTCACAGGACCTGAGCAGTGCAAGTGGCGACTCCCGAAACTTTCCACTGGGAATTCAAGCCGACCAGAATTATTCGAGTACGAAAAGCAAACTGAAAACGGGCGACCTGGTTCTTTGTTTCACCGATGGATTACTGGAAATGGAACGGCCCGATGGCAGTATGCTGGGAAAAGCAGGCCTGCTGGAAATACTCGCGAAGCTGGACCCGAGCAACCCGAGTCGATTGATCACTCAGCTCGTTCAGCTGCTGGATCCACACGATCGACTGATCGGTTCCAACGATGATCTTTCAATTGTGTTGTTCCGCAGAAACCATCAACGCGTCTCAATGGTTGATAATGTCCTGGCTCCAGTCCGTGCAGCAAAACATCTTTTACAGAGGTTTCACTCGTCAGAATGAAGAGCCCGGCTGATCGCCGATTCCCGCGAGTCGTACCGGCCTGTGTTGTAATGCCTTTAATTGATCTGTGCTGCGAGTCCCTGGACTCACTTACAGGTGCGTTGTTGTAAATCGTTCTGGATGGCAGTGATGATGGCTTCGCACAGTGATTGCACCGGATAGGGTTTCTCCAGAATCGCGAACGCTCCTTCCGTGACCGCGGAGCCTGCGGTATCCTGGTCCAGCGAGCCTGAGACCAGAATGGTGGGCAGTCGGTAGCCGGCGGCCTTCATGTTTTTCAACAGTTCCAGACCGTTGCAACCGGTCAGCTCGAAATCGGTGAGCACGCAACCACAGGAGTCGGCAGCGGTGCTGCTCAGGAAGTCTTCCGCGGAGGCGAAGGCTTCGACGTGCAGCCCGTAGCTCTGTAACAGTGCGACGTAGGAATCTCTGACATCTGCATGATCATCGATGATGAAAACGCGTGGTTGATAGTACGCTGGTAATCGCTGTATTCGTTCCATCTTTAGAATTGCCACTCTTAGATAGGGTCCAACCTGTAATACGACACTTATAGTATTTTCGAGCTGATTGTGTAAACTGATATTTTGGTCCGATTTAGGTGAACTTCTGACAGGTACAGTGTTTATGCATATCGATCTTTGATCGCTGACCTATTCCACACTGGTGGTGCAGATTCATCTCTCGTGGCTGGTGCCGTTGTTGATAATGGGTGGGGAATGGGCTGTGGCTTGTGGTTTGCGAGGTGTTCCTTTCCCGGACGCAACACTGATAGTTTCCTGCTCGCTGCGCTCGGCCCGAATTGCATTCGGGCATACCCGGTTGCACCACGAAAAAGTTGAATGGTTTACTACCACGAAATGCACGAAAGACACGAAAAAAAGTGAGGCGTGCAGGAGAGAAAAGGGGTGACCCCGAATGGAATTCGGGGTTGTCGGAGACAACAGGAAACTGACAGGGTAAAAGTACGATCTGGTATTCCCTTTTCGGCCTCAGTAAAGATGGACTTTGGTATGTTCCAAGCCAGGCGGGCGGACACATGGGGCGCGCCCCTGCGTTTTTGATTCAGTGATGGAGTTGATCATGGAAGAATCCGTTATGAATAGTTTCTGTTTCGATCACTGTCGGACAAGCCGACTCTGGTTCACGATTGTGTCAACTGATGGTTTGGATTTTGTGGAAGGGCGCACGGGGGTCAAGAGGAGTTCTGCGGGGACCGGTTCCAGAAACGGATTTATGCGGTCATCAGTGGGAGAGGAGTGACCGAAAGTGGTTTTAATTGGCAAAAAATGGTACGGAACAGAGAGAAGGTATGCAGGAAGATCAGGTGAAGAACTGGAAAAATCGGTCGATGTTCCAGTGAATCTTAAGAACCAGCACGGCAGATGCACTATCGAAAACAGGCGTGCTCGCGCGCGACGCATAACCAGGAGTTGTACGATTCGGCGAGAGCGAATCAAGTTCAATGTTTTCAGTTTGTTCAGGGAGACAACGGGCAGCGGTGTGCGTTGATCCGGCGCATAAAAAAAGGGCTGGAAGCCCAAGCTCCCAACCCTCAGTGGATTTCTCCTGTGTTTAAGTAACACTTAATCTGGTCGTGAGCATCACTGACGACTACTCAGTCCTTGCGGTCTGTCTTGGGTTCATCGACGGCGGCTTACTTCCAGGTTCGTTGTTATACACGCTAACTTCGGCAACATTTCAGGCAGAACTTGAATCATGGTGCTCAAAAAAATGGCAGATTTTTTCGAGTGAAATTGTAACCGGCAAGACATGAGCGAAAGTTAAAACTGTTTCATTCCGTCTCCGATCATTTGTTCAAATGCAGGGTGAGATGTGCCCGTGAAAAACTGCTTACAACTCCGGAATTGGATCATCGTTTTTGATGTCTTCTTCTTCCCAGTTTGCCTGACCGTTTTCATAACGCAAGATGCGATGCTTGCTGCCCGGGGCCGGCTTTTCGTTGACCGTGGGGAGCCAGGTGCGATGTTCTTCAATCAATTTCGCATAATTGGGATCGTTGATCAGATTTTTCCATTCCGTGGGATCCTGCTTCATGTCATAAAACTCTTCCGATCCGTCAGCGTAGTGAATATAGCGATAATTTTCCGTGCGGACGGTAGTGTTATTGCGGTTATGGGACGTGATCGCGGGCCACTTGCGGGGCGTGTTGGCATCCTTGAGCTGTGGGACCAGCGAGTGACCTTCAAGGTCGGTACGGGGAGGCAAGCCGCTGAGTTCAACCAGCGTAGGATAGATATCCAGAAGCTCAGCCGGCTTGCTGCAGACGGCGCCTTCGGTGATGCCCGGCCCGGCGAAGATGAGGGGGACGCGGGTCGAGCGTTCCCAGAGCGTGTTCTTGCCGGTGATCAGTTTCTCACCCAGGTGCCAGCCGTGATCGGACCAGATGACGATGATCGTGTTTTCGGCCAGGTTGTTTTTCTCAAGTGCATCGACGACGCGTCCAACCTGGCTGTCGACGAAGCTGGTACAGGCGAGGTACGAGCGAACGAGATTGTGCCACTCGTTGGCTTCCTTGAGAAACTTGAGCCGGGGCTCGGGAAGTTTCCAGTGCAGGTACCAGGAGAAGCGGGGGGTGTCATCACGGTCGACGTCGAGAACGGGGGGAAGTTGGACGGTGTCCGCGGGGTAGAGGTCGAACCATTTCTGTGTGGCGTAGCAGGGGACGTGCGGCAGGAAGAAGCCGACCGAGAGGAAGAAGGGTTCGGTCGGTTTCTTGTTCAACTGATCGACGGCCCAGCTGGCGACCTTCCAGTCCCCTTTCTCTTCATCCTTGTGGGGAAAGGTGCCCCAGTCGACGAGGGGATGCGGGTTGGGAGTGTTGACCAGTTTTTTCGGAGGCTTCACGCCGACACCCGCGGGGGGGCCGAGGACATTGAATTCTTTATCGTTTTTCTTGCGACCGTATCCGCCGTGATAAATTTTGCCGGTGCTGTAAGTTTTATAGCCGTTCTGTTCGAGGTACTGAGGGAGCGAAACGCGGTCTTTGAAACGATCGACCGTGCGGAACCAGGGGGCCAGTCCGTAGATGCCGGTGGTCGTGGGCCGCAGGCCGGTCATCAGGCTGGTCCGCGAGGGATTGCAGAGGGGGGACTGGCAGTGGGCGTTGGTAAACAGGGTTCCCCGGGAGGCAACCTTGTCGATGTTGGGGGTTTTGATCTGGGGGTGCCCTTTCAGGCAGCCGATCCAGTCGTTCTGGTCGTCGATGGCGATAAACAGAATATTCGGTTTTTGAGCCGCCTGGAGAGGTGTGCAGACGAGGCAGAGGAGAACAGTCATCAGGAGCAAGCGCATCCGAGGTCCCTTTCGCTGAATCAAATAGAATCAAAATGTATAAAGCCTTTCTATCATAACCATCCGGGGAACCGAAAGAAAACAGGGGATCGTATCAACAGTGTCGATTTCTCTTGAGAGCGGGTTTTCGTCTGGATTACATCAACCATTGCCGATATATTGGACGATATTCAGAACAGGCGATTTTCTTAGGCGCGGGTAAAATCATGCTTTCATTCTGTGATCACAATTATCGCAACGGTCGGCGGGAATTCCTGCGCGTGGGCGGTCTGGCGCTCGGCGGGTTGACCCTGCCTGGTCTGATGTCGCTGAAAGCACGGGCGGCGGGTTCAGGGACGCTGCTGAAGAATAAGTCGGTGATCTTCCTGTTCATGCATGGCGGTCCGAGCCAGATTGAGACATTCGATCCCAAAATGACCGCGCCGTCGGGCATTCACTGTGAGACGGGCGAAGTGAAGACGAAGATCCCCGGCGTGACGTTCGGGGGGACGTTTACGAAGCTGGCGCCGCTGGCTGACCGGATGTCGATCGTCCGCTCGTATCGTTCGGGGGACAGTCGCCACGACATCAAGCCGATCGTGCACAAGGATACGCTCGATGCCAACCTGGGTGCGCTGTACTCCCGCGTGGTGGGTGCGAATCATCCCGAGAACGGGATGCCGACGAGTGCGGTGCTGTATCCGCAGGCCATCGACGAAGAGATGATGCCGGCGTTCACGAAGTTCGGCAAATTCGATTCGCCCGGGCAGATGGGAAGTGCCTACGCGCCGTTCGTTCCCGGAGCTGGGGGGGACATGCAGTCAAATATGACGCTGTCGATTCCGCAGAATCGCCTGGATGATCGGAGGCAGCTGTTAACCAAACTGGATCGGGCTCGCTGGGCGGCTGACAAAAGCGACACGTTCGCAGCTGCGTCGGAACTGCAACAGCAGGCGTTTGACGTGATCCTGGGAGGCGTTTCGAAAGCCTTTGATCTGTCAGACGAAGATCCGCGGGTCGTGGCGCGATACGATACGGCGCCGCTGGTTCGTCCCGAAGCGATCAGCCGGCGGTGGAAGAATTATAAACGTTACATCGATAACGCGCAGTCATTAGGAAAGCTGCTGCTGATGGCACGGCGCCTGTGCGAAGCGGGTTGCGGGTTTGTGACGATCACCACGAATTTTGTGTGGGACATGCACGCCGACAGCAATAACGCGGGGGTGGCTGAGGGGATGGATTATATGGGCGTCCCCTTCGATCATGCGGTCTCGGCGTTTCTGGAAGATGTGCACGCACGGGGTTTGAGTGATGACATTCTGCTGGTCTGCACGGGCGAAATGGGACGGACTCCGAAACTCAATAGCCGGGGCGGCCGCGATCACTGGGGCAATCTGTCGCCGCTGATGCTGAGCGGGGGCGGTCTCAACATGGGGCAGGTGATTGGTCAGTCAGACCGACACGCCGGGAGTCCGCAAACCGAGCCGATCGAACGCAAGGACCTGGTGACCAGCATCATGCACACGCTGTTCGACCTGGGCGCGCTGCGGATTACGCGGGGCGTGCCCAACGAAGTGGTGCAGGTCGCGACGGCCGGGAATGTGATTCCGGGGCTGTTCTGAATGTTTAAGGTGCTTCTTCGGCGATGATCTCAACGCCTGAGAGTAGAGTGCTTCCTTTGATGGCGTTCAATTCCACAGTGAGCTGGTCGGTCGCAGCGACTCCCTGGAATTCGTGCATCGTACCACGATTGTCTCCCTGTGCTGCTTTCACGATATCCAGTTCCTGCAGCACGGGTTTGCCCTGCAGGCTGACATCGAAGATGCGCTGACCGGGCCTGGTGCCTTCTTCCGGTTCCAGAAAGTAGAGGCGGACCGTGTAACGGCGTTCGGATTTCGCATCCGGGGCGAGTTTGACGGTGAGGCTCGTTAGGCCTTCCGCACCAGAGGCGGCGACCCACTTTAAATCGCCCGACTCGACGAAGGCGGAGTGTTTGCGGAAGTATTTCAGATTGTTACCAGCAACGTGAACCGAAATCACAGGCGATGATCCGCCGACATTCGGGTAATCCAGCCAGAGCGTGCCGTTGTCGGCCTGTCGGTCTCCGGGCGCGCCGAGGTTGATGCCCACGCGCTGGACTTCATCCTGTTTCGCATCGACGGCCAGGGCACTATAGCTCCAGACTTCCGATTCGGGTACGTGTGTCAGCGCCAGAGAAGTAAACAGGGAATACCCACAGCTGCAGCCGTGGGCCATGTTGGGGGAGTTGAGCACGCCGTTCGCGGGGACCAGGCTGTTGCGACAGCCGGTACGGAAGCCTTCGAGCCGGGAGGTGTTGGTGCTGTCGATATCGCAGAAACCGGCCGAGTCGGCGCGGAAGGTCATCAGGTGGGGGCTGGCGATGGCGTAGTTGCAATGGTGTCCCGATTTGGTGAATTCCCAGGGGATCGGTTTTCCCGTGATGGGATTGGTGCGGAGGATCGGTTCCCCGGTTTCGAGGTCATACGATTTTCCCGGGCCGCGCTGATCCAGGATTCGATCGTTCCAGATAATGATTTTATCCCAGAGATTTTCGGGGTGACCGCGGAACCCCTGACCTTTGGCATATTTCTTCCAGAGTTCGGAGCCATCTTTACCGCGGAAGGCCGAGATGCCTTCCCGGTTGGTGACGAGCAGGACGTCTTTGCCTTTGCTGTATGAGATCCAGGTGCCGATGACGTCTGTTGATTGTTCCCAGATGACTTTTCCGGTCTGAACGTCAATGGCTTTGATGTATCTTTCTGCGAGTGCCTTGGGAACTTCTCCCCGGCGTTTATAGTCGCTGTAAAAGTTTTCCAGCGCGCCGTCGAAGACATAAATCCGATCGTCGCTCAGTGAGACCACCGGGAAGCTCAGTTTGGCCGGGTGTTTCCAGATGATTTTTCCGGTGTGCCGATTCATGGCGATCAGTTCCAGAGGCAGCTTGCCGAACTTCTTACCCATTTTGGGGGAGACCCGAAACGCGGAGGTCAGCAGCAGATCCTCGTGAACGCGAATCCGTCCCCATTGGTCTTCGGGATTGGGAAGTTTGAATTCGGCCAGAGTCTTGCCCGTGGCCGGATCGAGGCGGAGGCAGATATTGTCGCTGTTGACGAGGTAGATGCTGTCGTCGGTGGCGAGAAAATGGAACCCGGCGAGTTTGTTTTCGTAGTCCTGTCCGCGTCGTCCCGGGCTGTTTTCGGGAGTCTCTTTGAGCGGAATCTGCCAGAGAATCTGTCCTGTGTAAACATCGACGGCGGTCAGTTTTCCGGGCCCCTGCAGAAACATGCGACCCTGAATGACAGCCGTACTGGGGCCCCAGTCGTGACGATTGTAAAACAGATCGCCGTGCCCGGCAGGACCGCCGAACCAGAGCACACCCAGGGGGGCTTTGACGAGCTCGTCATGCGACATCAGGGTATTGGAGGCATCGCCGTATTCGTGGGTCCAGTCAGCAGAACCGGGGAGGGCCCCCACGCGTGTGAGCAGGGTCCATGACTGTTTCCGTTCCAGCTTGGCGCGGGGCAGCAGTTTCTCGTTGACCGTTGTTGATAAACGATCAAAGTCTTTGTCGGATAATGCGAGACAGGCCTGGCCGCCATAGGGGCGCAGGGAGTGATAGATGGTTTTCCAGGCTTCCGCAGTCAGTGGTTCGCCGAGGGTTTTGAGATCTGCGGAGACGATCAGTTCCGCCAGATAGGCAGGCAGGTCGGATCCGAGCGGCTCTCCTTGCAGAATCACGATCCGCGAGCCGTAGACTCCTGCTTTGTCGAAGTGCTGACGAAGATCCGCGACTTTCTGCTGGTCTGGTTCAACAGCGATGATATTCAGGTCTGACTGCTGGACCAGCTCTTTGAGCAGGCGTCCGTCTCCGGCACCCAGTACGAGGCAGTATCCTTTACCGGGCTGAGTGAGCGCGAGCAGATCACGGGTTTTGCCGGTCCCTTCATCTGCGCCTGATGCGAGCTGCGTCCGTTCTTCAGAAAATGTGTCTGGTTCTGTCTGTTTGTCGCTGAAACAGAGCAGGCTGCCTTCCTGCGTCACGACGACCAGCGCACCATTGGCAGCGATCATCGAGGCGGGTGTCTCTGTCAGTGTCTTCGTCCAACTGACAGTAGCGCTCTTTCCCTCTTCCGCGAGGTCCAGGGCGAAGATCATTTTTCCCTGATGACCGAACAGCTGGTTGCCGGCTTTCAGATCGAGTTGGGGAGGATGTGCTTTGGCCCAGGCGGCATATTCTTTCTGTGAGATGCCCTGGGGTTGGGGCGCGGGCAGGCTCCAGATCTGATTGAGGACGGTTTTAGAAACTTCTTTTCCGCGACGGTCTATCGATTTCACAATCTTCAGTTTTTCCAGGTCGTAAGCGACGAGTTTCCCCCCTTCCGCGAAGTAGACTTTGTCGTCAGTGAGCACGGGATTGCGGGCGGAGACGTCGTATTCTTTTTTGGCATCCATCTGGAACGTGGAACCGCCATGAAAGATATAGGGGCCGATCGAGGAAATATGATAGTTAGTCGCCCGGTTGCCGTAGCGGTGGGAAATGAACTTGCCTGTTTCCAGATCCAGACAGGCGGCGACAGAACGTCCACAGGGAATCAGCAGACGATTACCATTTTTCACGAGGTAGCCCTGGGGCGTCAGACCTTTGAGGGCTTTCATTTCCGGCTGCGGCGGTTCGAGTGCAGCACCGGTCTCTGCATCCAGTGTATAGAGAAACGTTCCCTCGAATGGCCAGACACCACAGGTGAAATAAATCTTTCCCTCTGAAAGTACGGCACCACCGCGGATAGGCCAGACGGAAGAGAGCCGCCCGTTCGCCAGTGCTTTGCGTCCGTTGGGGGCGGCACGAAACTTCCAGCGCAGGGAACCGTCGGCTGCATTGAGACAATAGAAACAGCCATCATCGGCTGCAAAGTAAACGTTTGGTCCAGAGACGAGTGGTGCGAATCGCACGGGGCCGTTGGCATAATAGCGCCATTTCTGTTGACCGGAATTCAGGTCAAATGCGGAGACGGAATCATTGCGTGAAGAACCGACAAATATTGTGTCGCCAGAGATCACTGGTTCATAGTGCGCGTCGAACTGAATCCGGGGATCTTCCGGCCAGGCGGGTTGAATCGCACCGAGTTGGCGAGACCATTGCAGGTGGAGCGTTTCCGGGAGTTGCTCAGAAGTGGCCGCGGTGCGTTGTGCATCCTTGCGCCAGGCAGGCCAGTCTTCCGCCTGCAGTGAAGCAGTACAGAGTAGACAACTCAAAAGGCAAATCCAGGACAAACCGGCCAGTCGCAGAACTCGAGAAGACATGCACAAACTCCATGAAATAAATGAGAAGTCAGATAATGCAGAAGCAACCGAAATAGAAGCAATGTCTCTGTTTTCGTGAATCCGGGCGAGGTCTCAAATTGAGCTTTACCTGCCTGCGCCCTTCCTTATATTAGACTAACTCAGTCGATTCAGATTTAACAGAGCACTCCCCGGACTTAACCGGAATTTCATCCTCTGTGAGACTGGTCTCTGCAAACCGATTTCGTGAACCCGCACAGATAATTCTTGACTCACATACTATGTCACACATAGTATATATAGGAGAGGCCCAAATCTGTGATTAGTCAAAGCGAGAGGGTGAGCAGCATGCGAGTCGAACGGGAACTGATGCGGGGTGCCGGGCCAGTGGCGGTATTGAAGCTGCTGGAAGACGGCGCCAAATATGGTTATGAACTCGTGGAAGCATTGTCTGAGCAGACCGATGGTGTACTCAACATGGGACAATCGACACTTTATCCGCTGCTGTACAACCTGGAGTCCCAGGGATTGATCCGCCCCAGTTGGCAAAAATCGGGGAATGGACGCAAACGCAAGTATTATTCACTGACGGCCAAGGGGAAGAAACGGCTGGCAAACGATACGGCACAGTGGATCGCGGTCACGAATGCGATGCAGAGCCTGGGGATTCTGTCCGGAACCCAACCGAAGTTGCAGGGGGGTGAAGCATGAATGCGGTCTCTGCCGAAAAATTTGACTGGAAAAAAGTTCTGCAAACGCCGGTTTCTCAATTAATGCGCGGTCAGGTGACCGGCCCCCAGGAGCCGCTGGAACTGGTTGATACTTCCGCCTTCTCTGACCGGCTGGTCGAATCCCTTTGGGCTGTTACGGATCCGTTACCCGGTCGCTTGCGAGTGAAATCGGTGCGTCGGCTGGTCCAATCCTGCAGTTCCTTGCTGAGGGAGGGTTGTGCGGAGGCCCAACTGATCGAGCAGCTGAGTGAGCCGGCGAGTATTGCGACACTGATTCGTGCGACGCGCAGCACAGACTGGATTTTCAATGCACCATTGCCGGCCCGCTTATGGCCCGTGGTGGAGCGGATCGTGGTCAATCCGCGCGTCAAGTGGTGGTCGGCCCGCAGAATGTTGCGGCGTGTCTGTCAGAATTTAAGGTGGCAGCTGGATGCGGGACATGCGCCGGATGAGATCATTTTACAGTGCGGAGAGGCGGTGGCGCTGAGTGGCCTGGCGTATGAGACGAATACGGTGGGTGAACTGCTGGATTACCCGCTGCCGGAAAACTTGATGTCCGTTGTGCTGGATGTGGTGCAACGGTCGCGGCTGTGGCCCGGGGAGAAACGGGATGTGGCGCTGGAATTGTGTGCGCACTTTGCTGACGGCCTGGAGAAGGGGGAAAGTGAGGCGGCGCTGCTGGAGTCGTTCGGTTCTCCGCAAACCGCTGCGAAGTTAATCCGCCGGGCCCGTTTGCGGAACCGGCCATTAGCCTGGCGGGCGCGACGACGAACCTGGCAGGGATTGCTCGTGATGTTGTTGCTGTTACTGATTCCCTGGGCTGTAGTGACGGTGCGGTTAATGGTGGCTCAGCCAACGATCAAATCTGATCCGATTGAAAATCTGGACAAGCAGAGCCGCGCGATTCCCAGGGACGAGCGTGCGTGGCCTTTGTATCTGCAGGGTCTGGCAGATTTTTCCAAACGGGGAGCGGATGAGTTTGACAAGCTGCGGAAAGCGAATGCGTTCGAGGGGCCTGCCAGTGAGAGCTGGCCTGAAGCGAAAGCATTTTTGAACAAGCATGTGGGAGTCGTCGAGCATTTCCTGCAAGCGGCCAGTCTGCCGGAGCTGGGTTTCATTAACCGACCGCGGGCAGACGACTACGATGGTTTTGATGAGTTCTGGAAATTAAACCGTCCGTATGAACTGAATCCACCGGGTGCGAACCGATTCCAAATTATGTTGCCCCAATCCCAGGAACTGGGTTACAAAATCATGCCTGTGCTGACCGGTGCCGTTTATCTGGCAGCCGAAGAGGGTGAGGCAGAACGCTGTCTGGAACTGTTACTGGCGCGTATTAATGCGGCGGACCATTATCGTCAGACAGGGCCCTGGGTCATCTGTCAGAATAGTGCGAATGATTTGGCAGGTCGTGCTGCTGAACTGGCGAAACAGATTGTTGAGCGATATCCCAACCTGTTCAATGAGCGGCAATTAAAAATCCTGCAGGAACAGCTCAGCAAAATGCCGATACCAGCGCTCAACTTGGAACCTTCCGAGGAATACCTGAAACATATTTTACAGTATATGTATACGGACGACGGAAATGGAAACGGTCGATTTACAGTAGCTGGCTTTCACGTGTTAAAGAGACTGGTAGAGAGTTCCATGAAGAATCGTGAGATATTATTATCCACGATTCCGTCGCTGGTCTGGCAGGATTCAAGAGAGCCTGATCGAAGTGAATGGATTCCATTTCAAATCAAGTCGGGTATCCTGGCACTGCAGATTGCCGATCGAAAAGAAATGCGGCGTGAATTGCTGTATCTGAATCACCTGTTCTGGGAGGCGATCACCAAAGGGACACCTGAAACAGAGGCTGCCTATCAGGAAGAATATCAACGTTTGATGGATTCACCTGCGTTGCGGATCAAATATCTGCCTGCCTTGATGGTGATGTCGCCTTTCCAGACCTCCAGCTACTGGACTTCCAACAGGAAACCGCTTGCTCAGAAAATGGTGGCTTTGACTCTGATCGCGGCCGAACTGTATCGCCGGAAGGAGGGTCAGTTACCGGAAACGTTAGAGGATCTGGTGCCCGGTTATTTTGCTGAAGTGCCCGTGGATCCCGGGACGGGAATGCCGTTGCGCTATCAGATCCGGGACGGACAGCCCGTGGTGGAGGCGGAATCGCTGTCAGCGAAGGAGACGAAGTGAGAGTCGTCAGGACAGTTCCAGAACCTGCCGAACCTTGACAGCCAGCTCATCGCGGGAGAAAGGTTTTTTGAGGAACCAGGCATGTTCTTTGTCAATGCCATGCTCGTCCAGAACGTTTGCTGAATAACCAGACATATATAAAACTTTCAGATCCGGCTGAAGTTCCTGGATCGCCCGGAAAAGCTCTTTACCGCTCATTTCGGGCATCACGACATCTGTGATCAGCAGATCAATGGTTCCTTTAAAATCCATCATCATTTGAATACCGTCTCGGGGACTGGTGGCTGTGATCACGCGATATCCAAGCGAGAGCAGAATTTCCCGACTGATTTTTGCCAGCATCGGCTCGTCCTCGATGAGGAGAATCATTTCGTCAGTTCCGCCGGGTGTGCGGAAAGCGGGTTCCACTAAGTGTGAAGGGGTTTCGTCTCGTCGACAGGGAAGAAAGACCTGAAAGGTAGAACCACAGCCGGGTTGACTCTCGACCTGGATGAAGCCCTGATTCTGTTGCACAATCCCAAAGACGGTGGACAGGCCAATGCCAGTCCCTTTTCCGGCAGGTTTAGTGGTAAAGAAGGGTTCAAAAATCCGGGTCTGCGTTTCCTCGTCCATGCCGGTGCCGGTATCAGAGACAGCCAGTACGGCAAATTGACCGGGTAGATAACCGGGGTGTAAGGCGCAGAAATCCTGATCGAATTCCCTGCTCAATGTTTGAAGTGTAATTTTTCCGATTCCGGAAATGGCATCACTGGCATTCACGCAGAGGTTTGCGAGAATCTGATCCAGCTGTGAGGGATCCATTTTGACAATGCATCCCTCAGATTCCGGTTCCCAGACCAGTTCCACTTCTTCATTGATCAGGCGCCTCAAGATGCCGAGCATTTCTTCGATGGTCTGATTCACATTGACGAGTCTGGGCTCGTGGTCCTCCTTGCTGGCAAAACCCAGCAACTGCTGTATCAGATCGGTGGAACGATCTGCTGCGTCACGAATTTCTGTCAGATGTTCATAGAGCGGTTGATTCAAATCTTTTTCCAGCAACGCCAGACCAACATGCCCCTGAATCACGTTCAACATATTATTGAAATCGTGCGCGATCCCTGCTGTGAGTCTGCCGATCGATTCTATTTTCTGGGATGCGACAAGTTGCTCCAGCAGCTCCTGGTTTTCCTGTTCCAGGTGTTTGCGGTCAGTGAAATCTTCGGTCAGGGCTAGAATACCACCGATCGAAGTTGGCGATTCGTACCAGGGTTGGAGAATCCAGCGATCCCATTGCACGGATCCATCTTTTCGCAGGAAGAGTTCTTCGTCGCGGAGAGTTGTCCCGGAAAGAGCCTGTTGATGGGCTACTTTCCAATGGTTGGGAATTTCGGGGAAGACTTCATAGTGCGATCGCCCCGGTAGTATTTCGTTGTCCAGGTGATAAGCGTCGATCCAGCGCTGGCTGGTTGCCAGGTAGCGCATATTTTTATCGAACAATGCGATAGCAATGGGGGCATTTGTAACAAAGCTTTGCAAATCTTCTGTACGGAGTCCCGGGTTTAGTTCTGATTTGCCGGCATAAATCACAACCAGCGCGCCCATGATCTTACTGGCATGTCCATAAATGGGAGCGATGTCACCGCTGATCACCAGGTGACGACCCTCCCGGTTGGTCAGGGAGGCATGGTCGACAAAAATTGAAGGCGTACCCGTTTGCAAGACGCTCTCCAGACGCCGATGCATTTCAGTTCGAATCTGTTCATTTTGAAAAATGAAGATGTCAAAGAAAGCCTGCCCCTGGATTTCTTTGAGCTGCTGCCCGAGCAGCCGCTCCGCTGCGGGATTGACGAGCATGATCTGTTGGCGGTCATCCACGGCTATCACAGCATCAACCATGTTCTGCAAGACTGCCTGATGCCAGTTCAAGCGGTTCATTCAGTAGACCCTTAATTCCGATTTTCGCCGGGTATTGAATTGATGTGATGATACGATCGGGAAGTGAATGTGTTTCTCAGACTTTTTGACGGGGTAGCTGATGAAACTCTGGTGAATATGCTAGCTGTCATCTTTAAAAAAGAAATGATTCAAAAGTATAAGTGTATGGAAGATCCTGGTGTTGTCACCGTCGGGTCCCTGTCATACGATGACCTGCGATGCATTTGTCAATAAACTTCTCAAGAAAGGTTTAAGGATATGATTACGGTCGGAATGAACTATCACGTCATAGAGGGAAAGCAGGACGCCTTCGAAGAGAAATTTGCCAGTGTCTTGCAGGCCTTGCAGTCAGCCGAGGGGCATACCACATCGAGTTTATGGAAAGATGTGAGTGACAGCGCTTCTTACATGATTACCAGCGAATGGTCCGATGAACAGGCATTCCTGGACTTCATCCACAGCGATGCCTTTCATGCAGTCACCGACTGGGGCAAAGAAGAGATTTTGTCAGATCGCCCACGACACAAAATCTACAAGCACTGATCGCAGTTCACTGTTCCCGCCACATTCATGAATGCGGCAGGCACAGCTGGACTGACTCTGTGATTTGAGATTTCGATCGATTGACACAACACCGGCTTTCCTGATCCACACTCACATACCTTTTGGAATGCGGTCTGGATCAGGTGGTCCCTGCTGTGCCAGGTTTAATCGACCTCTATATTTTTGATGAGCGACAGCGATTCGTCATTCGAACTGACTTCGGTAGTTGTCCTACGATGAAATTCCGCCAGTTCTTCGAGCTTCGAGAGATTATCCGGGTTCTCGTCCCAACCCAGCTCTCTGGTTAACTCGATCATTTCGGTGGTAATCGGGTGCCGGTTCTTCACGCATTTGCGATGAACCAGCGGTCTGCCAGAGGTATCCACCTCCACCATCCGATTAAGCCAAATCAGCGAAACTGACAGGATGACCATCAACCCCACACAAAAAGTAACAGGACCGATCAGCAACGAATGTAACATCGACACCATTTTCTTCAGATAAAGCAACAAACATTCTGTAAATTTCCGGGGCCTTCGGTCTCTGTGATCAGCATTAAATTGTCAGGTATCTCATGCCGGTTTCCCAGTCGTCGCTGAGTTCCACCAGGACCGCGGTCACCAGCCTCAGCAACGACTCCTCATTGGGAAACAGTCCCGCTACGCGGGTACGCCGTTTTAATTCCTTATTCTGCCGTTCCAGCATGTTTGTGGTTCGCATCCGCTTGCGATGACCGGCAGGGATGGTGAATACGGTCAGTCCTTCCGGGATGTTTTCTTCCGCCCAACTCGCCAGTTTCGGAGCTGTTTTTTCATGAGTGGAAACGAACCGTTTCAGTTCATTCAGCGCATCATCCAGGTCTCTGGCATTAAAGATATTGCGTAATTCTTCGCTCACCTGTTTGCGCAAATGAACCTTGGGAACGTATTGCATCGCGTTTTGCATCAAATGGAACTGGCAACGCTGCCAGGGCGTTCCAGCAAGCATGTTCTGTCGTGCCGCTTTCAGGCCTTCGTGTGCATCACTGACGATCAGCTTCACGCCATGCAGGCCGCGCTGGTTGAGTGAACCCAGGAATTCACGCCAATGGACTTCGGCTTCGGAGAGCGACACAGACACTCCGAGCACGCTCCGGTGACCGCTGGCCAGGACGCCGATCGCAATCAGCACGGCACAGTCCCGCACGCTGCCCTCCACGCGAACTTTTTCATAGCGGGCGTCGAGGATCAGGTATTCCACCTGCCCCAGCGGTCGATTACGCCACGTTTCCAGCTCTTCGTCGAGCAGTTTCGCTGCCCGACTGACCTGTGTACTGGTGACATCAAAGCCACAGAGTTCGGTGGTGATTTTGGCGACCTTACGGGTAGAGACGCCTTGAACATACATTTCAGCGATTGCCAGCTTCAGTGCGCGTTCAACTCCGTTCGCCGCGCTCCAGTGCAGAGGGATAAAAGTCGCCGTCGCGTGTCTGGGGCACCTGCAGTTCCAGCTTTCCGAGGCGACTTTGGAATTGATTTCGGCTTGAAACCCGTTGGCATAAGAACGGCGCGTTACGCTGCGTTGATACGGTTCGGCACCGAGGTATTCGGAACGTTCCAGCTTCATCGCTTCGTTGAACAGGATCTGGAGTGCTTGCGACATTTCATCGAATCCATGATCGGCCAGGAGCTGGACAGCGTCGAGAATGTTGTTAGATTGTTGTTGGTGGGCCATGGTTGGAGTTCCTTTTCTGTTGTGGAAAACATTAAAAAGAAACCGATCTGGCCCACCCTTTCAAGGGCTCGCCGGAGTGGTGCTTGTTATTTTCGCTACGCTCAAATAACAAGCACCACTCCGCCACACAGATAATTTACAGAAGAGATGTTACAGTAACTTTCTTCATGACGATTCTCCGATAAAAACCGTAAAAAAAAGATATGAAAATCTGTATGAAATGTCGTCTGATTGTTTGTCGTTTTTTAGCTGCTAATTCGTGCCTCAGCTATTAATGGATTCTCCAGAAACTGCATGCGCATGCGCAACAAACGAGGGTGAGTTTGTAACAATGCGCACTGATTCGAAAAGGTTTGAGGTCAGAACGTGGTACAGAGTTTCTCTTCAGAATAGAGGTGAAACTAAGTTGTACTGAATTGTTCTGGCTCGTTGAAGTGTTGACTCGAATATAGACATATAAGCGAAGGGTGTTATGAGTTTCAGTTTATAAGCTGTATTTAATATTGCAAACTTTTTATTTGATTGGGCTAAAAATATCCCAAAGATTTCGAGACCCCGTTATGAGCAGCAGATAGGGAACACCCGTCAGCTGAAATTTGTCTCAGCATCTGAAGTGTTATGCCTCCTGATCTGTTTCCGATAACTACTCTTTATGAGAAGAGGGGGATTTGTATATAAATCACGACATCAGAGCAACACAAGTCTATTCGCAGGGAGGCGATTTTGATCAGGGAGCTGTTTTACAGACATAACAGGATCTGGCGGACCTGCTGTATTGTGTTGGCGGTGATCGTTTCTGTCATCCAGTTCATCCGCATTGCCCGGCGTCCTCCCGGCGACTTTCCGTTGCACTGGCTCTCGGGTCATTTCATCGCGACCGGACAATTTCTCTATACGGACAACATTAATTACCCGTACCCTCCTTTCTGGGGTTTTGTGCATTCCGTATTGGCCTGGATTCCCATGGAGACCGCGTATCTGCTGGTCTATCCCCTGTTTTTTCTGGTGCTGTATCTGCTGGTCCGGACTTTAAATCGACTGAGCGAAGTTCATTTTCCGCTGGGTAAAAACGAACTGTTCTGGACGGTGACGATCGCCATCCTGCTCTCCAGCCGCTACCTCGTCAGAGACATGCTGGAATGCGGAATCAATCTGGCACTGGTAGCCGCCGCCTGGCTGGCCGTGTATTTCTGGCGGGAAAAGAAGGAATTTCGCGGGAGTCTGATTCTCGGTTTCGCGATGGCGCTGAAATGTACGCCTTCGTTGTTCTGGGCCTGGTTTATTCTCAAGCGGGAATGGAAGATGGCGGGGCTGACCTTTCTGGCCGCCGCCTGTTTCACGTTGTCTCCGATCATGAAACTGGGATATTCCGAATCCGTGCATACCTATCAGCACTGGGTGAATAATGTCATGCATGGTTTCAAAGAGAAGGATCCTTCCCGGGGAATCTGTGGACCGGTTCCGATCGCGAATATGTCTCTGCGGGTCTCACTGGCACGCTATCTGATGCATTTTCCCTTGGACCACGAAGCGCGGATGAAAACGCCGCTCTATGTGGATTTTCTCAACATTCCCCCCCTCACCGCGGGGCGGATCATTTCACTAAGCATGCTGGCTTTTCTCGGCTTCGTTGCGTGGCTGTTTCGCAGGCATTACGATGATCGTTCGGACGAACGCATCCTCTGGGAATGCGCGGTGGTTTCGATCATGATTCTGCTGTACTCACCGGTCACCTGGGGGCAGCATTGCGTGGGGATCTTCCCGGGAATCTATCTGCTGATTCGCTCCTCCCTGAGCCGCAAGCAGTTCACGAAGCCCTTGAAGATCGGCATCGGAGTCTTCGCCTGCATGGTACTGGTTCTCAATCGCGCGTTCGTGGGTAAGTTTTACAGCGAGCTGCTGGGAACCTACCATACTTCCACGTTCCTGTTTCTCGGCATCATCTGCTTTCTGCTCAGTCGGCATCACTGGGTGACCAGGGAGAAAGCACCGCAGGTCGAGAAACAACCGGTCCTGGAACACGAGCCAGTCAAGGTCTGAGCTTCACGATTCGCGAAGTCTGATTACTCTGGCAGTTCCCGGCGATAGTCATCCCGGTAGAGGCCGATCTGATCGAAGGGAATCGGTTCAAAACTGATCTGCTTTGTCAGCAGGGAAGGATCCTGGTGCAGTTCCAGCTTCCCCTGTGCGGTTTTCGTCATACCCAGCGCAATCGGCTTCGCGGCAGATCCGCTCAGGTTGGTAAAGCCTTTGAGATCTTTCGTCAGTGCGATTCCCTGTGCAGCGCCGCGCGTATTGACGGCCAGATTGTGTTCGATTTCAAACTTGTCGAGCAGCTTCTTGACATTCCCGTCAAAGTGAGCGACTTCTTTGGTACAGTCCACAAAAACGTTACGGCGGACGGGATCGTATAAAGGCTCGCGGGGTGAGTCCTGCATGATCTTTGCCAGATGAGGATAACGTTCACTCCAGGGCGGTTGTTTGTAGTTCATCTTTTCCGCCTTGGCTTCCAGGTTCCAGCCGGATGACTTGGGGTCGTTCCACTGTTTCCAGGTCATCCCCCGCGAATCGATGTGCAGTCCGATGGGACAGTCGATCACCAGATTATTCAAAATGGGATTATCGCGACCGCCGCCGATCATGATCGCCCGGCCCGTCTGAAAGAACACGTTGCCTTCCACCGTGTCGCCGCTGTCACAGTCATCGAGGTACACGCCCATCGTATTTACATGCTCTGCGTCGCCGCCTCCCAGGTTATGGATGAAGTTATGTTTGAGAATATTTCCCTGGCTGGTCCAGTCGCGGCCCGTGTAAAAGGCGCCCGAGTCGCCGGTCTCCATGACCACGCGATAGATTTCGTTGCGTTCGAACCGGTTCTCATTTCCGCCATACAGAATCGCGTTGTGGGGTGCATCGTGGATGCAGTTGTTCCGTACAATCTGTCCGCAGCCATTGGCGTAGATGCCCGGGGCATAAGTCCGCTGGAAGAGGCCATAATGGTGAATGTGATTATTGATCGCCCGGTTGTCGGCCCGGGTGAGTTGTTTACGATCACCGCCTGACAGAGAAATTCCCCGGGTTCCTAAATGATATAGATCGCAGCTGCGAATGGTATTCTGTTTCCCGTTCACAGAGATGCCGCCACTGGCCAGATTGGCAATCACACAGCCGGCCAGTTCAACGTTTTCGGTGTTCCGCAGGGAAACCCCTTCGGAGTGACCAAATTCCAGATTCAGATTCTCGAAACGGATATGCTTTGTCTCCTGCAGTTTGAGCAGAGGCTGCGTCAGTGTAGCCAGGACGATCGAGGTATCTTTCAGGTTCCCATCCGGATAGAAGTAGAGTTGCTTTCGTTTCCGATCGAGATACCACTCGCCCGGGGCATCCAGTTCCTCCAGAACATTGAGAGCGAAGAAGCGACGTTGTTGGGAGCCCCAGGTGCCCCCCATGATGCCGTAATTGTGCGGGGCAGCCAGCCGGATGATCTTCTGTTTGGGATCGTAGTCTGCAATCCGGATGACTTCATCGCTCCAGTCGTGGGTCCAGTAACCGAGCAGCCAGACCCCTTCCTGCAGGTTCCAGCGGGCCGGTCGCGGATCATCGAAGACGAACGCACCGGGATGCAGTTTCCGTTTGGCCGGGTCCTTGGCTTTGGGGTCGGGCAGGCCTTTGTCGACCGCTTTGGAAAAGGTGGCCCAGCCGCCGTTGTCTGCATCGGCATTGGGCCAGCGGGCGAGGGTCATTGGTGCACTATTTACATACAGCCAGGGGCCGACGGGGACACCGCGGTAAGAGCGTTTGAATTCTGCAAACGTGCCTGCAGAAACTTTCGACAGATCGCAGACACGAACTTTCTTCTGCGCGGAAGCAGGAATCCGTTTTAAGACGGAGGCATCTGTGACCGGCTGAAACGAGGCAGGGTTCAGATTGACGCCTCCCTGGATACGGACCCGACCGGGTTCTGTCGCCCGATACACGACGGGAGCTTCGGCGGTACCACTGTCCGCTTTCTGGAATTCGAGTGATTTCTGGATTTCATAAACGCCGGGTTGAATGTGAACCGTAGCCGATTCACCCATTTTCAGCTGACCATTCTGACGGGACTTACGGATCGTATCGCGTGCCTGATCGATCTGTCGGAACGGTTTATCACGACTGCCATCTCCCTGGGGAGCGGCATCGGCTTTGACATACAGGTTGAGATCCGCCTGGCCGGTGCAGGTCAGACTGAGTATGAACAGACTGGTGAGGAATATCTGGAAAACGTTCATTGAGCGACCTGTGTTATGATTCATAAAGGAAGACATACTGCGCGTTTTGATTCCGCAGTACTGCTTTTTCGAATATAGGAGGCGGGTTGCTCAGCGTCAAATTACCCGGCAGTGTACCCTGCGCGAGGAACGATTGCCGAGGCTGGCGAGCTGGCGATTGAGTTACCAGGATTGAAACCGCATTTCAGAAAAATCATTCAGATCAATCCGGGAAGGTAGCCCGGCGATGAGCGGTCCCACTTCGTCGATAGGAATGTGTTTTCCAAAACTCCCTTTCTGGTCAGGGATCGGAATTTCCATCCAGATCAAGTCGCCGTTGCGGATGAACTGCAAAGTGGTGTCATGCTCATCAATCAGCCCGAAAAAATCATCATCGCCCTGGAGTAATTCGAGAATCCGATCCCCGGCGATGTTCAGATCCATCTCGCAGGCTTCTTCCGGGCTGACCACTTCATCGGTCTTGTAGCAACAGTAGAAGGCTTGATATCCCATAGTTCTCCCGGTCGGTTGATGATTCGTTACTGATTGCTCTATTGGCCAATGGTACAACACTCAGACGGTCTGTCAAACAGCGGACTGAAATTCCGGGTTAATCACTGGTTACCAGGGGTCATTCCGCAGCATGCTGTGAACTTTGTCCCGCACATGCGGGTGGAACAGGTGCCCGAAGCCCGCTTTTTCCAGGCGGTAAATCAGTTCATGTTGGGTGCAATCCAGGCTCTCCGCGCAGGCCTCCACGGACCAGTTGTGATTGGCCAGCTGCATCAGCAGATAGGCTCGCCGGCACTGGGCGGCAGAGAGGCGATATGATTTCAGGTATTCCAGCGTTCCATTTTTACGCACAATGGCTTCCCCGATATGGTTTTCCGCTTTCGGGTTCAGCTCCGTCATGAATCGCTGCAGCTGAAATGGTCCCATGTGGTAAACCATCTCATTGTGAACCGGACACCCCAGAAGGTTGTCCGACATCAGCGTGTGCAGCGCTGACCAGTCGGAGCGCACGCGATCCACTTCATTGCGCAGATCCTGCAACGACTGCACGCGGTCGGCGTCGATGTCCTCCGGATGCAGTCGGTTTTCCTGCGCATACAGTCCGTAGAAGTAGAGCAGTTCTCCAAAATCATCAGTCAGCAGCGTTTCGTGCAGGTCCCGGTAGTCATCCGGATGAGGCACAATGAACGCCGACGCCAGGGCATCGCCGACAAAGACCAGCGAACCGACTTGATTCTCGTGAATCTCGAAAACGCGGAGGGCATCTTCCAGCCCCTTGATCCAGCGACCGGGAACCGACATTTCACAGCGCGGACTCAATCCGTCGCGGATCGCGGCGCGGGAGTATTCTTCCCAGATCACATCGGGCCCGCCAAAGTGCAGTGAAAGAAATCCTTCCAGTGAAACATCCATCGGCAGGAACCGCAGGCGATTGCGATCCTCCCGTTTCCGCATTTTTTTCATCACCCGCGCTGTGGCGAAGCCCAGATCATGGACCTGGCCATCACTGTTTTTCTGCTTTCGCAGACGTTGGATCTGTGTACCGTAGGCGACTGTCGGCGAACCATCGTTCGTCCAGTCTGCCACAAAGGCGTGCGGAATATACGAATAGTAAGCCGTTTTGCTGTCGAGCTGGACAGCGGCGATGTCCTCGTGATAGGGCCGCCGCGTCAGACGCAGATCTTCACGGACCTGTTTGCGCAACACGGGCGCCAGCCGCACCCCTCCCAATACCTGGGAAGGAGCGAGCGTCAGGCCTTTCAGAGAGATGGTCTCCAGCAGATCGTCCGGTTTTGCAGATTCAGGTTTCATCAGTGTTCAGCATCCTGTTAACGCGGTGAGCGAGATACGTTTCCAGATCCGCCAGTGTGGTTGTTCCCGCAGTGAAACGGGCGAATCCCAGCATGGTGGGAATGTCTTCCGCATCGCGCAGTCCCACGGTGGGGATGGTCGCCCCCAGCCGCCTCGGTGAATAATGGTCGGCATCGAAGACCGGATTCATGTGCACAATCTCCGGAGTATTCCCTTTGCCAATCGCTTCCCGGTACACGCGGGCCACCTGATCCACCAGTTGGGGAGGATCATTTTCGTAACCGTCGGAGACAATCACAATCAGATCCGGCTGCCAGTCCAGCGCATCGAGCAGCGGTTCTGCCAGCGCCGTCTGTCCTGCCGGTCGTGTCAGGAACTCATCTTCTCCCTCTGTATTCGCAGGCGTCCAGAATGCCCGATAGTCACGTGACGCTTTTCGCAGGAGGTAGCTGGCTGCCAGTGCCACGCCCAGGGGACGGTTTCGTCGTTCGCGACTTCCCTTCGTAGACCGGCTGCGATCAAGCACGGCCGCCACGCGTCCCAGCGTCAGGGGAGCGCGCCGCAGGGCTTTCTCAGCCGCCGATTCCAGTGCTGTCTGCAGCTCCGCAGCCCGGTCCTGACGTTCGCTCTGCTTTAAAGAAAGAACATAGAGCGCCAGTTTCGTCAGTCCGGCCCGGCTCAGGTCAAATTCAATCTCGACCCCTTTCGTCCGCGCCGCAGCCGACTGATAGCGCATTTTTTCTGCCGCCGTCATTTTCGGTTCGATCTTCTGCAGGAAGACCTCGCGAGGGACCTGATGTTTCTGCGCCAGCGATTCCGCCACCGTAAACGGCAGTTCATAAATCGCAGCCGCACTGTACTGCGCCTGGCGATACTGATTCAGCAGAGGCCGGGTGAACGGTTTCTGGTTTGCATGATCAAACAGAAACCGTCCCAGTTCTTCGTCGAGTTGACAATGAATGTGCGCAGCTGCGGAGCGGTACTTGTTGCGATACTTGATCGCGTCAAATTCCGGTTCACGCCGCCAGGCCAGATAGGACTTGATCACGGCCCGCGTACGTCGGTTGTTAATCCGGTTCTGTTGCAGCCGGGTAAACAGCGCATAGACCCTGTTGGGAGGCAGTCCGCGCAGGGCAGCTGCAATCAGTGCTCCTTCTTCAGTCCGCTGCGCGAGATCAGCCGGCGCGCCGGACTGGAGCAGGTTAAAGATAATCTGCTGCTGGTTAAAATGATTGATGCCAGCTGACAACGTCCGCGCATAAAGTAAGCGGTAATTGATCAGCACGTACTGGTGCAGGAATTCAATCGAAACGGTGGCGAGGTACAGGTCGGTGTAGTACTCATTCTGTCGCGTCGCGGCGAAACAGGAGTTGATAAACATCACGAGGTCTTCCCGCTCGCACCGTTCGCGCAGGCGCATTCGTTCGGGAGACGATGTTGAAAAAGTGCCGTCTGTCACAAGTGTCAGTTCCTGAGTCAAAAAGATCCGTTCGGGGAATGCAGACAGCGACGAGCTGAAAAGCTGCAGAAGCTTACGCGGAAGTCACTCTCAAGTCCCACGAACGGATGTCCGAGTATCCCGCGCCACCGCGGGTATAGCAAGCTCAGATGAAATGACAGGCAAACCTGCGGGAAAGTTCACCTGATTCAGACAACATGTTGACAGGCCGATACCTTCTGGTAGGATTTTTCTTAACCTTCTTGTTTTGACCTGCCGTACAAAGGACCCGCCCGATGAAAATCTCAAACGTGATTTATCTATTGTTGCCTGTTGTCATGCTCAGTCTTGCCGTGACGAAAACAACTCAGGCCGCCGACCCGTCTGCAAAGGGAGATTCAAAACAGATTGATCTGGGCGAAGAGGTTTCTCTGGAGGTCCTTTACATACCGCCGGGCAAATTCATGATGGGCAGTACCCCGGAAGAGAAAGCCTGGGCGACCGGCATTGAAGGAGGTGCGACGCCGGGCACGACGCGGGAATCATACGAAGGAGAAATGCCCCGTCCGATGCAGGTCAAAGACGGTTTCTGGATGGGCCGCACCGAGGTGAGTGTGGGACAGTTCAAACGGTTTGTCGCCGAAACGGGCTACGTGAGCGATGCCGAGAAACCAGGCGGAGAAACGCAGGTCTTTGATCCCAACTGGAAGATCACGGCCAAAGCGCCGCCGCACCCCTGGATTTCGGTGAAAGACAAGAGCTGGCGGGATCCAGGTTTCGGGTTTCCCCTCCGCGACTGTTATCCGGTGGTCTGCGTGAGCTGGAACGACGGTCGCGCGTTCTGCAAATGGCTTACCGAGCGGGAAAAGAAAGCGGGGCGCCTGCCGGATGGGTTAGTCTATCGTCTGCCGACCGAAGCCGAGTGGGCGTATGCCTGCCGGGGGGGAAGTACGGAGAGCCATTATTTCTGGTGGGGCGATGATCTGCGCGACGGCGAAGGTCGGCTGAATATTTCCGCGGTCGATTTTCTGCCCGGCCGCAACAAAATCTGGCCGCTGGCGAATGCCCCCTGGAGTGACGGCTTCGCGTTTGTCTCTCCCGTCGATCAATATGGTGAGATGGGCCGCAATGGTTTTGGACTGGCCGACATGTGTGGCGGCGTGTGGGAGATTGTCCTCGATCACTTCGATCCAAAAGGAGGCCATGAAGAAGTCTATTTAGTGGAACAGAATCGTCGTCCGGTCTGCCGGGGCGGAAACTACTTCGACGTGCCCGGCAACGCCCGCTGTGCCGTCCGCCTGGGGCTCAAGAGCGATTATTATTCCGATTCCCGCGACGGCTTTCGGATTTGCCTGGGAGTGCCTCGGGGGTGACGATGAGTCTGGCGGTGTTCATTCAAAACCGGAAGTGGTTTGTTCTGCTGGCGATTTTGACGGTGTTGGTCTTGTTACTGTTCGTCATTACTCGTTCGGATTTTGAAGCCGCCTGGTCTCTACCCGCTGGGGAAAGTGGAAATTATTATGAGATCCGGATCTCACCCGACGGCGAGTGTCTGCTCGGGGTAAAGAATAACCGGCTGGAATTGTTCGATCTGAAATCGAAGCAACGAAAGTGGCAGATTGACAAAAGTTTTTTGCCTGCCATTGCCTGGCTCGATAATGAGCGGATACTCGCGGTCCCTTCAGAAGGAACGCGGGATCTGATGATCTACTCCCGAGAAGAGGGAACTCTGCTCGGGAAAACAATCTACGCAGCCGGCTGTACTGACGTCAGCTGTTGCGGTGAACTTGTGGTGGGGACGGGTGGCGATACATTGAAAGACTTTTTAGGTTTCGGTCAGCCATTTGTGCTGCGACGCGCTGACTTGAGAGGGTTTGTTTGTAAAGATGCTGACGGTGAAGTCCAACTTATCCTGGACTGTGACGACGCCTCCGGTCGCTCCATTACAGCGTGCCGGATTGAGGATGATCAATATCGGATCGCTGTCACATACGATTCGCATTGCCCGGCCAAAATCTGCACTCTGACAATGACAGAAGAATCAGGTATTCACGGACGCTGTCCGCCTTCGATCAAAGTTGATCTGATTCAGGAAATGGCAGTCCCTGATGGCTCCCGTGTGATCTTGAGCACAGATGGTCGTTTTCTCGTCATGCTGAGTTCTGATGGGCTCAGCAGGTATGACTGGGCGGGCAGTGACTACCAGCAGAAGTCGCAGTTTAAAACACCCATTGATGTCAACGCAGATGGAAAGTGCCTGGCGATATCACCCGATAACCACTGGATCGCCTGTTGTACGGGGTCTGAAGTGCTGGTGCTGAATTCGACAGACCTTCGACTAACTGGCCGGATTCGTTCTGCCGCGTATGCCCTCTGTTTCACTCCCGATTCCCGTCAACTGGCAATTGCACAGGACATGGGAGTATCAGCTTTTTATATGGAATAGCAGGAGATGTAAAAATCATTCATTCTGAGCAGGTCCACACTCTTCCAGAAATGCTTTGAGAATTTTGGCAGCACAGCCTTCTGGATCTGCTCGATCGAGTGCAGGTCTTAACTGCTCACGAACAGTACAAACTTCAGGTGAAAGATCAATTCCTCTGATAATGCGAATCAGCAGTAATTCTTTGGCTTCCCTGCGAATGGCTTCGCTCTGGTGATGCATCAGTTTCACAGCGGTTAAGTCGACTTCGGTTGAAGTACCAGAAACACTTCTGAGCGCGGTGATTGAATGCTGTTGTACTGACAGGCTTGCGTCATGCTGAGCCAGCTGACAAAGTGTGGTGATCAAAGACTGGCTGCTTCCCTGATGAGATCCAATATAGGCACCCGTTGCGTTGATCGTCATGATTCGAGTGCCTGGATTTTGATGAGCCAGGTATTCCTGAAGTACCGGAACTGCTTCTGGTCCTGCTGACCTGCTGGTGTCATAGGCCATCCTTCCCATCTGATTCTGTAGTTCAAAACGCAGTATCCAACTGGAGGGTGCCAGCCGCCAGAACAGGAGCAATGCCAGAGGAGTACCGATGAAAAACAACAGGCATCCCAGGCCGGCGCGATTATATTTCAGATGAAATTTCGGCATCATCATCGCGGTACCTCAATCCACTGCAGGTCATCGGTGGTCAGATCCAGCGTGGCGACGGTGAAGGCCTTGGCGCGGAACAGGGCGCCCGGATTGATGCGGCGGGTGCTGCCTTCCCGGAAATCGTGGGTCTGATGTGAATGGCCGGTGAGCAGGTAATCGGGCTCGGCTGCCAGCAGGGTTTTCAGATCGCGAGTAATGTGACCGTGCACCAGGGCGATTCGTTTTGAAGCGAGCTTGACTTCGCCGCCCCACTGCAGACAATGAGCGCCCTGTGCCTTGGCCGCCTGTTCGAGCAGAGGGACGGAATCGCAGTCGTGATTGCCAAACGTAAAATAGAAAGGGAGTACCGCACAGGCGGCGACGATTTCGGGGGTCGCCAGATCACCACAGTGAAACAGCACTTCGGCTCCCGCGTCCTGTAGAAGTGCGACAGCCCGCTCGGTCCGTTCGAGATGGTTATGCGAGTCTGAGAGAATGCCGATTTTCACTCTGCCTGCTTTCTGTTACGACGGCAGCGTGTGCTGCAATACCTGACTTCCTCCCAGACGCGAGCCCATTTCTTTCGCCAGGTAAAAGGCCGCCCGCAGGCGGCGCAGCGTTTTTCCGGCAGTTCTGATTTTCGGTGCGTCATGGATGCCAATGCCCTCAATCCAGTATATTACATTGATGAATTTTAGGAGGCACTGACTTCCGCGACCAGTCATATCTGGAAACGGAAGTATCACACAAGCCGATTTCAGATACGTTCCGATAACCGCTTATTTACTGTCACGGTCGTGGACCTGCGCCGGCGGGGCTGTCGCTTCGACGGCGACGAACGGTTCCAGGATCTGATAGCGATGGACCGCATGCTTGGGGACCAGCCAGCTTTCGCCCGGGTTGAGCAGCAGCTTCTGGCCTTCCAGTTCCAGTTCGGCAGTTCCTTTGATGACGTAGCCGACGACTTCATAATCCCGACTCATCGGTTGCGGGTCGACAGACCCCGGTTCTTCTTCCCAGAGACGCATCGAAAGAGAAACCCCGGATGCCAGGTATTTCTGTCCCATGGATCCCTGCGGAGAATGAGCAGCGTCTACTTTTTTAATTGTGGTATCGTTCATTGGGAAATTCCTTTCTGATAAAGTGAGCTTGCTTGCGCTGTTGTTGGTGAAAATTCACGCATCAGGAGCAGAGAGAAAAGCCGCAAAAGATATGCCAGTGATGTTCTGTCTGCTTCACACTTTGCGACAAAGTGTTGGCAGTCAGGCACGTAGAAAAATGCGTGTTTTCAGGGTGAATACGTTACACTTGAACGCTCAGCCCCCGGTTTGCGCGGCAAGCCACCAATAGATAAATTGATCTTGCCGCGCCCGTTGAGCATAATAAGAGGAAATACGTTTTGCTGCCTGACACACTCTCCGACTTACCCACCAGACAGGACTGCTCTGATGAACTTACTGCGTATGCCCTCCCTCAAAATTCTACTGCCGTTGTGCATCCTTTTTTTGACAATCGTGACCTCTGTCCGGGCGGAGCATGAAGGCAAGATTCAAATCCTCCTGCTGGGAGACAGCACGACCGAGGGAAGCATTCCCCGGCGGCTGAAACCGGAAGGGCCGCACCTGGAATCCGTGATCGAACAGCTGCTGGCAGCGGAAGGAGATTTGCCGGCCTGTCATGTGGTGAACTCCAGTCTGAGCGGCGAATACATCAAACGGCTGTTCGATTCGGGTCGCTATGATCGCGACGCTGCCAAGCTGCCGGGCGTGGATTATATCTTCATCCGCTATGGCTTAAATGACCGGGCCAAGCGGGAAGACTTCACGGAAAACTTTCCCAAAGACTTCCACGCACTGCTGGCCCGTCTCCGCAAGGACCACCCGCAGGCGGTGCTGATCCCGATGACGGTGATTCCGTTTGCCAATGAAGAAGTGAGCAAAGAGATCAACGATCTGGTGTTCGGGGTCGCAAAAGAAGAGGGTCTGGAGGTGTTCGACATCTACCCGCGGTACGCTGCCGAACTGCAGAAGGGGCAGAACATGCTCAATTACCGCCGGTATCCCGTGGAGAAAGTTCCTGCAAAATACCAGGACCTGATCAAACCATTTATTTCAGGCGGTCGGGTGGTTGTGATGGCTAATGAGCTGGATCCAATCCTGGGGCACCTGCCCGGCTGGTACTCGGACCGGCATCCGAACCTGGCAGGGTACAATGTGATTGCCGACGAAACGGCGAAATATCTCGCACCGAAACTGCGTGCCCGCAAAACGAAATCAGAAAAGTAAACCGGCGTTAATCAAGGGATGCTGACCATGATGCGATCCGTACAACGAATGACAACCAGACTGATCCTGCTTGCTGGGCTGTTGGGAATGACGACCCCCGCCGAATGCGGACTCTCCGCGGGTGCTGCTGCGGTGGATGTGACACCTCCCACATTGCCTGCGATTCAGAACGGCTTATTTCTGGAACAGAATCAGGAGAACGTGCTGGATCGGCTCAAAGCCCGCTGTTTTGTGTTGAAAAATGATCGGGCGGCGATCGCGATCGTCGTGGTCGACTCCTGTATGATTCCCCGCGATGTCTGCGAACGGGCCAAACTGCTGGCCCATAAGAAGACGGGGATTCCCAGTCATCGGATCCTGATCGCCTCCACGCATACGCACTCTGCCCCCAGCGTGATGAATTTTTGCCTGGGAACCCGCAGTGATCCGAACTACGAACGCTTCCTGCCGCCGAAGCTGGCCGAAGGAATCGCGCAGGCGTATGCCAACCTGGAACCGGCGCGGGTCGGTTATACCGTGATCGATGCCCCCGAACATACACACTGCCGTCGCTGGTTACGACAGCCCGACAAGCCTGGCGTCGATCCGTTTGGTGATAAGACCGTGCGGGCGATCATGCATCCCGGCTATCAGAATCCGGAATTCACTGGTCCGGCCGGTCCCGCTGATACGGGGCTGTCGCTGCTCAGTATTCAGTCGGCCGACGGGAAGCGACCGATCGGTCTACTGGCGAATTACTCGATGCACTATTTCGGGGCGCGGGGCGGATTTTCTTCCGATTATTATGGCAAGTTCTGTGATTTGCTGGAACAGAAAATCGGTAGTCAGGGAGAGAAGCCGTTCGTAACCGCCATGTCTCAAGGGACGTCCGGCGATCTGCAGTGGATGAATTACGGAGCGCCCCGCCGTACTGATTATTCGATCGATCAGTATTCCCGCGAACTGGCGGACATTGCCTGGAAAGCGTATCAGCAGATTGAATATGCGAGCGAGGAGCCTAAAGTGATGATGGCCGAATCGTGGCTATTGATCAAACGACGGTTGCCGAACCAGGCACGTCAGGCCTGGGCGGATAAATTGAACCACGAACGGGGTGAGCGTCGACCCAAGTCCAAGCCGGAAGTATACGCGGAGCAGGCCCAATGGATTAAGGAACATCCGCAGGAGCAGATCGTGTTGCAGGTCATCCGCATCGGCGACCTGGGCATCACGGCGATTCCCAATGAAGTGTATGGTATTACCGGGCTCAAGCTCAAAGCACAGAGTCCGTTTAAGCAGACCTTTAACATGGGCCTGGCCAACGGAGCCGCCGGTTACATTCCGCCTCCCGAACAGCATTACCTGGGCGGCTACACCACCTGGCCCGCCCGCACTGCCGGCCTGGAAGTTCAGGCGGAACCGCAGATTGTCGACAAACTGCTGCAGCTGATGGAAGCCCTTTCCGGTGAGAAACGCAAACCGCTGACCACCGATTTCTACAACGACGAGCAACGCACGGCGATTGAGAAGGCGCGGGCGGAGGATAATAACCGGGTGAATCGCGGGGAGTGATAATTCAAACCAAAGTCAGATCGGTTCGTCAAACGCCTTTGCAATCGAACTGGCCAGCTGCTCCAGCGAATAGAATTTCGTGGCGACGTCACGGATGTGGGCGACGGTGGCGGATTTGATGAACATCATTTTCGCCAGGTGTCGGGAGTCGTTCTGGGTGCTTTCCACGCGGTGCTTGCGGCGTTTTTCATATAGCAAAAGCGCGTGCTCCAGGAACTGTGTGTTGGTGCGGGACAATTCATCCGCCAGGACCGCCGCCGATTCCATGGCCATCGAAGCACCGATGCCGGCGGTGGGGAGGAATCCGGCAGCGGCATCTCCCAGCAGGACCACGCGGCCCCGGGTCCATTCGTGGGCGCGGATGTCAGAGAGCTTCCAGAAGAACAGATCTTCGCTGTCGTCGGGGAGCGCTTCCAGGCAGGTATCAACGAGCGTTCCCATTCCGGCGAATTGTTCTTTGATACGATTGCTGCGGCCCGGTCCCTGTTGTTCGAAGTCGCCTGTCACCGGGGCACCTGCGTAGACGCCCGCGCCCTCAGTCGTGGGATAGATGCCAAAGAAGCGGCCGGCACCCCAGTGTTCGACGAAGGTTTCCTGGGGGGACTTGATCGAGGTCGACCCACCAGACCCAGCCCCCCCAGTTGGTGTGGTAGTAAGGCTGCTCGCCGAAGATCATCTGGCGGACCTTCGAATGAATGCCGTCGGCACCGACGACGAGATCGAAGGTTTCGGTACTGCCATCATTGAATGATGCGGTGACCGTTTCGCCGTTGTCTTCCAGTGTTTCCAGTGTGGTATTGAAACGAAGGTCGAGATCGTCGATGGCAGAATGCAGGAGCTTGACTAACTGGGGACGCGTGCAGCTCAGATTGGGGCCGAAGCGGTCGGAGATCGGCGCCATCGACCAGTGCTTGACGAGCTCACCATGATTGTCGCGGACTTCATAATGTTTGCATTCGAGGGTCTCGGCGGCGAACTGTTCGTAAAGCCCCAATCCATGCAGCACACGATAGCCGAGCGGCCAGAGACCGAGCATATAACCGGCGTGATCAAAATTGGCAGCCCGTTCGATGAGCGTAGGGTGGTATCCCCGCTGCTTCAACAGGGCCGCCAGGGTCATGCCTCCAATACCGGCTCCGACGATGAGAATCCGCATGGTTCCTTTTCTCCGTAAAAGGGAATATGACAGTTGTCTGGTCTATGGTACCAGATTTATCGGGGACGTTTCAGAATCATTTCATATGAGAATGAGTCATTATAGCCCGAGGCACGTCTGGCAGTCACCACTTCCCAACCCTGAGTCCCCAGTTCATTGAGTTCGTCAGTTAAAACTGAGTCTTTTGGTGAGACAATTTTATATTCCCATTGAGGGGTAGTGGAAGCGTTGAGCAAGATGCTGAGAAGTTGGACTACAAGGATCGATGACACCAGTATGACAAGCACAAGTGAAAGAGACTGCGTTTTAAGAGCAGTCGTCGGCGTTTTCGTTACAGGAGTTTCGGTTTCTATGAAATCCTGAGGTGGGAGACTGGTATTCGTTTCCTTTCCAAGAGGCTCAGGAATTTGTGGTTGAGGTTCGGGTGGTTTGGGCTGGATCGTTCCCATCGTCTGACAGCTGAGGCAACGCGCTTTTTTGCCGATAAACTCATCTGGTGTTTCTTCGGTATGTCCGCACTGGGCGCAGATAAATATTGCCATCAGTTCTCCTCTCTGGTCTTGATCTCTTAAGTGAATGAGAGTTTCAGTTTATCTGCATGTGCACATATGATCAAGCGGGTCTGACTCCTGAAACACTCACGCATCTAAACTGCATCGATTTCTCGTTCCCTGGTTTTCTCCTCGAAATAAAGGCTACCCAAATTCGGAATTCTGAGTAGAACTACTTCGGTACCGTTCCATTACTATTCAGAAAGACCCGATCATGAAAACATACCGGCACGAATTTCCGTCCGTGGAAGACTATCTGCACCACAGGCCTCCGTATCTGATGGTCGATGATATCCAGTCGATTTCGGATACAGAGATTATCACGACCCGACGGATCACCGGTGATGAGTACTTTCTCCAGGGGCATTTTCCGGGAGCGCCGGTGGTGCCGGGGGCGATGCTGCAGGAGATGACGACGCAGTCGGCGGGGATACTGATCGCGGCCCGCTACAACCCGATGCCGGAGTACAACACTCACGATCCCCACTTCAATGAGTATGCCCTGGGTGTGCTGGTGAAAGTGGAACAGGCCCGCTTTAAGGGCTTTGCCCGACCCGGGGATCAGCTGGAAATCCGGGTGCATCTGAACGAACGGCTGAGCGGCATCTTCGATTTTCAAGCTGCGATTGCGTTGGAAGACAAAGTCATCATGCGGAATCAGTTCCAGCTGACCAATATCGAGTCGAGCGTGCTTATCGGTCCGGTGGAGGTGTAATGGATTCCCTCCCTGGTTAAGCTGCAGCACTTTTACTGGCAGGCAGAAAGCAGCCGTTGGGCGGTCGAATAAAACCAGAGGCCTGCATCATTGCGGACCATGTGTGCGATTTCTCCCAGTCCCCGGAATTTCTGATTGTCGATCCGGGTTCCGTTCAGGCGTTTCAATTCTGCAGCCAGGTAGGGCAGGGGAAACCAGTGTGACTGGTAGAAGGTCATCAGCTGTCGACGCCACCAGGAAAGATAAAATTCCTGGGTGACCATATCGGTAAACAGGTGACTGATGATGAAGGCCACACCGTTGAACAGAAACAGGAAGCCCACGATCAAAAGGGTCCCGGAGATCGAATCTGATTTGTTGATCAGGCAGAGCATGATCACGAGCATTGAGATCAGGAAGATCAGTGTGAACGCCAGTCTGGGGATCTTGACCGCCTTGCGGTATTCGGCACCTTCACCTTCGGCAAACAGGCGGCCCGCCAGTTGAGAAGTCTGTTCCTGCAGCGTGGCAGGATCGTCCGGCAGCCAGTCGGTGTCGATCCGTTGTGAGACATCAGCGGCGATGGTCTCCCAGAGGTAGACCACAGTTTCGCAGTTCCGAGAGGGGACATCGAACTCTTCCAGAACTTCATCCCGCTGCGAAACCAGCGTCAGCTGACATTCCAGAAAACGGCGATCCGCTGTCTGTTCGTTTTGCGTGCAGTAATCAATGATCGTCTGATCGATGAGCTTTCTGACCGGTCCCCCTTTTAAAAATTCCTCCCGCTGTTCCTGGTAGCTGCGGATCAAAAACAGAAACTCGTATTCCTGTTCGAGCCAGAAAGTCATCCGCTCGTGGTATTCGTCGATCTGTGCCAGGGTCATCCGGATCCAGCCGGGATCCGCTTTCCAGAGCGCGGCTTTAAGCAGATGCACATAAAAAACCAGCATGTGATCGACACGATGATCGAGCAGATTTGACTCGCAGGTTTCCAGAACCTGCCGAAACCGGCTGAAGGGAACCTCTCTGAGCAGGAGGTCCCAGGCATTTTCTGTCAGATAATAAAACCGGTCATTGCGAATGATCCGCGATGTCTGCACCAGCAGCTTCCCCAGCCCGTTGATGGTCTGGTTGGTCAGAAAATACTGATGCAATAACTCAAACAGGGCCGGCTCTTCCGGGTGGGCTTTCAAGCCTTTCAACAGCCACAGCGGGAAAGACAGTTCTTCTTCCGACAACAGATCGGAGATCAGTGCCAGTGCGTAATAATCGTAGGGTGTTTTATGCGGCAGGGATCTGAGATCCTCGTAGAGTTCCGGCAGCGGTTCCTGTTTCACCCGTTCGTGCAACTCCAGGAATTCAATCAACGGGGCGGATTCGGAATTCGGGTCTTCCTGGCTGGAGCCAGCCGGTGAGACGGGCGTCTGGTCCTCAGGCAGATCGCGCGGCTGCTGGCCGGGCACAGGCAGGCTTGACCAGTCGAATTGTGATTCTAATGGAATGGTTCCCTGGTGAGGGGTTTCTCCATAGCGCAGTGCATCGTTGAGCCGTTCGTAAGCAGCCCGGATCCGCTGAAATTCTTCGGGATATTTTTCCGGTTTAAAGCGTTTGATCAGCGCATTATAGCTGCGTTTCAGATCGCGGACGTCATACTCGCCCGACAGTGAGAAAAACTGTTCGGGCTGATCTGGTAACAGGTCCCACTGAGGTTCGCCTGGATCGCTCATGAAGAACCCCTTTTCTTCTCAATGAAGCGTCGGATCAGCCGAGTCACACCGAACAGGAGCACCAGGCCCAGGGTGACGATGACTGTCATCTCGGGAAGATACGTCAGTCCCAGTCCCACCACCAGAATCAGGGCGGCGCTGATCAGGAAATGCAGGATATGCACCGTGCGGTTAATTGAGGACTGCGCTTTACCTGAAGTGGCGATCTGGTTCAACCAGTATTTTTCGAGCTCATAGAGTTCCGGAAATTCCTTGCGAATGACTTCCGCGATCCGGCGGAAGTCCCGGGGTGAATGCAGATCGAAATCAGCCAGTTCGAAATCGGTGAGCTCAGTTTTGCTGGTGCGGAGTTTTTCCGCTTCGTCCGGGGCGGCGATCACCAGTCGACTGAACTGTTCGAAAAACTCATCGAAACAGGTGTGGTGGTGTTGCAGGCGCTGAAACGAACCTTTCAGACCGGCCACCTGTTTCAGGCGACTGACGGCAAACCCGAGATCGGGGAACTCATCTACGTCCAGTGCCTCCAGCTGTTCCAGCAGCGATGGGGCATCGATTCGCCAGAAGTTCTTGCGGATGGCTTCCAGTTCTTTGCGTGTCTGCTGCTTCCGGTCTGAGAAATGCAGAACCTGATCATCCAGGAACAGTCGCGCGGACGATTTCGGATTCAGAAAGTGATGGCGCCGGGCCAGGATTTCTTCGGTTTGCCCCAGCGGATTTAACTGCAGTAACCGGCTGAGGTAGTCGGTTTCAACAGAATCCGTCATACCTGAAATTCCTGATCATCCTCATCGTAACAGAACCCGAGTGCTGCCAGTGAGGTCAGCAGGTTCTGCTTTGCCTGTTCAAAAAAATCACGATCTCCCGAAGCCATAGCCTGCTCGAAGAAGTCGATGGATGATTCTAGTTCATCACGCTGAAACGGGCTGACTTCACCAATCACCCGTTCGGCATATCGCACCAGATGCTGGTTCTTGACGTCATCTCGCGGATAAAATTTGAGCTTCTGCAGTTTTTTGACGGCGGCATCAATCTCGGATTTGGATGTCAGTTTCGCATGCTGGGTCAGCACGGTTTTGAACTTCGTACCGGTCTCGGGAATATAGGCTTCCACTTCAAGGATGCCGTTCAAGTCGTATGTGAAGCGGAGGTGCACCGGCTTGCCTGAGGGTCCTGGCGGGATTCCTTTGACTTTCAAGGTGCCCAGGAAGAGATTGTCTTCGACCTTGCGGCCTTCACCCTGGTAGATGTTGATGGTCATCTCGCGCTGATTGGGTTCGACTGTGCCTACAACTTCTTCACGTGAGACCGGGATCGTCGTATTGCGATGGATGATCGGCAGATAGTAACCATTCACCTGGCGGCGTCCGAATTCTTTGATAACTTCAGTGCCCAGCGTAAAGGGACAGACATCCGTCATGACCATATCTTCGACTGCGCGGTCGTCCTGAATCAGAGCGGCCTGCACGGCAGCTCCCAGAGCTACCACTTCGTCCGGGTTATGCGTGCACAGCGGTTCGACGCCGAAAAACTCGCGAATAAATCCGCGGACGGCTTCCATTCGCGTTGCTCCCCCGACCAGGATGACACTGTCGAATTCCTGTGGCGCGATGCGGGAGTCGCGGACCGCTTTGGCGATCGGGCGTGCCAGCCGTTTGACCAGCGCGTCGACGATCTGCTGAAATTCTTCACGGGTAATGGTGTAAGTGGGGGCCTCTGCTTCCATTTCTCCCTGCAGATTGGGAATGCGGATTTTGGCTTCCGGTTCCCGTGCGAGGGTACATTTGGCTGTCTCGCATTCCTGCTTGAGCCGACTGACCAGCAGGGGATGTTTGACCTCCGCGATCTCGACCTGCAGCTTCTGAGAGGTGAGCACTTTCGCCAGGATACGGTTGGTGAAATCTTCACCTCCCAGCATGCTCTCGCCGGCGGTCGAGATGATTTCCAACGTTCCTTCGAATACTTCCATTGCCGTCACATCGAAGGTGCCACCGCCGAGGTCGATGACGATCAGCTTTTTCTCGGCCTGTCTGTCATGAAAACCATAGGTCAGCGCCGCTGCCGTCGGTTCGTTGATAATCCGGCGGACATTCAGGCCTGCCAGCTCACCGGCCTGTTTGGTGGCATTCCGCTGGTGGTCATTGAAATACGCGGGCACCGTGATGATGGCGTCGTGGACTTCCTCGCCCAGGTAAGCTTCCGCGTCCTGCTTCAGGGACTGTAATACCAGGCTGGACATCTCCGTTGCTGTAAAGACTTGCCCGCCGATTTCGACTTTGCGATCCGTTCCCATCAACCGCTTGAACACCCAGGCACATCGCTCGGGCTGAGTGACGCGGGTCTCTTTAGCGGCAGTGCCGACCAGCACACGGTCGTCGTCGGAAATACTGATGACCGAAGGAGTAATCACTGAACCATGGGCGTTGGGGATAAGTTTGGGCGCGCCGTCCTCAAAAATGGCGCACAGGGAATTGGAGGTGCCCAGATCGATACCAATGATGTGTGTCATAGCGAATGTATCTAGCTCTATAGCGAGTCTGCTCGGTCAGACTGATTTCGGGAATGGGGTCACTGATAGTCAGATTGTAATCTTCCGTTCAGGCTCTTTCCACAGTCAAATCGGGCAACTTGACAGACGGGCTCAATCTTCTGTTTCGAGTCGAGGGAAGAGGCTGAAAGAGTCGACACGTATTTTCAGACGGGGGTTCAACAGAACTGTTTACGCAAGAGGTTTATTCCAGGTTGAGTGTGCCCAGGTCGACGGATTCCGCAGGCTCTGACTGATCAGCCGGGGGAACGGTGAAGATATAATTTTTGAGCCTTCCAACGCGGTTCTGGTAAAAGTCGACACTCAGCGCATAGTTTCCCGGCGGCACATCGTCGATGCGGAAGGAACCGTCACTGCCCACAGTCGCGAAAAAACTGGGAGATTCGGCGAGTAATTTTTCTCTCGCGTCCTTATAGTTCTGGTAGATGACTTTTTCTGCCTCAAAGTTATCAGATTCTTTCCATTTCTTGAACCATTCACGGAACTTCAGGGGATCTTTCTGGAGGTCTTCGGCCGACATGATCCCGGGAGGTGGATTCAGAAAGCGCCGTCCGTCAATCATGGCGAACTGCCAGAGGGGTTTTCCTTTGAACTTTTCAGGGGGAGCCAGTTTGCCAGTCACAACCCGGCCCGTACCGCCGATGTCCTGGGTAATGGTTTTCCCGGGAACCAGCTGGAGGGGGATCCGGATTGCCGAGGTCACTTCCATGGCACCGTTTGTCCCGTGCAGCATGGGTCGGCGGTTGATACGACCTTTCCCGGGCCAGACCCGTTGAAATACGTATCTCCCCAACTGGTCTGAGGTCACATCGTGATGAGTGAAAATATTAGGCTCATCCTTACCATAGGACAAAGTGACCTGGGTCATGATCGTGAGGGGCAGATTAGCCCCGGGTTTCTCTCCGATTTTGAATACGCCTTCCACACGTGCCCAGGGGGTCAACAAGAGTGGGTCAGGAAGTGGGCCGGAGTCGGACTTGTAGTGGGCGAAGCCGGCAGGGTGTGTGATCACCAGTTGCCAGGGTTCCTGACGCGCGGAAAAGTGGAAACGGCCTTTTTCATCGGCACGGACTTGTGTGGCATTCGTAGAACTATCGTCGATTTTGCCGTTTTCGACGCTGATCTGGGAACCTTTGACGCCGAGCGCGACTTTGGCATTGGAGGCAGGTTTTTTGTCCGGCGTCAGAATGGTCGCAGCGATATCTCCGGCTGGTTTCAACGCGAAGTCGACGTTGATTTGACCTTCATCGGTTTGAATGTCGCGTGAAATCGCCATTTGATAGCCGGGGGCTTCAATCCGTACCAGGTGGGCAGGATAATCATGAGTCAGCCGGACACGGTATGTGCCGTCGGTGGCTTCAAAGCTGTCTCGGGGAATCCAGTTCATCCCGATACGAGGGTTGCTGTTACGCAGACCCGGTGTGACGAGGAATTTTTTGATGGGCTGTTTTGTTTTGGCATCAACGACGCGACCGGAGACGACCAGCGCACGAGGGGGAGTGAAGACGTATTCTTTTTCCCGGGCGACCAATGGTTCTTCCGAAAGTTGCATTCCCCCAGGACGGCAGATATCAGCCCGGAATTCATCAAGGGGGGCTTCGTTCCATTCCCAGACACCGTTTTTGTCGGCGTACTGGCCGATGTGGTCAAACTCAAAATAGTCGATCCGCCCTCGCCAGCGCTGGAAGAAGATACGTGCTTTCGGGATCCCTTTCCCCTGTTCATCGACTACGCGGATCCGAATATGCCCGCCTGGCTTCAGGACGAAATCGACGGGGTCCATGTCTGGAGAGACGCGGACTTCCTGCATTTCCAGGGCACGACCTTTTGCAGAGGCGACCACGCGCACGAGACTCGGTTCGCATCCTGAAAGTACATAGACGCCATGCTCGTCGGTAGTTGCTTTGCGCTTGTCATTCAGAAATTTGGTGCGGATCAGGGCACCGGCGATCGGTTTCCCGTTTTCATCCGTCACGGTGCCTGTGAATGACAGGCCCCGTTTGAGGACGGTCTGTTGCGTCGGACTCTGGTCTGGCTTGAGGCCATATTTGCCCCGCGAGAGTCGTCCTCTCCAGGAACGAAAATCGGGATGATTCACATCAATGTGCAGATCCGGTTTTGATCCCGGAACAAAATCATAGCGCCAGCGTCCTTCCGCGTCGGTAGTGAGTTTCGTACCGACCCCCAATGTGCTGGTATCGCCAGGACGTTTTTTGAATTTCACGCTGGGAGAGACTTTCGCACCTTTGATCGGCTTACCCGCTTCGTCAACCACGATGCCCCCGACCGACCAGCCTTGATCGAGGATCGCGGTAAATTCGTCAGGTACGGCCTGCGGGTATTCGCTGACATTCCAACCGGCCCAGTAAGGACCGAACCCCCGTTTTTTGATGCTGAGGTTAAACCGCTTCATCTCGTGTGGGATTTTGATGAAGAGTTCTCCCTGATCGTTCGTCTGGGCGAATGGGCCGTAAGTCGCTTTGCGTAAGTACTTGCCGCGAACAATCTGTTTTGCGGTCGGGGCAGGATCGCTGCGGATCTCGACCGTCACATGGGGCACCGGTTTGCCGGCAGGATCGACGACTTTCAGTTGAAAGAGCCTTTCTGAATCCGTTTCCGGATTTGAGTCAGCTGTTTTAACGTCTCCTTTGTCAGCAGGTGGTTTCTGCTCAGCGGTCTGCGCCGTGGCTGTCGTGAGAAATAAGATTACCGGCAGGGCGGTCATCAAGATCAGCAGCGTAAAGATGCCGCCCCGCGAAACGGGCAGCGGTTCGTTCAGCGGCTCTCCGAACAGACGTGCAACGCGGCGGCGTATTTCCGACGGCGATCTGCCGGCAGCGGAGAGCGAGGTCAGTTGCTGTTCGGAAAGCCGGCTCCGATGTGCCAGCTCCGCAACCCGGAGTAGAGCCGTTGAGTAGGCTACGCGTGCCTCTGTGAGCGGACGGTGTTCGTTGGTATTATTCTGGCAGGTCATTTCATCACAACAGTATTCGCGGAGCAGGCTGATGCGGTGGCTGAGGTACCAGAGTGCCGGATTGAAAAACAGAACCACTTCCGCCAGACGCTGCAGGAGATTGACCCATAGATCATGTCGTCTGATGTGAGCCAGTTCGTGGGCCAGAATCAGTTCCAGTTCGCCAGCGGAGAGACTGCTCAATATGGAGGCTGGCAGCAGTACTGTCGGCCGGAGCAGGCCTGTCACCTGGGGGACTACAATTTGTTCGACGCACGCCAGGGCGGACTTTGAGGTTCCATTGCGCAGAGAGACGCGCGAGCATTTCAGCACAGGGACCTTCCGAAATCAGAGTGGCCGTTTTTCGGACGCGTACGATTCGAAAATGGCTGGCAAGCAACCGTACCAGCATCAGCACAACGCCTGCCAGGTATAAGCCAACAATCCAGGGTGTCAGTAGACGCCAGTCAAACGGAGCAGTTGCTGCAGAGAGGCGGGCTGTCAGTTGTGGACTTCTTGCCTGGTGTTCGAGGGGTTCTGCAGTTTGAGGTGGTATCGATTCAGCGGGAACGGGGAGAGGCGGAGCCGATGCCCCCATATCCGGTTGGGCAGCAGGCGAAACGGATTGCGTTAGTGCGGTTGTCGTGAGAGCTGCAGTCTGGCTGACGCTGGTCTGGTCGGAATTTGACAGACGCAGCCACTGGAAGTTGGCCGGCAGTGTAAGACAGGCCAGGATCAATGCTGAGACGTAAAGGGTATAGCGCTGTTCGACGCGCATTGATTTCCAGAGCCGGTCAATGGACCAGACGAGCAGGGTCAGCAGGATAATCTGCCAGAAGGAGTGCAAGAGTGTCAGACACAGTTGACTGTTCCACGTCGGGTCGATCAGGTGATGCCAGCTCATTGTTTCAGCTCCTTTGCCTTGCGTGTGATCAGCTTGCGGAGTTCGGTGAGCTCATCAGAGTCCAGCTCAGCCGTTTCGAGGAGATTCAGCACCAGGTCCGTTGAAGATCCTTCAAAGACGCGTGTCAGAAGGTCGCCCATGATGCTGCCGGTAATGGCCTGCTTTTCCTGAGCCGGGGAGAACTGAAACGACTTGCCGGCTTTTTCGCGTTTCACATAACCCTTGCGATACATGATATTTAAGATCGTGATCACAGAGCTGTGAGTCAGAGGCCGGGCGGCACTGGTTTCGAGTTGATCCCGCACTTCACGCACGGTAAGCGGGGAGGTTGACCACAGGATCTTAAGTATTTCCAACTCGAGATCGGTCGGATGTTCGGAGACGGGACGTGCCATCAATCTGCTCCCTGCAGGCAGGTCAGAGGAACCTGCCGGGTGATTCAGGAATAATATTTAATTCATTAAAAGATGGTAATGGAGGCACGGCAGTCCGTCAAGAACTGTTTTTAATTTATTAAAAGATGTGTGAGGTCAGGGAGCTTGCTGCAGCCAGTGGATGCCCTCGCGGATGTTGCCATACACGTTCCCTTTCCAGCCATGACCGCCCGGATAATTGACCAGGGTGATCCGCAGTCCGGCTTTGGTCAACTGGTCCTGTGCCTGCTCCGCCATCCAGTAGGGGCAGATTCGGTCCTGGGGTGAGTGCAGCAGAAAGATGCTGCGTTTGCGCGCGTTCGCGGGATCAGGCAGTTGTTCGGGTTTGAAGACGGACATGGCAATCAATGCACCGCTGACGGGAGAGTCTTTTTGCAGGAGTGTGGCGTAAGCGGCTGGGCCGCCGGACGACCAGGCGAGCAGGTAGATCTGTTTTTGATCCAGCTGATAGTTTTTTTCCAGGGCTTTAATGATGGCAGCAATCAGTTCCTCTGTAGTATAGCCGATGCCTGGCGTTTTACTGTCCGAAGTCGGCCAGACAATCTGTTGTGAGTCGGTCCATTTTCTGGCCAGGGGTTGTACGAGGATAAATTGATCGTTGAGTGCATTTTCATAGATGCGTTTCACGAAGGGGTGGAAGTCGGCAGAACCGTCTCCGCCGGGCAGGACGATTAACAGAGGCTGCGTTTTTTCGGAAGAGTTTTTTTTCTCCGGCGCAATCAGCAGGTACTCTCCTGCTTTATCTCCCACTTTCACCTTCCGTGTTTGGGGAGACTTTGAAGTGGCAGCGGTGCCTTCCCCCTTGAGCTTCACCTGCAGGTCGTCAAACCAGACTTTTCCAGGACCATAGATCTGCAGACCGATGACGAGTTGACTCGTATTCGCCGGCACGGAGACTTCGCCGGTATACTCTTTCCAGTCATGTGTCACAGGTCCATCACCGGCCTGTTTGGCACCGATGTAGCAGGCCCATTGATGACCTTTCAGTTTCTGGTTTTGATCCAGAAACTGCACATCAATGATGGCCTTCGTAGCCTGCTCTGCTTTCACCTGGCAGCTGATTTCCAGGGTCTGGGCTTTGCCATCGCAGGGGAGCAGGCGGTACCACTGGGCAATGGGGAAATAGCGTTTCGCGGACTTCTGCAGAGAGAGACTGCGTTTGCCGGTTTTACCTCGGCCTTTATCATACACATAGCGGACACCGGGCAGGCGGGCTCCCTGCTTCCAGTGCTCGGGAGCTGTGGTTCCCGTTTCGAAACTCTCTTCGAGCAGCATTCCCGAGTCGTCGGCAACCGTGGTGCCTGCAGTCATCAGGGTGAAAGCGAGCATCGTGATTATTATCTTGAATTTCGATGGCATGTTGACTCTCCATTCTTTCGTTTTGGTTGAGCGCGTACCTTCTACGCAGTTGTGATGAATCTGATCAACGATTTCAGAATCGAGACAGTTATCCGCCTTCTGCCTGATTTGAATCAGTCGGCGTGATGATCAGAGGTTCCGAACCCCGGGGAATCACCAGTTGACGGGTCTCCCATTCCTGTCCCGGAAAGCGAACATAAACGGACGCCTGTTCTTCCGGCTGGAAGTGAGACAGGGAGACCATGCCCTCCCCATCCGATGTGCGGATAATGGGTTTGGCGCTGCAGAAATAAATACAATGTTCCGGGCCATTTTTCTCAGTGCGTTCGAAAGGAAACGCGCTGACTCCCTCCAGCGGGGCACCCGCTTCTGTTTCAAACCGCAGACGAAGAGGAGTGGACTGCTGCAGTTCAAAGCGGAAAGGTTCGAGAGAACCTTGCCGCAGAGAAATATATTGTGACTGAAACAGATAATCCTCGGCGATCGCCGCGATTTGGACGGCGTATTTTTCCCCGGGGGGATAGACACTGTCGATCTGAAAAGTTCCTTCTTCGTCAGTGAGCGCTGCGAAGGAATTCTGCCGGAACGCTCCCCCAGGCCAGGTCTTGACGACTGCCAGCACATGCGCGCCGGAAACAGGTTCGCCTGCGGTATCGACCACCTTTCCGGTGAGATTGCCGTTGGTTTCCGCAATGGTAAAACCCGAGGGGGCCAGAGTGGCGGACTTGGCTGGTTGAGTTCCCCGATCTGAAATCAGGAACCAGCAGAAATAACCCACAGCGGCAATCAGGACCAGGGTCAGCAACTGATGCAGGCGGTGCCAGAAAAAGTGCTGAGACAGCGAAACGTTACAGCATTCCTGTTCTATATGATTTGTATCGCCAAACTCTTCCAGAGCCAGCATTTGCGACTGACGCGGATCTTTGCCTCCCTGCTGATGTGCTTCCGCACTGGCGGAAAGATGGAAGGCGATTTCTTCACGGATTTCCTGTCGTTCCCGGTCGGCGTGCGTTTGCAGAGGCGCCTGTAGATAAGCCAGCAGTGTGTTGAACCAGATGCGAATCATATTATGCCTCGGCGATCTGTGAATTCAAAACCAGGTTGATGGCCTCTACCAGGTGAGACCACTCTTTGACTTCTGTTTTCAGCTGCTTCCGACCAGCCGTCGTCAGTTGGTAATATTTTGCCCGGCGATTACTCTCGGACAGCCCCCACTCCGATTCGATCCAGCCCCGCTTCTGCATACGATGCAGCGCCGGATAGAGAGAGCCTTCTTCCACGGTCAGCGCATCTCTGGTGGTCGCCTGGATCCATTTGACGACGCCGTACCCATGACGTGATTCGTCAACGAGGCTCTTGAGAATCAGCATGTCCAGGGTGCCCTGGAGCAGGTCGGCTTTCTGACGTTTGGCCATATTCGGTCTCCTCGATCATGTACAGCATCGAGTGTCGCTGCTCTCCCCTAGAATGTCAAGGGAAAAGTTTCAGAAAGTGATTCGAGACCAATCGAGCGAGATTGAATGACGGTCAATCAACCTGGTTTGCCATGCATGGGGCGGTCTGGAACTCAAGGTGCGGACTTCTCTTTGAGCAGCTTGTTAATCGTCTGCTGCATCTCATTCCAGTCTTTGCTGACGGAAGTCACTACTCCGTCCGGTCCCACCAGAAAATAGATGGGGACCGAACTGACAGTCAGCCTGCGTGCCCGCTCTGTTTCTGCTTCCATGTAATGCTGAGTCCAGTTCCAGCCTTTGCGTTTGACCAGGTTCTGTGCCTCAAGCGGATCCTGATCGACGTTCAGACCAATCACCGTTAACTTTTGCTCCTGGTATTGTGCGGTCAGCGCCTGAATCTCAGGCATACTTTTCAAACAGGGGGCACACCAACTGGCCCAGGCCTGCAGCAGGACATAGCGGCCTTTCAGCTCATAAATGGAGTGCGCCTGGCCTGCCGGGTCTGTGAATTCAAATGCATACAGATTCGATCCCTGCTGTGGCCCCAGTTTGCAGGGAACGGTCAGTTGACCCAGAGCCAGCGTTCCTGATTTCAGATTCTGCTCTGTGACTTCGACCGGGATGATTTTCTGGCCAACCGGATTGACCAGACAGCCTGCCGGGGGCTCATACAGTTGCACCAGCAGGTCATACTTTCCCGGTGGCACACCATTGATTTTCAGCTGGCCATCAGGGGCCAGTTTCACGAAATAGTAGGCTCGGGTGCGCTGCCAGGTGGCAAAATTCGGATCCTCCAGAGCTGCGAGCCGCAGCGGTTGTGTAGGATCGAAGTTTAAGCTGGGAGCATCTACTGGCCAGTCCAGCCCACCCTCACGACGGATCAGGTAATTGATCGACCATTTTTTATTCAAAGGGGCCTGATCGCGACCGGTTTCGACGACCGTGCCCGTTAGCGTGACTCCCTGATTCCCCAGTGCAATCGTTTTATGGTCGCCCGGTTGGAGATCCAATGGAATCGACTGACCGGAGGTCAGCGGCGAATCAACCCAGGGACCCAGTATCGCGCGAACGGAGCCTGCAATCGGAGGGAGCTGTTTGAATTCAAAGCGTCCATTTTTATCGGTGAGTACAGTATAGGTGTCTTGAAGTCGTGCTGATCCCAGGGGGTGCTCTTGAATCGGCTTGAACTGAATCGTTTCACCTCCGATCGGTTTGCCTGCCTGCATGAGTCTGCCTGAAACAGACGCCCAGGGTTTCAAAGTTAAAGTGCCGATCTCCTCTCCCGGCTGACGCAGGACTTCTGCATAACCGGACGCATGCGTCGCGCGAATGCGGGTCGGTTCGAAAGTCGCGGCGATTTCGAACTCCCCTTCTGTAGTGGTATTAGCCGGCATGCCCTCTGGATCTGATTTGCCATTACTGACGATCGGAACAATGGTCGGAGTACCGAGCCTGATCGCCGCATTCACAACCGGTTTCCCATCCGAATTGACAACCTTACCTCTTCTGGCAGGAGCTGGTTCCAGAGTAAAATTCTGTATAACGGATCCATCTCCGAGGCCATACGAAGATTGACTCAACGCAGATCGATAGCCGTCCGCTTCGATGCGGATCAGGCGACGGTAGTCGTCCATGGTGGGGTCTAATGTGATCTTAAATTTGCCTGCTTTGCCTTTCACAGCATTTGAAAATGAGGTCGTTAAAAAGTCGGGACGAAATTCAATCACAGGGATGACGCGAAACGTTGATACGGGTTTACCGGTCCTGGCATCGGTTACATTTCCAGAGATCGTCAAAGGGTAATCCAGTTGGATGACATGTGGTTTTTCCGTCGCGACCAGAGTCACTGATTTAGCACCGGACTTACCCAGGATGCGGTACGTGACAGGATCATCGGGTGCCCAGTCCCAGACATAGATGCCGTTTTCGTCGGCGTGTGTGGGAATTTCGGAATTGAGTACATTCGGGTGCCGCACGTTGTAGAGTGACTTGGCTCCATGCCAACCCTGCAGACTGACGGAGGCTTTGGGGACCGGATTGCCATCAGCGTCTACGATTTTAAGCGTGAGCCGTTTTCCCGGCTTCATGGCAAAGGTCAGTTCTTTCAGCGATTGATTCACGTCAACGATTTGACGTACGGGCATGAAACCGGGAGCGACAACCGTCACGGGATGCTTCCCCGGCGGAAGCGAGAGGGTTTCGAAATGTCCTGACTGATCGATCTTTGTTTCATTGACGGTACTGCCGAAGTAGGGGGCATCGTTCCAGACGACGATCCCTTTCGTGACCGGATCGCCGGCTGTATTGAAGATGGTCCCTTTAATGCTTTGACCACGACGCAGTACGATTCTGGCAGTGCCGTCCCTCAGCATGGCGGTCGTCAGATTCTGCAGCGCCTGCAGCTCTCCCCATCTGGAATCACTGATGTAGTCCTGGTGGGTAAACTTGAGGCGGAATCGAACATCTTCTCCCGGTTGCTTTGCCGGTGCGATGTTGACAGACCATTTCCCTGTTTTATCTGTGACGGCTTCCGTACTGATGCTGATGATTGGTCGTGGATCCGCACTTTTGTCTGGTTTACCCACCGTCAAGCTGACACTGACGGTTACCTTGGGAATCGGCTGACCATTCTCGTCGACGACCACCCCGGAAATCTGTGTGCCGCGAGCGAGTTGAAATTCAAAGTGATCCGGGATCTGTTTTTCTTTCTCCGGATCACCTTCACCAAAACTGATATATTCAGAAACATAGTCGGGCCTGCTGACCCAGAGGCGCATACTCTGGGTCTGAGCGGGAAGTTTGAGTGTCATCACACCATCAGAGTCTGCCACGAGATCGGAGTTGACGATGCGGATTTTTTTCGATTCATTGTGATAAACGACATTCGCAAACAGTTTCGCTCCGGGAAGGGGTTTGCCCTGTTCGTCACACACCCGAAATTCCATCTTTCGAGATTTCGAAGACGCCTGATTATTTTTCGCTGCAGATTTTTTTTCAGCAGGCAGTGACGCGGAGAGTGACAGTAGCAGAATTGCGAGCAGTATCCGAGACAGCCAGAGGTGCCTCCGGATTGTTTTAAACCGGTAAGAGTGCATGAGCGCGCTCCAAAAACGGAAAAGTAGAAATGCATTTGGCGGGAAACGTGCTGATGTGCCTCAGGACTAATGTATAGGCGAAAGCACGTGAAGTCAAACTGAAACTGTTGAATGAAACCTCAGTCGCTGTCTTCTTCCGTCTCAGCAGGCTGATTTTCCAGGTAATCTTTCACATAGAGTTCCTGGATCGCGACCTTACCGGCTGCCAGAATTGGGGAGGCGATGGCTGCTCCCAGAAAGCCGAACAGGACTCCCATGATAGCCTGAAACGAAATGAGCAGAGCCGGGGGCAACGAGACCTGCTGCTTTTGAATTAACGGCGTGATGACATAACTCTCCACCAGCTGCAGGCCGATAAATGCAGGGACGACCAGAGCGGCTGTGGTGACACCTTGTGGCAGGGCGACCAGGATTGCCAGGATAAAGGCAATCGCGGCACCGATGTTGGGAATGAATGTGAGCAGGCCGGTGATGAATCCTAACGTTCCCGCCATGGGGACGCCGATCAGCAGCAGGACCAGCCATGCGCCTATACCAGTCACCAGCATGGAACCGAAGCGGCCGATCAACCAGTGCCAGAGAGTGTCACCCAGTTGGATCATCAATTGTCTGAGGCGCTCGCGCCGCTCGGGGGGAAACAACATGACTGTTCCCTCTCGGTAGGTCGTGGGCGATGTTGCCAGAAAGAGGCCGACGAACAGGATCAGCACCGTATTCACCACCAGGCCGAATGTCGACTTAAACATGGTCCCGGCGAAACTGAAAGCCTGTCGGGCGGTCCCTTTAAGGGAGCTGAGATCGGGCTCTGAGGCTTCTCCGGAAGTGTTTTGTTTTTCGTCAGGCGTTTGTCTCGGCGGCTGCTCTCCGGAGGCGGAGCTGGATGAGTCTGATTGTGCTGTGTCCTGATTCTGACGTCGATCCGATTCCGGGAAAAGCCTGCGATCCAGAAAGGGAGTCGAGCGAATGACTGACCTGACGGTGGAATATTGTTCCGTCCAACTGCGAACCTTCTCCACCCCTTTTTCTATCTGCTGGCTGGCCTGTTCGACCTGTTGATTGATCTGCACAAAGAAAAATGCCGTGATACCCGCACTGAGACAGGCTAACGCAACAACCAGAGAAGCCAGACTCGCCTGATAGGGGAGCCGGGTTTGCTGGCTTAACCAACGGCTGGAGTGATTCAGAAAGACGCCAAACAGGATCGCCAGGAAGAGTGTGAAGATCACCTCCCACATAACGACCAGCACCGCGGCAAGGATCACAACAAATATGAGCGCTATAATTGCATGAGCCAGTTTGCTGGAAGAACCGGTTTGCGAATGCTCTTTCAAGCGAACGACTGCTCGATCTCTTACCCCGGGCTGGTCTGATTCTGTGCTGGTTTCCTGACCTGCCTGGTGCATGGACCTGAACCCCCTCTCTGAATTGAAAACGAATGCTGCACTAGCCGATGCCGGCGATTTCGCCTGAGCGTCTCAACGGAGACTTAAGCATCAGATCTATAATTCGCAAACGTTGTGCCAACTCTCAGAGAAGAGTCAGAGTCATGCTTTGAATAGATTTCTATTATTTTATACGTAAAAATTCCAGAAAAACAGAGAAAAAATCGGAATCCCTGGTGTCTGACCGCGCAGGCTGCGCGGTGGGAAGACAGTCAAGATACCTGGAATGGCCTTATCATTGGTAAACATAAGAGATACGTTCATTCTTCGTGGCGCCTTTCACCGTCCAGTCCAGATGCAGGGTCTCGTCTTTCAGACTCAGCGTAGCGGTATAGAGATCTTCGCTGCAGACATGTGGTTCGATTGAGTCCCATTGGGTATCTGAAGTCTGCTGCAGATCGAACAAATAAACGGGATTTGTGATTCCGAAACGCAAGTGTTCCAGCCGCAACTGTTTCTGCTCAGAGAAGGCACTCCAGCGATAAACGTTCGTAAAACGGAGGACCTGCCCGTTCGGCGGTGACCACTGGCCGGATTCATGAAACAGCATCGTCTGCGGATTGATGCACTCGACTTTGACTACTCCGGTCCCGGTCCCATTCCAGCCGCTGCCGGAATCGAAGGATTGTGCTGTGAAGGTCAGACTTTTGATCGTTGCCAGGCATTTCCAGAGTGCCGACAGGTCCAGGGTGGCAGACATCGGGTTGTACTTTTCGTATTTGTTAAAGAAACGGTCGCCGGTTTAGAGTCAGTAAGAAAATCAGAAAAACAAGTATTCCAGAAATGACACAATAGCTACAGCTACAAAAATGAATGTGTTCAACAGCAGTATCATCGCAATCATCGAAAAAATCAGCCCGCCGTTCATACATGTGGTCGGCATCGTAAACCCCCAAGTGAGGAAGACAACCACTGCCAGGACCGCTGCCCAGTAAATGCCCCAAAAAAAAATTGAAATGTGAGGAATCAGAAACGCAATGATCGCCAGGGTGAGGACAACAATCAGGCCCCAGTCCACGGTTGTGTTGTCTTGTGTGTGTAAATCGCGATTCGATTCGTCCGGCATGATTAACTCATCTGGATACATTCAAATACTTCATTCATTCGTAGCAGAATGGAATTCCTGCATGTATATCAATTATACTCCTGGTGAGTATCCCTGTTGATGGCAAAGTCGCAGGAATGATTGCACATGGTGAGTAGTGCTATTTCTGAATATAAATAACCGCTCATTTCCAGCCATTTTCCCCATGGCAACGACAGTGACAGTCAACATCTTCCGTAAAACTGTGTGGCCCCCAGCCTTCATTAACGTAGCTGCTGCAGGTGAAGTGTTCAAACACCGTTTCAGAGAAATGGGGAGATTTCTGATGACAACAGAGCCCCCAGTCCTGGTTCCAGGGAGCAAAGAAGGCACAGCCACCACACTGAAATCCATTCTCATAGAGATTGAGACTTTCCGGATTGTCGGGCCAGTTTTCCGCATACTGTTGTGCTGACTTCTCCTTCGAAAAGTCATTGATCACAATTTTGTTTTGATTCATGGTATTCTCGCTGGCTGTATTCGATGGAACCTCTGCCAAAATTGGGAAGTAATACCCACATGCTCAAGCGAGACACAATCTGAAACGACGGGTTCAGACTATTCTGGCCGTAATCCGAGCAGGTTTCCTGCCACTTGCGTGGCGTTTCTTTCAAAGCCCAGCCCGGTCAGAACTCCGGCCAGTTGATCCCTGAACCGGTTCAGTTCAGCCTCTGCAGCTGTGACTGCCTCCTGCAGCTCTGTGGGATCGACCGTCCAGCGGGCCTCCGGATGTGCGCCGGGCATGGCGCAGTGATTGAAGGTGAAAGTCCTTTATGGGACCTATCGGAGGTAACCATGAGCGAAAAGCAGTTGCACGAACCGACAACAGTGGCCGAGGTTACGGGTGGCGGTTTTGCCGTGAGGTCGTGTGAGATGGAAGCTTGTAGCGAACCGCAGCACCGAACGAAAGTGAATCTCCAAGCAGGCCTTCCGGTCTGGGCCAACGGGCTTCCATCCGTGACGCCCAATATCCGATCGTGGTCGGGGGGTAGTGGAGGCGGGAGCGGCGGGACATCACTGTGTCTTACCCCGGGAGATCTCGAACGATCCAGGCAATGCGTCGAAAGACCAACTGACCTGGTAGGCATGGGCGGAGGAAACAACCCCAAGCCGATGTCGATCGAGAAGTCGGATCATCTCGTAGTAGTGACGAAGCCGGGTAATGCTGGTGGAGCGAAGGGGATGACAAGTTGAAAAGTTCTGAATCACGTCAACTGAGATTCGTGTTTGCCGACAACTCGAAAGAGAGCGAGGCTGCCCCGAAAGCGGACGTATCTGCTGGACGGTCATACTTGCTGCATCAAGCGGATCACAATTTGACGAACGAAACAGACGCCCCGATAGAAGATCGCGATGCAAATCATGATCGTCTGTTGGAACGGGTGGCCTCGCTGTCGAATTTGGCACGAGCGCTACTATTTGTGGCACGTAACAAAGGTGCTGCCGGAGTCGATGGTGTATCGACCGAAGAAGTCGTGGAGGCAGCTCCCGATCTTCTGCCAGAGATTCGCCACGCTCTGATTTCGGGAACGTACATGCCAGGCGATATCCGTCGTGTTTGGATTCCCAAGCCTGGCGGAGGTGAGCGTGGACTGGGCATTCCCAATGTCATTGATCGGCTCGTTCAACAGGCGGTCTTGCTTCAGCTCGAACCGATCTTTGAACCAACCTTTCATGATAGCAGTCACGGGTTCCGCCGTTATCGCGGAGCCCAAACCGCCATTGCCGAAGCTAAAGGCTACTTCAATAAAGGATACGGCATTACAGTCGATATCGACTTGTCGAAGTTCTTTGATCGCGTCCACCATCAACGGCTACTCGGACGAATATCCCAGCGTGTCGAGGATGGTCGCGTGCTGAAGTTGGTTCATCGGATGCTCAAGGCAAAGGTGGTGATGCCAGATGGAACATGCGTGGTCAGCGAAGAAGGCACTCCGCAAGGGGGGCCACTTTCGCCGCTTCTGTCGAACATCGTTCTCGATGAACTCGACTGGGAGCTTACCCGTCGCGGCTTGAAATTTGTTCGATACGCAGATGATTTTAGCGTATTCGTGCGGACTAAACGGGCGGGAGATCGCGTAATGGCATCGGTGCAGCAATTCATCGAACGAAAACTTCGACTCGTGATCAACGAGGAAAAGAGTTCGGTGAGCGCCCCTTTTGATTTAACCTTCCTCGGTTTCCGGTTGCGGAAGGATTCAAAAGGGATAATGATGATTCTGATCTCGAATCGTACTGCCCGACGGATGAGCGTCCGAATCCGCGAGTTAACTCCTCGCAATTGGGGCGGCTCTTTCGACGCGTGCGTCGCTCGAGTGAACCGTTATCTCAACGGTTGGATCGGCTATTTTCGTTTATGTACTGGTGTAGGTTCGTTTTCGGGTTTCGACGCCCACATCCGTCGTCGGTTGCGGGCGATCTTAGTTCGCCAAAAGAAACGTCCTCGTCATCTGTTTCGTCACTTGTTACGTCGCGGCATTTCCCAGGGGCTGGCCTGGAAATCGGCCTACCGAATCCGTGGTCACTGGAAGCGTAGTGCAAGCTTCGGCATTCACAAAGCGTATGGAAACGCCTGGTTCGCTGAACGCCTGGTAAATCTGCAAATCCGCTGGCACGAGTTTCACCCCAAGGGGGCCAAGAAGCAACTCGAGTTGTTTTGAGGTAATCAGCTTGAAGAGCCGGATGTGGGCCCACAAGTCCGGTTCTGTGAGAGGCTCGGGGGAGAAATCCCCCGAGCCTACTCGACCTCCGGACTCGTGCGGGCGACTCAGCACCAGCCAGGGATCCTGGAATTTCATAGATAACCAGGGATGACCGATCCACAGCATCTCCCAGGATTGCCCCGTGTAACCGGCTGCGGTCTGCCAGTTTTCGAGATCACCGATATCACTGCAGCAGGTTGGTAAAACGAGAATCCCATGTCGGCAGGCACTCAAGGCGAGACCACCGCTCAAGATTGGTCGGGACTCAGCGTCCTCCAGTTCCGCCAGCCCGCCGCAGTCTTCCAGGAAGACCGGCAGTGCCCGGGCCAGCTGTTCCGCGGAAATCTCAGAGGTGGCAACGTAACAGGACCCGCGCTCAATGGGGTTAAGTCCTTCGATGCCGGAGTCTGCCAGGCAGCTCTTCCAGTATGGTTCCCATTCTTCGCGCGCAGCTCCCCCGGTGGGCATTGCGCGATCTTCCCTGGAAAAGTCCGGCGGAAAGAATTCAATGACCGGCGTCAGCTGGACTCCATTTAATTCGATCAGGTCTGTCAATTGCGGTTCCTTGATCAGTTTCACCTGTCTCCGTTTACGCATCCCAGGCAATAGTGGCATTCACTCGCGTAGTAAAACTACCCACGATAGCCTTCAGACACACCGTGGCGGCGGCATCCCTCCTGTGGCGTCAGGTAACGAATTTCGGTCTCGATTTCGTAAAAGTCAGTCGCCATGATCGATTCGTCTTATACGATGTGCTGGAATCCAATTTCTCTGGTGATTGAAACCGTCCTGCCGATCCTCAATCCAGCGATTGATGTTTCTTCAGAAAGCGCCTGGCACTCTCTCTGACCTCGGCAGGTGCTGACCGGTTTTGAGTAGTTTTTTCAAATAACTGGACGAGGTCCAGGCCGTTAATTTGTGTGACACCGGAGTTCAACAGCCGGTTCACCATGATGAGGCCCGATTCGGAAGGTGCTGACTGAATAGACTCAATCAGTAGGTAACCGTACACCAGGACCAGTCATTTCGCTGGGGCTGATTATTTGCTGAGGCGGCGTCGGGCTCGACGCTTGCGTTTGCGGTCAGCGGATTGGCGACGCTCGTCCTGGCGGTACGTTCGAATCGATTCAGGGTGGTCCACTCTCCAGGCGTGCGGTGCCAGCCTGGCCCAGTCCGTCTCGCCGTCAAGGGCACGCTGCAACACGTCGTGCAGGTAAGCAGCTACGTCCAGGTCGTTACGAATCGCCGTACCCACGATCGTCATCAGGTTCGCCGCTCGATCACCAGCGAACACCGATCCTTTGAACATCCAATTCTTGCGACCCGTGGCCACACGTTTCATCAGTTGTTCGCAATCGTTGTTGTCAATCGGGATCGAGGCGTCATCAATAAATCGCGACAAGGCCTTCCAGTGACGACGAATGTACGCAGCGGCTTGACCAAGATTGCTCTTGGGTAAAACACGACCCGGCGACATCTCTTCGCCGGACAAGTACTCTTCGATCAGACCCAGTACATGACGCGACAGGCGGCGGCGACGGGCCAGCCGCTGGGACGCATTGAGCCTCTGGATCTGGTCCTCGACGTCGTAGAGCATCCGAATCCACGATTCGAGCTGAGCGACCTGGAGCGGGAACGCGCTGCGGCACTCGTCAATCTTACGACGCGCATGCGCCCAACACGCGGCGAACGTAATCCGTGAGCCACTTCGAACCTCGATCTTCTGAAAACCCGACCAGCAATCTCCGATCAGGTTGCCCGCGAAATCTCTGAGCACTTCATCCGGTCCGTCCCGGTGACGACTGACCGTGAAGTCAAACGCCACCACCGGAAGACGCGAGGCGTAATAGCCCCACATCTTTGCGTTGATGCTGGGCTTGCCGGCGGCGATCGCGGTTTCCAGCACCTCGCCGATCCGCTGCCCGCGGGGATGCCGGGACAGATCCGGCATCGCGGCGGGAGTAATCAACAACACGCCGGTGTCGTCGCAACCGATCGTTTGATCCTGTTTCAGATAGCTGCGCAGGTGCGCCGCCAGCGGACGAAGTGCAAACTCAACACCCGCTTCGATGTTTTGCAGCGTGCTGCGACTGGGGGTCCAGCCACTGCCGGCGAACAGGTCTTGCTGGCGGTAAAACGGGAGATGATAGAAGTATTTCGCCGCCACGACTTCTACACCGATCGATGGATCGAAACGATGGCCCTCGACCAGTCCGGTCGGCCGCTCAGGACTGAGGATGCCTTGGGTTTTGTCCGCTGGGTGCGCGTACTTGGCATATCTGGTCACCCGCACGCGTAGTTCACTGCGGATCAACTCAAGCGTTTCGACTTCATCGTAGCCGATCAGTTTCAATCCCTCGCGTTGTTCCTTGGGAAGGTCAACGAGTTTCTCATAACGCGGCAGGTGGGCGGGGAATTTACGGTCGTCGGGTCGCGGTCGCCTGGGTTGGCACTTTCGGTTCGATTCAGCGGCGTCCTGGGCAATTTGTTCAGCTTGCCGGATCGCTTCTTCGAGCGCGCTGACCACTTCGGGCGTGACTTCCTCGCCCAGGTCCAGCAGCAACTGACCGGCACCGTCGATTCGCCGTTCGCTCTTACGGCCGTAGAGTTGTTTAAGAAGTTTCTCGATCGTCAGGTTCAGCTCGGTGACTTTCTCATTGAGCTGGTCCTGATTGTCCTTGAGCTGCAAGACCGAGTGGGCCTGTTCTTCGACCAGCTTGTCCTTGAGTGAAAGCTGGGTCGCTTGTTGATTGATCGTTTGTTGCCCGTCATCGACTTGCCTTTGCAACATCGCAATCAAGCGATGGCAGTCTTGGATGTCGTGGGGAAGTGATTCATCAGCCATGATGGACGCATTATAAGAATTCGGACTTTTCGCACTACCCGATGATCAATAAAAAAAGCAAATCCCAACAAAAACCGGCCCGCGAAATAGATTCTCGCCAGGCCGGTTTGCCGAAGGATGTTTTGATGAGGCTGCGACTCAGACCGCAGTCATTCGCTTTCTTCTGTGCCTGGACGACTTCAGCGAAACGCCGGCGATCCACATGGCCAGTTCGACCGAATCGATGGTCACGTGGGTTTTGTCGTCTTCGGGCGTTGGCAGCTCAACGGTACCTTGCTCAAGCCGCCGGTACCATAACGTCAGTCCGCCGGTCTCCCACCACAGGGCTTTGATACGATCGCGTCGGCGGTTCACAAACAGGAATAGAGAACCGTTGAGGACGTTCTGACCCAGCGTCGCGGTGACAATGCCGGTTAAACCGTCGAAGCCGTTACGAAAATCGACCGGCTCGGTGCACAGGTAGATGGGCGTGCCGCTGGGCAAGCCCATCATGAGCGGGCCTCCTGGCTACAGGACGGGATCTCGAATCGAATGCGAATGCCGCCCGGCAGATCGACGGCCATGACAGTGGCCGGTGAGGACGCTGCAAGCGTGACGGGCAGGAAGCCTGCCGGCTTTCTGCCCGTCTGTCGAGGAGGGGCAGACGTGCTGTCGCGAAGCCGTTGATGGTCTCTCCTGGTGGTACCGCGGATCTTCCGCCGGCCGCGGACCTTCCGCCGCCAGTAATAGTAGGACGCTTTTGAGACGTTTTCCGTTTTGGCAGAACTGCGCGACGGTGATTTCAGCCTGGTCGAATCGCTCCAGTCGGTCTGCCCAGACTTGGGCGGTTTCACTCGAATTGTTTTGGACCATGGGATCTCCTGTATGGGAAACGTGAGGAAACCCGAGATTCTAAACCCTGCGCCTACAATGGTTCTGGTGTACGGTTACCAATCAGTAGCGGTTCATAGCCTGGCAGACTTTCCATGCCATGAATGATCGACCAGAAGACGCCGGCTCCATCCTCGGTCGGATAGCGTTCAAAGACGCGCAGCATGGCAGGAATACCACTTGCAGGCGATTCACTTTCGAATAATTCCTCAAGAAGTTCATCCAGTTCCAGCCATTCTTCCTCTTGTGGCTGAAACTGATCAATGGCAGTGGCGATTTCAGATGAATTTCGAACCATTCTCATTCCCCAGGATTTTTCACCAGAATCCGCTTCTATAGCCGGCTCCAGATGATGATTATGTCGGTAATTTCCAGCCGGCCATGACGGCGAAGCCGAACCTCTTAAAAAATGTATCGCACTGGTGCAGACCCGCCTCAACGAAGCGTGCAAGATGCCAGTCGCTGCTCGCGTACTGGTCAATTGACATTCTCTGCAGGGCAGCAGTCCACTCTGCATCGTCTGTTCCCAGTTCGCGCGCCTGTTTCTCATGCATTGCCCGATAAAAGTCCGTATGCCAGGGAGTCGGCCCTGCTACCTGATCGGCGTTGATAAATATGCCGTCGCTGACTAGTGCCTCGGAGACGCGCTGAAAAAGCCGGGCCTTTTTTCGTCAGATAAGTGATGAATTGCCAGACTTGAAATGATCGCATCAAACGGGCCGTCTGGTATCACTGCATCGAACGAGCCCTGGACCGCCGTGATGGAATACTTTTGCAGACGAGTCTTCGCCACGTCGAGCATGTCCGCAGACTGGTCTAACAGAGTCATCGAAGAGGCAGGCGATCGGCTCAGAATGAACTCAGAAAAAATGCCGGTACCGCAGCCCAGGTCCAGGATCCGCGCCCCCTCGGGGATTGTCTTTTCGACGAGCATTGTCGCGGTTCCATAAAACGCGCCAAAGTCGGGTACCAGCCGCCGTCGCGGTTCATCGTATGTTCTCGGGTCCCAATGTGTCTGATGGTCCATTTGTTCTTCTCGCCGTACTCGACATAATCTGGTTACAGGCAGTTTCCATAAAAAGTAAAGAAGTGAAATCGTGAGGTCAGTTGCGTCAGATCCACTGCATGCCTAATTCCCTCTCTCCAAATTTCCCTCCACACTTTGGGCAGGGATCACCATGATTCCATACCTGCTCAATTTGAGTTTTACATTTTGGACAGGCGCCGATGACCACTGTTTTCTCAATCTTTCCATCAGGACACCAGACTTCAGTCACATAGTCCACGAGCTCATTACATATACTGCAAACACCCGTTTGTGTTTTTACAACGAAACCGACGTCAGGGCCACCACTCACTTCAACAGTGTAACCACAGTCATTGCATTTGTAGTGATATGTTGATCCCATAAATCATTCTCCAAAATCTCTGCTGGCCCCGCTTCCGTTTGTGCCCCTCGGTGATGACGACGATGAACACTGTTAATCTAATGTGAGATCAGCAAATCTCGCTGCGACCATATTTAGCGCACCCGTTTCGTGATCCCACCAGAACACTTCGTCCCCTGACACTTCTGGAGATTTCTTATCTCGAAGTAGCACTAACTGATCTCCACATCCGTTGCTCCCAATCGCCACTGCCTCATCTGGAAATCCAACCCAATCTCGGGCACTCTCGGTTTCTCTGACAACATCATTGCATGTCCTTTTCAATCGCTTCTTATCACTGGTGTCAAAGATTGGATACAGTACCCACGCATCCGGCGTTGTCTGAACTTCACCCCCGTTCGCTTTCATCATTTTGTTGACGTAATCTGGTGGCAACTTCAGCCCCAGTCGTTTTTCTGTCTCGTGAATGAAGCGTTCTTCAACTGGAAATAACATGACTCATTCTCCAATGACTTTTACCAGGATCCGCATTGCGTTCCCCAGGCACAGTGTATCACACGCTGACTTTTTCCGTATCCGGTGTCACAGGTATTAATCAGATAGATAACGTTCAACACTAAGGATTTGACCATTGCAGTCCAGAATCAACGTGAATTCCGAATTCGGCAACCGCAGGTCAAAAGGGATGTCATCAATTGGAACCTCGTGTGGTATGCCTCCGTCAGCCAGGCCTTGTCCGTACCCGAAGTACACAGTCAGATATCCGGGACGAAGACTGGCAAGAACTTTTGCAGGAGTTTTGATAGTGTTTTCAGGCTGATCACTCATCCTAATTCCCAATACTATTCACCATATCCGCTTCCGCAGGCTGTGGTCGAATGCATCATAAAAAACATTTTCCCACGGTCCCGGGGCCAACTGATCATCGGCGACGACTTCGTGCTAATCTGGTTTCAAAGCACTGATTAAAGAACCAGCAAACGTCGAAATGACTCCTGAAGTCGCGGCCAGGGGCAGATTCCAAAACGAGCCGGCCAGAATTGCAATTGCGCCTGCAAACACGAAATAGAACCCGTACATTTTTTTTGTTGACTGACAGCGGAGCCAGACACTCAACAGATTGATCAACATGACCAGAATCAGGACCGGATAAAGCCAGGGAGAAAACGGAATCTGCTCGAGACCGACGACCCCGAACAGACTGGCATAGGCAGCCCAGCAAAACGGACATTTCGGAAAAAAAGCTGTTCCCAGGGCTGCAAAAGGTCCTATTGCTGAAAAAACGCGATTTTGAAAAACTGATGTTGAATCCGTTTTTACAGCGCAGGTCTCTGCTTCATGCAACATCTCAACTGCTTTTTCAACAATCTCTGCCTCATCCCAGCGAAGACGTTCGAATGAAGCGGCAATCGCTCCTGCAGAATCCAGAATGAAAACTTCGATTCTGTGCCGGTTAACTAGAGCCCGGATATAGTTAACTCCCAGCTTGAAATGTTTTTTGATCGGTTCAAAATCCTCCACGGTACGCAACAGTCGATGCTGAGCCCCTGTCTGAAAATTCCGTTCTTTTCCGTATTGTGCTAACCGTTGAGCATGGTCGTACTCGGGATCGTAAGTAATGGCTGCGGTTCGGATTTGATGGGCCAGTCCCCGGTTTTCCAGTTCTTTCTGGACATGGGCCAGCTTCGTGATTGTCAGCGAGCACTTCAGGGGATTGTCACATCTGGTATAAAAGAAGACGACAACAGTCGGTCCGCCTGTAAATAATTCACCATAACGGATGAGATTTCCTGACTGATCTTCAAAGACCGTTTGTTCCACCGGTGTGCAGTCTGCTCGGGTTCCCCGCATCCAAGTGAATAGATTACTGACACCTGCCGGCAGTTGACAGCAGTCGTCTTCAGGCGGCGAATCTTGATCAGTGGGCTGAAGAGCTGAAACGAGATGATCCAGTTCCTGCTGTTCGGAAATGGAAAGCCCGTTCACATTCCGAAGTTCACTCTGGATAGAACCGGCGAGTGGTCCCAGCCAGCGAATGGTTTTCAAAATCTCACCAACCGCACAGGTGTCTGTCGATTCGTCTGGATATTCCCCATAGGCTTCGAGCGAGACCGATTCATCATGGTATCTGATGTTGGTAAGTGCCCGCAGCAGGAAAGGAGCGTATAACTGATCCGGCTTGGGGAGCGATCTGAGAGCGCAGGCAGCTGCTGCGACAGAATAGGCATGAATTGCCGTGTCCAGTTCCTCAAGCAGATACAGGACTGCGGAGGGAGGGAATTGCTGTTTCGCAAGTGAGATCAGGATCCAGCCGCGCATGCGTATGACAGCTGCAGTTCCCCGTTCGCGATAGACAGGGTGGTCTTCCCGAAGGAATTCTGTGAGGAATTCCTGTTGCGCGGGGTCTTGAGCCGTCCGATCGACGAACTCCGCGAATGCCTCCTCTGAAAGACTGTCTAATTCAGCAGTCGTCAGGCCGGTTAATTCATTCACTGGTTTCTATTCCGCAAACTTTTTCAGAAACTGTGTGGCCTGTTTTTTGACCCTGGTCTTTCCTTTCTTTTTCAAGGTCTGAATGCCTTTGACCAGGTCCGCATCTGCTTTCACGTCCTGGTCAGAGAAAAAGTTACCCAGCGCGGTCAGACACGTTGCCTGGATTTCATCATTATCACTATTGTCTTTGACAATAGTGGCGGCATGTTTGTAAAGCGATTTCGGTTTGATCGAATGCAAGGCTGCCGCGGAGACCTGGCGATTTTCTGTATTCTCTGATTTGTCAAGCAGGACTTTTTCAAAGATTTTCGAGGCACTGGAATCGGCAGCGAGCAGTTTGAGGGCTTCTGTTTTAACCTGCTCAGAGGGTGGTTTCTTCACAAGTTCCCGTGCAACTGAATAGACATCAGCGTGCACGTCATTGCCCAATAGCTGCAGGGCCACTTCCGGTTCTACAAGCGCTTTGTCCGGAGTTTTGAGTCCGTCGAGCAGTCTCTTTTGAGCATACCCGTCTTTTTCACAGGAGAGTGTATTGAGTGCAGAGAACCGGATTTCAGGATCGGAATCGCGGGCGAGTTTTCGCATCATCAGTATGTAATCTTTACGATACTTTTCAAATTTGATGGTCTGGAAACTCGCAGCCTCAAGCGCCTGGAGGCAGGCATGGCGCACACTTGCGGGCTGGCTTTGATCCAGCACGACCTCCATCGTTTTTTTAAAGTAAGCTTCGTCTTTCAAGACTGCTGCGGAGGCGCCCCGCGATGCCTGGACCCGTTCCTGTTCAGGCAGCGCATCGTTGGTCACCGTGGATATCAACTTCGCAGGAGAGGGTTGGCTCGACTTTTTGACTGTCTGTTTTTTAGCTGATTTACGCTTGGCCATGACCGTAACTCCAAATTACCTCTGATTGGCATTGTTTAACGAATATTCATTACGCAAATTCCACATCGTCATAATCATAACCGAATCGATCAAGATTACTCAGGCTCCCCTGGTAGTCCAGCGTATTCATCACCAGGGGCATCGGCCCGGGAGCAGAAACGGCGAGGCTGCTTGCCAACGCTCCACCCGGAGCCGTCGGAGGACGACCACTTCCGGTCACCCCGTTCCAGGGCCACAGGGAATCTGTCAGGTTATGATTAATGGGTTGTGGAGATGTGGAATAGGCCTCTGGGGAATTGTGGTCATAGCGATCGTTCTTTCGCTGCCACTTGGCCCAGAGACGATCGACATTGCAATGCAGCAGGAAAAACAGGGGATCCCGTGCCGCTGTCGGGACACTGCTGATCGGCCCCATGAAACTGGTGTGGGCATAGCCATGGGGATCGCCCTCCATGTCGATGAAAGCATCGTAATCGTTACCCAGATTCAGTGTGGCTGTTTCATCAATTACATTTGCCGACTGTGTGTTCGTATTGAAGCGAGGGCGTCGCATAAAACCCTGAACCCCGTCTGTCGTCCAGAATTGCAGGGGATTACCGGAGTCAAATTGCACTGCGCCTGTGACAGGATTGGCTTCGCCTAAATAATTTTTTTTGAACAATTTGGGTGCCGGCTGGTCGAACCTCCAGTAGGGCAGCGCGACGCTCGGGTCGATTTCCTGGAGTTCTCGTTCCAGATCGAGAATGTAAATCCGGTGCCAGGGGAGGAAACCGGCAGCGCCATGTGCTTGCGGACTGCTGGCGCTGGTATGCATTTCGCGGAAGTCCGTAAAGCGCCCCAGACCTTTCGCATTGAGTTGAGCGAATGCTGAGAGAAATCGTTCACGTTCCTCCGCCGTCAGTTCGTTTGCATTCTTCCGAATGCGAACCATCACGGGAACAGAGCCGACCAGTGTCGTGCCGTTATGAGCTTCGATTTGGACATCGCCGTCTCTGCTGCTGGCCTGCGGATACTTGCCAGCAGCTTGAAAAGGAACCGATTCTCCTGATTTCGGGACCGTCAAATTAATACTGGCGGAGAAGGGCCCCGAAGTCGACTTGCGAAAAACGAGACTTCCGCCAGTTGCGCCCGCCGTTTTACTGCTGATTTTGAGATTGACACTGTTACCCGAGATTCCAGATGGATCGGAAACCCGGATGCGACAGGGAGAAGGAGACCATGTAAGATAGCGTCCTAACGGGTTCGGTGTGCTGTTTACTTCGAACTCCACCTTCATGACGCGGCCCTTTGCTAATCTTCAGAGTGATTTGAATGACACGGCATTTCCAGAAATATGTTAGACGTGAGTGACGTGAATGCCTGTCGGGTCAGACAGCTTCGCCTGAGACTACAGTCGCATTTTAGTGTATACATTCTGCCAGTCAAAACAAATATCAACCAATGTGGAAAAAAGCTTGTACAGAATGAGGAGGGATATCTTCCACCGGGGCCTGACGCAGAGATGGTCTGCTCCAGGATTCCTTTTCGTCGGCGCCCGTCAATCTCATAATAAAAAATGTGTTCCTACGTTATCACATGCGGACTTCTATCAATTAGAACCAGGGATTTCCTTAATAAGTTCTTCCGCATTGTAGATTTCGAAGTGATGTTCTATTCCTGCTTCAGATAACGTGTGCGAGAGCTTGCCAACGAAGCTGATAATTTCATTAATGGAGCCTGCAACGGCGCCATTCAGCAGGTGCTGTCCATTTTCTAGTGGTTCCGACTCAAAATCGATCAGATCACTTTTGAGGATCAGTGATTCTGAACCGTCGCAACCAGAAACTGAAATAAACGCTTCGTTAACTTCTTCAAGTTTGTTCACAGCATCCCGAACAAATGCCAGACCATCCAGGGATGTGACGCAACCGTAGACGTTATTGGAGTCAGGAATGTCTGTCATAGGCGTAGTTACTCCCCGATTATCCGCAGCGAATTTCCCAGGCACATAGTGTATCAGACTGCCTTTTGTTGTTGCTGGTGTGACAAATGGTAATTCATGATCTTCACCTGCCTCTGCAGACGATATGGTATCTGTGGCTCTTCCAACTCAGACCTGATTGTACTTACTCAGATAATATCAGGAATGTACCTGCGAATTTGATGTAATAGCTCGTCTTTCGGAATGACAAATTGTCCCATCGGGAAAATCACTGACATCTCAGGATCGTAGTCGTTCTCGTATCCAATTTCGCTCCACACGAAGTAATCCCCCTCGGACGCCATGTCGGCAGAAATGCAACCACAACCCAGGTCCGCACACTCCGGACAAACAAGAACTTCTCGTCGTCCGCTTGGTAACACAGCCGGTTGTCGAAGAAGCAGCCTTTCGACGAACGCTGATTGATAGTCCGGCGTTGTCCATCCAACAGGCGAGACTACGTCATAGGTTTGCTTCGTTGCCAGTTCGCAATGTTCGAGAAATGGGCGGCCATTTAATATGAACTCACCCGTGACCAATTCCGGTCGCTGCCTTGCTTTTCGCCATTCTATGATAATCGAATCAACTCGACGCAACTTATATTCCCCTGCTATTGGACAATAGCGCCCATTTCTCACTCTCCAATAATCTTTACCAGAATTCGCTTCCGTCTGCGGCCGTCGAACTCGTAATAAAAAATGTGTTCCCACGGTCCCAGGTGGAGCCGTCCGTCGGTGATGGCGACGACGACTTCGCGGCCCATGATCTGGCGTTTGTGGTGGGCGTCGGCGTTGTCTTCCCCCGTGCGGTTGTGCAGATACCCGCCGGTAGCAGGATCATCGCCCGCATCAAAGGGAGCCAGCTTCTCCAGCCAGCGATCATAGTCGGCATGCAGCCCCGGCTCGTTGTCGTTGATGAAGACCGAAGCTGTGATGTGCATCGCGTTCCCCAGGCACATTGTGTCACACACTGTCTTTTGTCCTGTCTGGTGTCACATAGTAATGGCAAGTCATTGCAAAACCTTAGTCTGTCGAATCGCTATGATCATATGCAACAAAATACTTAAACTATTCAATTCCGATTCAAACCCATTTCGCGGCTTTGCAATTTATTTTTCCACAATTGTTCCATGTGAATTATTTCTTCAGGTGTGGAAGCTGTACCAGCAGTTTCCAGAATGCAAACTTGGTAGTCACTTGGGTCACGGCTCTTGAGAGCTATGTTGCCACCATGGCCGGTAGTAACATATTGCTGCCAACGCCCCCAAAATCCATTTTCACCGTAAGCTGAACCAACATATTGCTCTTTCGTTTTGGGGCAAGTAAGCAGATACACACCACGTGACGATTTCAAAGCGATGATCCAACCCGGAGGCAGAGTGTCAAGTTTGGATAGTGAAGAGACAAATTGTAAGTAACCTGGAAATTCAGGTTCCTTAAATTCGGTACGTATTTCAGTAATAGGCTTGTTTTGCTGAGAAGCACGTTGAATCCAAGCACGAGTGCCGGCTCCCCAGTCAATGTAAAGTTTACCATCTAGGTCTTCGAATTCTGGTAGTAAACTAATCTCGTAAGCATCACAACTACCAGCTTTTATTATGTTGTGAGTATGAGGCGACGCTATATCCTTTTCGAGAACTCCTTTATGGCGAACAGAATAAATACCCACGAAAAGGGTTTCGTTATTTGGAGTTCCTACAAACGAAGCCCAAAAGGGATGATTAAGCTTTGTGTGATTACCAAAATCTTGATGAGACTGATACTGTTCAAACCTTTGTCTGTCATCTCGCCATAATTCGTATGGCTTAAGACCCTTAGCTGCTCGTTGGTCTCGATGTCTTAGCAACCGCACTTTTTCTACTGGGAGTCCACCCTCAGTTAGAATCGAATTGAACATTAACGGCATCGGGCTCTCCGTGATATTTCAATGAAAAACCAATTCAGTTTTGTGATTGGACTCTGATGATGGCAAATGACACAAGACTTTATATTGTTTTTTAGCTGATCTATTCTCCAATAATCTTAACCAGAATCCGCTTTCGCCTGCGGCCGTCGAACTCGTAATAGAAAATATGTTCCCACGGTCCCAGGTGGAGCTGGCCTTCGGTGATGGCGACGACGACTTCGCGTCCCATGATCTGGCGTTTGTGGTGGGCGTCCGCGTTGTCTTCGCCGGTCTGGTTGTGCAGATAGCCGCCAGAATTGGGGTCGCCGCCTGGATTGAAGGGGGCCAGTTGTTCCAGCCAGCGATCGTAATCGGCATGCAGTCCCGGTTCGTTATCATTGATGAAGACCGAGGCCGTGATGTGCATCGCGTTTATAAGAATTAGACCATCGGTAACCCCACTTTCAGCGACCAGATCTTCAACTTCTTTGTGTATAGAAACGATCTGCCGACGCTGGGAGATGTCCATCCAGAGTTCTCTGGTAAGTGTTTTCATAATGGCGACTTTTCCAATTTTATTACTGTTTTGAATAAGTTGTTGTTTACAGTACTAATTCATAATAAAAGAAAGATCTAAGCTTAGATATGAATAGTCTTAGGAACTACCGTCTGACTGGCAATTTCAAAAGAGTGCCAGTGAATAAAAGTTAGAGGTCATCATGTAAAACATTAGTTGGAGATCAAAATGAATTCCAAAGGCAAGGAAAACAATCAGCTTACAAATAATCTGGCTCAATTGAAATTCAATAAGAATACACAGGGTGATGTTGTATTGGATCCAGAGAAGCTTGAAGAAATTTGTTTTTTGAGTTCGCAATTACAAAGTCTACAAGAGAAATACCAATTGCTTGACGAACTATGTGATCAAGATCTTATTCCCCAGGAAGGCCTACCTGTCACTAGCGATGATGACGAACGATGTGCCCGACTTGCTGATGCACATGGGTTTGATGGTAATGTATTTCGAAATCTATTGCTCCCTTCACTTAGTGAAGAAGCTTCCCTCAGGGCAATATCAAAAAATGTACGTCAGCGTATTAATATGATACCCAGAATTATTGCTTCAATCGAAGAACAGAATACAAGATCAGCTTCTGAATATTCTAAACCCAAGTCTCCAGCAGAATGGTCTAAGCACTTTGATTGTAGCTGGGACACATTAAAGAAAAGATTTGATTGTGGAAAAATACGAGTTATCAAGCTAAGCACAAAGAGTTACAGGATTCATAAAGATGACTTGTAATAGATAAAGACAAAGAATGATTTTCTCCGCTCAACTCTGAGTATCTCCGCTTATGTCTGAAGAGCCAAAGAAGATAGTTTCTTCAGAAAAAAAGGGTTGTAAGATGCTGCTGAAGTGTTGGTGTTTTTCGTAAGCCACAAAGCATCTTTTTATAGCTGGAGATGAGCACATGACTGATGAGGATAAAATCGATCCTGAAGAAATAATAGCCATTATTTGGTGGGCACAAATGCGTTCAACGCTCAGTGAGAGTGGTTGGGGAGGGTGTTGGGGAGTAGAAGCAGCCACTGATGAGGAAATGCCCATTCTGAAGAACGGTTTAGCAGCGATCATGGATCTGTTTGAACAGATCGATTCACACCTAGTAAAAATGCAAGACGCTTGCCCCTTGCTAGCCGAAGATCGAGATTTTGTAATCGACGACTTATACATTGCCCAGATTGATAAAGAACAATATTGGGATGCACATGAACGAATATTTAATCTTAGTTCACAAGGTACCTTGATTGCTGATCAGCTGGAAAAGTTCAATGACCATGAAGAACAAGGCAATTTATGCGTTGAGGATTCTCTGCCAAACTTAACCTTAAGTGAATTAATGGGATGGCTCGTAAATACTGATCTTGAATATTACAAAGAAAATCAAGGATATGGTTGTTTCAAATTTCACGAATTCGTTTTTAGGAATTCAGGTTTCCTATTAGCGGCTCAATTTGGTGATGAAGCTATTAGAATATACCTCGCTTGTTTGGCGAAAGAACTTTTTTGTAACTGCAATATTGATAAGTTTATTGAAGCACTTTTGGCGATGTATAAACGTCGCCAAAAGCATTCTCAAATTGATGATGAGTGACCTCATTGAGAATCTGGAGATGCTGTGGCCTTTGATTGGTGACTCTTGATGTATTACATCTCCGGTTAAATTTCCTTGATTTGACCCAAATAAAAGTCCCATCGTAATCGCCCCTATCACGGGCTCTGAGCCTCACATGGGTTTGTTTACCTAATTAATCCCAGACGCCCCGTAGAACGGCGTACAGGGGCTGCATTCAACTGATTTTAATACGTGTTACAGAAGGGGAAGTACTTTTTAAAAACCAACTTGTGAGTTGTCCCGACAATAAAATCATGATGTGACGAGGATAGCTTTCCTGGGAGTTGGTACATTTAGCCCATATCCTCCAACTCACCCTGCTATTTTTCAATTGAATGTAAACAACGGTCAGAAAACGTAGCGCGTGCCGGTTGAAAACCGTAGCGCTGTCTGTGCAGGATTCGTCCTGATGTGGCTGTTTGGGGACGAATGCGTGGTCTTTTGTTATTTCGTCAGTCGCGGTTGCTTGCTTGAGCTTTTTGTGTGCCGCCGTTTGGCGTCCTGTAACCGGTAACTTTCACCAGTGGTTTCCAGGATATGGCAACGATGGGTGAGCCGGTCGAGTGTGGCCCCCGTCAGCCGTTCGCTGCCCAGGACCTCGGTCCAGTTTTCAAAGGGGAGATTGGTCGTTACGATCAGGCTGAAACGTTCGTAAGCCGTGCTGATCACGTCGAACAGCAACTCGGAGCCGAGTTTACTTGCGGGGACATATCCCAGTTCATCCAGAATCAGCAGATCGAGTTTCGCGAGCTGCTTTTTCAGGCGGGTTAACTCCCGCTGTTCGCGGGCTTCCATTAACTGGGTAATCAGTTCTGTGACCTGGTAAAAGCGGACCCGCTTTCCCTGGCCGCAGGCGGCAATCCCCAGGGCGACTGCCAGGTGCGTCTTGCCGGTGCCGGAATTGCCCACCAGCAGGATATTCTCCCGCTGCTCGATAAACTCACCCCGCATCAGTTCGCTGACCAGCAGTTTGTTGAGGCCGGGCTGGACCTGAAAATCGAACGTTTCCAGGGTCTTATACGTCGGGAACTTCGCGGCCTTCAGACGTCGTTCCGCGGCCCGGCGTTCCCGTTCAATCAGTTCCAGTTCACATAACTGTAACAGGAATCCCAGATGGTCGACATTGTCAGTGGCACAACGGGCGGCGATCTTTTCGCATTCTCTGAGGATGGTGGGCAGCCTCAGGTTCTTGAGATGGTGCTGCAGCAGCACCAGGCTTTTGGTTTGTTTTCTGGTCACGTTTAACCTCCGATTAACAGGGACTGGTAAGCAGAAACATCCGTCTGTGCCACCTGTACCAGCTTCAGGTGGGGACGGCCTTCCAGGCTGAACAGAGTCAGCGGTGACTCCTGCTGGTATTCCAGAATCAGGCGAATGGCAGAAGCGCGGGTCGCATCAATGTCCAGCGCGTATTCCACCGCACGCTTCAGTGCGGATAACGGATGGTGTTCCAGCAGGCGCAGCACCTTGATGAACTCCCGCGTGCCGTCTGACTGCAGTTCGGCTTCCAGCCGACGGCGGAGAATGCCCAGACAGACCGGCAGATCCCAGTCTTCCAGGGGGCGGGCATGATCAAAGCCTCCCGGCTTCCGTTCCAGTAAACTCAGGTAATGAATCGGGTTAAAACGGGTCTGTTCCCGTCCCCAGTCCCGCTGGTGCCGGGCGATTAACGTCTCTTCAAACAACAGCCGCACTTCGGTGATGGTGGCCACGATAGTGATCTGACGATGCGCGTATTTTGTGGGAACCGAGTAACTGTTGGTATCAAAGCGGACCAGCGACAGGGAGTCGGCGTGTGCCTGTCCCAGTCGGCAGGCTTCGAACGTCTGCTGTGGCAGGGGCCGCAGGAATTCCCGTTGTTCTTCCGCCAGCAGGCTCTGTTTGGGGGAAGCCTGTCCCCGCAACTGACGCTGCAGATCGTTCCGGCAGCATTGCACTAACTGCTCGTTCAGAGTCTCCAGGGAAGCAACCCGGGGAACGGGGACCAGGAAGTTGCTGCGGGCATAGTCCAGCAACCGCTCGACATGGCCTTTCTCATTCGGTCGTCGTACCAGACAGAAATGATCGTCAAACAGAAAGTGGCTTTTCAGACGCAGGAACTCGGTCGTTACTTTTCGCTCACGGTTCCCTACCAGACTGGCTACTGCGATTTTCGAGTTGTCATAGCTGATCCGCTGCGGTACACCGCCCAGAAATTCAAAGGCCCGCTTGTGTCCTTCCAGAAAGGCTTCCGTACATTCCCGGGGAAAGGCCTGGATAAAAATCGCGTCCGAATAAGGTAACGTCATCACAAACAGGGCGACTTTGGTCAGTGTTCCGTCCAGCCAGACATCGGCAAAGCCGAAGTCCACCTGGGCTTCGCCCGGGGGATGGCGGAGCGGCAGGAAAACCTCGCGGGACTGGGCTTTCCAGTCACGGATGGCTTCCCGGACGATCGTGATTCCACCGGAATACCCGTGTTCGTCCCGCAGACGTTCGAAGATGCGCTTCCCCGTATGGCGCTGTTTGCGATGCACGCTGCGGTCGTTCTGCAGAATCTCATGAATGATCGGCAGAAACGGCTCCAGCTTGGAAGGCCGGGGCTTAGTCAGCCGGTATCCCGGCGGCTCCGAGTAGGTCAGTATTTTTTGCAGCGTGTCCCAGTGAATACCGTACTCGTCACGAGCAGCACGTTGACTGATTTCTCCGGTCAGAACACGCCGACGGATCTCACCCCATAACTCCATATCTGTAATCACCCTTGCCCCCGCTGTTTCCGGATCAGAACTGACTCATATACTGAGAGTCTGACCCAAAACCAACAGGTGGTCATCTGGGCGCTACGTTTTTATACCGATTTGCCACTACCCGACAGGCGCTACGTTTTCTGGCCGCTGTTTACAATACAAACTGTCACACCAAAAGTGGGATGAATCTCGTGGTAAAAACGAACTGGTAGATACCCCAAAAGTTGAGCAAAATGCGAGTATTACGAGTGACTTATCAGTGGCAGAGAGTATTGAAGACTATCTTGCTAGACGAAGTATTTTTTGTGAAGAGTGTGCCGGTCTTCTGGGATATCATGATCCTTTAGCTACTGGTAATCAAGGTACAGTTAATCTTCGCTGCCGAAGTTGTGGGCAGAAAACAAATATGAAAATCGATTCTGTAGACTTTAAAAAATATTTAGTTGATTCATCTGATGTAGAGAATTACAAGGACTGAAGACGTTTTAATGATCTATCAGTTCCCTCATTTTTTTGTATTTCTAGTTTCTTGTGCAATCTTCAAATTTGTTCCTGAGATACAATCTGTCCTACTGACGATCGAAGTGGTGGATGGAGCAACGAAAACCTGACAAGGTTACTCTCGGCTGCCCCTGCCTTTCCTTTCTATCCAGAAACTGTCCGAGACAACATCACACCTCGAGATGTCGAACGCGATTTTCTAAACCCGAATTTTCCATTTGACTTCCCGATCTTTGGCACGCTATTTGCGCCAAACTCTTCAAAACAGGGGTATTCTGCCAAATCATGCCAAGGTGGCAGGGGAACCCCATGGGTGACGCGAAAAACGACGATTTGCGGGTCGGTTTTGACAGCCGGTTGAAGCTGAAATTCTGCGGCAGCAAGGTCACCAGTGATGCCGGACTGCTGGCCTACCGCGAACTCGACGAAGCGTTGGGACTCACTGAAATCGGCGCAGACCTGCTGACCGATTTACGCCTGGGCAGCAACAAGCAGCACTTGTTCGTGCCGCTATTGCGGCAATCGATTTACTGCCGTTTGGCCGGTTATGAAGATGTCAACGACGCCGAGCGTTTGTGCGTCGACCCCGCCATGAGACACGTGGTTGGTGGAAGAGCCAGCCAACCGGAGAAGCAAGCGGCGTCGAGTAGCGAGGTCGGCCGATTCGAGACCGAGACGCTCAGCCAGCGGTATAACCTGACGGCGCTAATGAACTTGTCGGGCCAGTGGATCGATCAGGTGCATCGGCGACGACCGCTGAAAGAACTCAGCTTCAGTGCGCGTTCACTCCGTTCGCCGCGTTCCAGTGCAGAGGGATAAAAGTCGCCATCGCGTGTCTGGGGCACTTGCAGTTCCAGCTTTCCGAGGCGACTTTGAAATGATTTCGGCTTGAAGCCCGTTGGCATAAGAACGGCGCGTTACGCTGCGTTGATACGGTTCGGCACCGAGGTATTCGGAACGTTCCAGCTTCATCGCTTCGTTGAACAGGATCTGGAGTGCTTGCGACATTTCATCGAATCCATGATCGGCCAGAAGCTGGACAGCGTCGAGAATGTTGTTAGATTGTTGTTGGTGGGCCATGGTCGGAGTTCCTTTTCTGTTGTGGAAAACATTAAAAAGAAACCGATCTGGGCCACCCTTTCAAGGGCTCGCCGGAGTGGTGCTTGTTATTTTCGCTATGCTCAAATAACAAGCACCACTCCGCCACACAGATGATTTACAGAAGAGATGTTACAGTAACCGGTTGCGCTGCCCAGGGAAGTCCGACACTGGTCGCTGACGACGCTGCGGGAGAAGCTCGTGAAGATAGGGGCCAAGGTGACGCGGCACTCCAAGTACATCACGTTCCAACTCTCCGAGGTGGCCGTGCTACGGCGGTTGTTCGCGGCCATTCTCGACCGTATTGAACGACTGGCACTGCCGCCACCGCTGGACGAGTGACATGACTCGGGAGCGGAACAAACAGTGAAAAACGAGGTTACTGGCGGAGAGAGTCTGCGCAGAATCAGCCTTCGCCGCTGAAAAACGACTCGACGGGGAGCGATTTAGGCTTGGAGCGGTTCCAGGCTCAACTCATATGGGAAACGTCGGCCTATGTATTGACAAAGCTATATATAAAACATAGGCTGTTACGAATGAAGTTATCAACGCACCAAACACTACTGTTAGTGTATTGCTCAATATTTATCTTGGTCGTGGCCTGTTTATTTGGCGAGCCGAGTATAACTACTTCTCCTGTATCAGATTCAAACTGGCTTTATTTGGAGTTTGAAGAGAGTGAAGATTCTAGTGGAGAAGAGCCGCTAGTACAGGATGTAGAAATCTCAACCGAGATTTCTCTTTCGTATTCCATGATTCATAACGCAGTTTTCAGCGTTAAAGAGTCGGATCGAGATGAAAGTCATGATTCCCGTGGCCCACCTGTTGCGTGCTGTTAAATACGTGGATGCTTTCCGACATAATCACGCTTTTCAATTCGCTTCTATGCTTATTTGCTACACTCGTAAATCACAGGTTTTGATTTATGACAGATCTGCATTAATCAACGCTGTCGAATTATTTATGACTTAGTACGCAATTTCTGAAGAATGTTTTTTACATGTTCTTCTTTCTCCCCGCCTGAGAGCTGTTCTCAGACTCATTCAAAGATATGGATGGTTTATGTTACAAAATGATCCGAATCAGTCTAAGTTTAATTTTCTAAGCTATCTCAATGATTTTAATCCCTGGGACAACATCAAAATCATGCACACCAATGTCCCCAACGATATTCTGGCGGGGATTACGGTGGCCGTCATCGCAATGCCGCTGGCCCTGGCCTTTGGTGTGGCATCAGGCCTGGGGGCCGAAGCCGGAATGTGGGCCGCGATCTGTGGCGGTATCCTGGTGGGGCTGTTTGGTGGTTCCACGACCGGTGTGAGCGGTCCGACAGGGCCTAAGGTGGTTCAGCTGGCCGCGATCATCGCGGCGACGAAACTGGCCAGCGGCCAGCCCGATGTGGTGTTTGCGATGTCGATGGTCTTTCTGAGCGGTCTGATCTGTATCGTGCTGGCGCTGATGAAAATCGGGCGGTTTATCTATTACACCCCCTATTCCGTGGTCTCCGGTTTCATGTGCGGGATCGGCGTGATCATCATGTTGCTCGAGATTCCGCCCATGCTCGGATTTGCCACGCCGAACTCGGTGATGGGAGCGATCAAGCAGATTCCGTATGACATCATGCATGAAAAGCCGCATGCTTTGATTATTTCACTGGCCACATTTGCGACGATTCTCCTCTGGCCCCGGCTGACGAAGAAGCAATGGTTACCGGCCCCGCTGATGGGACTGATTGTCGGAACCAGCCTGGCCCATCTGCTGCAGTTCCGGGACATTGAATATATCGCTTCCATGCCGGTGGGAGTGCCGCACCTGTACTGGCCCGATTTTTCCCGCTTCGGTGATATGATCGGCGGTGCCTTTGCGCTGGCCGGGCTCTGTATCTTTGATTCACTGCTGACCTGTCTGGTGGCGGACAATATGATGAACGAACGACACAACAGTGACCGGGAAATCTTTGGTCAGGGCATTGCGAACTTGGGCTGCGGAATTGTCGGGGGCGTGACTACGGCGACTGCCACCATGCGGACCGTCGCGAATATCAAGTGCGGCGGTAAAACGGGCCTGGCTTCGATTGTGCATGGGCTGGTCCTGCTGGCACTGATGCTCGGACTGGCACCTTATGCCAGTTACATTCCCATGGCCTGCCTGGCAGGGATTCTGCTGAAAGTCGGCATTGATATTATCGACTACCGCGTGCTGCCGGTGCTGCACCGGATGCCGTTCATGGATTCGATCTGCTTCTGGGCCGTGTTGATTCTGACGATTTCGGTCGACCTGCTGGTGGCGATGGGCGTGGGGATTACAATCGCCTTCGTGCGGATCGTGCAGGAACTGGGGCAGGCTTATGAACAGAACGTGGTCAGTCTGACTGAAATTGACCGCCCGCTGCCGGCCGATGTGAGTATCCCGGAGGAACTCAAGGAAAAAGTTCTCAAATTACGACTGGAAGGTCCGCTGTTCTTTGGTGTTTCTGATACAATCTATCGCACTTCTTCAGCCCTGGTTGACTACAAGTATCTGATTATTCGTATGGCCCGCGTTCCGATGGTCGATATGTCGGGCGCTTATTTACTGGATGATATTATCGATAAAGCGCATAAACAGGGGGCCATTGTGTTCTTCACCGGTTTAAGACCACAGGTCGAACGCACACTGTCCCGATTACTGATTATCGAAAAAGTAACCAAAGAAAACTGCCTGGCAACCTTCAACGATGCGATCCTTCACATAGAGGAAATCGAGAAGGACCAGCGTCAATGAAAGGCAAGATGGAATCAGAGGATCTCAGCCGGGTGTAATGCGGTTTCTGGTGATCAACGCCGATCAGAACGGAGGTCACCGCCGATACCATAGTGGAATACTGTCGTCTGACGAGTTTCGAATCAAACGCTGTTATCGTCTATTAGGAAACCATACGCGTGCGAGATGTAGGCAAAGTTTATTGCTTAATGATCTGTTCCATGTGTTTTGTGAACTAATGTGATGATGACCTTCAAGAAAATGATCTTACAAGAATCACATGGATGTTACAAAAAGCCGGGAAAGAATGTCCGTCGTACGGATTCCTGAGTATTTCAGTTACGAATCTTCCGTATCCACTCGAGCGGGTGGCTCAAGTTGTTACTCGATTTGAGTTAATGATGATTGCCAGTCACCTTCATACGCTTACTTTGGCGGGTAGTCAGTATGACTGGTGGCTGGCAACTTTATGTTGCTTTAGTTTAATAGCCTGAGTCTAATTCGACTGTCCTAGGAACCTGTCATGGCAAGCTATCTGGTCATTCTCAACGGGCCTCCCTATGGACGAGAATCACAAGATGTGAGGCATCGTCGGGTGAACTGAATGCCTGGCGGTTCGGGGTGATGGGTTTCTGGCTGATGCTATCGCGGACAAAATTGGAAATTTCAAGACAATATGTCTTCAATGCCATCGTAGTATGAAATCAGCACATCGTTCTGGCATCAATGGACTTCCCCAGTAATAGTGGGCGCGTTGTTAAGGTTAGGTGGCCTGTTCAAACTGTTCGGGGCTTTTATAGCCCAGGGCCGAATGTTTTCGCTTGCGATTATAAAACGTTTCGATGTAGACAAAGACGCTCAAACGCGCCCTCTGACGGGTTGTGTACCGCTCTTGATAGACCAGTTCCTTTTTCAGCGTTGCGAAGAAGGATTCCATGGGGGCATTGTCCCAGCAGTTCCCCTTCCGACTCATGCTGCATTTAATCCCGTGTTCTCTTAACAGCCGTTGATACGCATCACTGGCATACTGACTCCCGCGATCAGAATGAATCAGTAATCCCTCCCCGGGATGCTGCCGGCCGATGGCCATCTTCAAGGCATCAGATACCAGATCTGCTGTCATGGTCTTTGACATCGACCAGCCCACAACCTTTCGGGTATATAAGTCGAGCACGGCAGCCAAATACAACCAGCCCTCATCAGTCCACAAATACGTGATATCACTCACCCAGATCTGGTTGGTTTGCGTGGGAGAGTCGAACTGCTGATTCAATAGATTCCCAACCACCCGCAAATGGTGATTCGAATCCGTTGTGACACAGAACTTCTTCGTCGTTTTGGCACGTATTTCTGCTTCTCGCATCCATTTTGCCACGGTATTCACACTACATTTGCGGCCACGCTCCTGGAGTTCCTGATGAATCCGTGGTGAGCCGTAAACCTGTTGGTTCTCCTGATGGATCGCACGGATTTCCTCAGTCAGCTTCTGCTGACGAAGTTGACGGGTACCCGGCTTGCGTCGTTTCCAGGCATAATAACCGCTCCGTGAAACCTGGAAGGTCTGGCACATGGTAGTGACCTCAAAGGACTGCTCGTGTTCTTCGATAAAGGCAAACCTCATTGATTTTCCTTCGCAAAAAAAACGGTGGCTTTTTTTAAAATATCCCGTTCCATTTTAAGACGACGATTCTCTGCACGTAGCCGCTTCAGTTCTGCTTTTTCATCTTCTGTCAACGAAGACGATTCTTTGCCTTGGGGCATGAATTTCTCTTTCCATTTACGAATCTGGCTGACGTGGACTCCCAGGCTCCGGGCAGCTGCAGCGAGTGAATAGCCCTCTTGAGACACCAGACGCACTGCATCCAGTTTGAATTCCCTGGAATAAACGCGTCGTGATATCTTAGGTTTAGATGCCGATGATTTTGAATTTCTGGACATACTGAACTCCTCTCAGAGAGTATACACTCTCGGGCAGACGCCCACTATTACTGGGGAAGTCCACAATGTAGTTACAATGCATAAGCGGCATATGGTCAATCTATCATTTTAAGATTCAAAATCCAGTGGGGGTAAACCTTGTGTGGGTTCGAGTCCCACCTCCGGTACTATAAAAAGAAAGGACTTACGTCGATCTGGCGTAAGTCCTTTTTTGATGCGCCTCGATTCATCTCGGACACAATTGCATTGAAGTTGCGATGACATTGATCAGTGACCTTCTCCCCGTTTCCAGTTCCATGCGGAATGCGAGAAATTTTGTTATCTTTTATTTTTCGCAGGAGGCTCAGACAGCATGAAACGGAAATGAGATTCAGAAGAGCAGATTGCCTTTGCGTTGCGGCAGCATGAGTCCGGCACTGCGGTAGCGGAGATCGTCAGGAAGACGGGGATCACCGAGCAGACCTTTTACCGTTGGAAGAAGAAGTACGCCGGTCTGGGGGGCGCTGAAGTCCGCAGACTGAAGCAGTTGGAAGAGGAGAACCGGAAGCTCAAACAACTGGTGGCTGACCTGAGACTGGACAAGAGCATGCTCCAGGACGTTCTCAAAAAAAGCCGTGAGGCCCGCTCGTCGTCGTACTCTGATGCAGGTACTGCAGGTTTGCTACGAAGACAGTGCACGGCGTGCCTGCCAGGTGCTCGGCTTCTTGAGGGCCAGTCACCGTTACCAGAGTGTTCTTGATGAACGGGCCGAACTGCGAATGCGACTGCGTGAACTGCCCACCATTCGTGTGCGTTACGGCTATCGACGTCTGCATATCCTGTTACAGCGGGAAGGCTGACGTGTGAATCACAAGCTGGTGTATCGCCTCTAAAAGTCCGAACTAGAAATAGATGCCGGAGAAAGAATACATCGACCATACATTCGTTGTATTGGAGATTGGCGTGCAAAGCGGGTTCTCCCGCACTTTTGATGATTAAGCGTTATTCAGGAACCGGGCTCGCAGTAAATCAAAACTTGCCCGACCGTACATCTGCCGTTTGACCATTTTCAGACGATTGACCTGACCTTCCACCTGGCCATTGCTCCATTCTGATTCCATCGCCGCCTTCACAGCTTGTCCATCCTGTTTGAGATTCTTTCCGAAACGTTGAATCTCGATGGGAGCGTCTTCAGAACAGGCCCTCTCTAACCAATCGTCCCAGCCCGTGCTGTTTTTCTGCTGAATGAATGCTTGAAATTCATGAATCAGTTGGGTTGCTTGAAGGATCTTCGGTGCCTTTAAAAGTTCCTTCACCAGTTTTTTCTCGTTACGTTTCAATTTATCAACGGGTTTCCAAAGTAACCAAGAAAGATGCCTGGAAGAAGGAAGCTGCACCACCCGCAGATTGTTTAACATTCTTTGACAGTCTCCCGGAGTCTGCAGTCTCTTTCTCCAGAGCGTAATCTTTCGACTCACCACAGAGTAAGAACCTTGGAATCCCTGTTCTTTCAACCGTTTCCACAAAACGGTTGCCCTGGTCACTCCTGCATCCCACATTGGTTTCAATTCATCCTGGTAAGGATCAAGACAGCTGGTCCCGGATCGTTTTGCCCGTTCTGGAAAAGCGTCCGCGCGTAAATAGCGTCGCACAGTTCTCCGACCGACTCGAAGCTGACTGGCGATTTTGCGAATGGACATCCCACTCTGATGAAGTTCACAAACCTGTTCATACAGCATCCGTTTTTTACTGCGACTGATATTCTCAGTGTTGGGTGTCGTGGAAGAATTACTAAGTTGCATAGAATCGTGTAGCTGATTTGAAGATAACTGAGATTCACGCTCTGCAACCAGTTTGACACTCTCGCGGACCTGCTTCTGATGGCGGTCAATGACTTTCTGTAAAGTTTCGCGGGCATTTTTTAACAGATGCCAGCGGTCTGCGACCTGTATTGCCTGTGGAGCGCCTTGAGCCGCTCCACAGGCATATTCTCCCCCACGATCACGGCTGATAATTTCCACTCCAGGATGTGAGATCAGCCAGTCTGCCAGGGAATCTGAAGTACGATCCGGAAGCAAATCAATGACCTGACGTTTTTCCAGATTGTAAACAACGGTCAGAAAACGTAGCGCGTGCCGGTTGAAAACCGTAGCGCTGTCTGTGCAGGATTCGTCCTGATGTGGCTGTTTGGGGACGAATGCGTGGTCTTTTGTTATTTCGTCAGTCGCGGTTGCTTGCTTGAGCTTTTTGTGTGCCGCCGTTTGGCGTCCTGTAACCGGTAACTTTCACCAGTGGTTTCCAGGATATGGCAACGATGGGTGAGCCGGTCGAGTGTGGCCCCCGTCAGCCGTTCGCTGCCCAGGACCTCGGTCCAGTTTTCAAAGGGGAGATTGGTCGTTACGATCAGGCTGAAACGTTCGTAAGCCGTGCTGATCACGTCGAACAGCAACTCGGAGCCGAGTTTACTTGCGGGGACATATCCCAGTTCATCCAGAATCAGCAGATCGAGTTTCGCGAGCTGCTTTTTCAGGCGGGTTAACTCCCGCTGTTCGCGGGCTTCCATTAACTGGGTAATCAGTTCTGTGACCTGGTAAAAGCGGACCCGCTTTCCCTGGCCGCAGGCGGCAATCCCCAGGGCGACTGCCAGGTGCGTCTTGCCGGTGCCGGAATTGCCCACCAGCAGGATATTCTCCCGCTGCTCGATAAACTCACCCCGCATCAGTTCGCTGACCAGCAGTTTGTTGAGGCCGGGCTGGACCTGAAAATCGAACGTTTCCAGGGTCTTATACGTCGGGAACTTCGCGGCCTTCAGACGTCGTTCCGCGGCCCGGCGTTCCCGTTCAATCAGTTCCAGTTCACATAACTGTAACAGGAATCCCAGATGGTCGACATTGTCAGTGGCACAACGGGCGGCGATCTTTTCGCATTCTCTGAGGATGGTGGGCAGCCTCAGGTTCTTGAGATGGTGCTGCAGCAGCACCAGGCTTTTGGTTTGTTTTCTGGTCACGTTTAACCTCCGATTAACAGGGACTGGTAAGCAGAAACATCCGTCTGTGCCACCTGTACCAGCTTCAGGTGGGGACGGCCTTCCAGGCTGAACAGAGTCAGCGGTGACTCCTGCTGGTATTCCAGAATCAGGCGAATGGCAGAAGCGCGGGTCGCATCAATGTCCAGCGCGTATTCCACCGCACGCTTCAGTGCGGATAACGGATGGTGTTCCAGCAGGCGCAGCACCTTGATGAACTCCCGCGTGCCGTCTGACTGCAGTTCGGCTTCCAGCCGACGGCGGAGAATGCCCAGACAGACCGGCAGATCCCAGTCTTCCAGGGGGCGGGCATGATCAAAGCCTCCCGGCTTCCGTTCCAGTAAACTCAGGTAATGAATCGGGTTAAAACGGGTCTGTTCCCGTCCCCAGTCCCGCTGGTGCCGGGCGATTAACGTCTCTTCAAACAACAGCCGCACTTCGGTGATGGTGGCCACGATAGTGATCTGACGATGCGCGTATTTTGTGGGAACCGAGTAACTGTTGGTATCAAAGCGGACCAGCGACAGGGAGTCGGCGTGTGCCTGTCCCAGTCGGCAGGCTTCGAACGTCTGCTGTGGCAGGGGCCGCAGGAATTCCCGTTGTTCTTCCGCCAGCAGGCTCTGTTTGGGGGAAGCCTGTCCCCGCAACTGACGCTGCAGATCGTTCCGGCAGCATTGCACTAACTGCTCGTTCAGAGTCTCCAGGGAAGCAACCCGGGGAACGGGGACCAGGAAGTTGCTGCGGGCATAGTCCAGCAACCGCTCGACATGGCCTTTCTCATTCGGTCGTCGTACCAGACAGAAATGATCGTCAAACAGAAAGTGGCTTTTCAGACGCAGGAACTCGGTCGTTACTTTTCGCTCACGGTTCCCTACCAGACTGGCTACTGCGATTTTCGAGTTGTCATAGCTGATCCGCTGCGGTACACCGCCCAGAAATTCAAAGGCCCGCTTGTGTCCTTCCAGAAAGGCTTCCGTACATTCCCGGGGAAAGGCCTGGATAAAAATCGCGTCCGAATAAGGTAACGTCATCACAAACAGGGCGACTTTGGTCAGTGTTCCGTCCAGCCAGACATCGGCAAAGCCGAAGTCCACCTGGGCTTCGCCCGGGGGATGGCGGAGCGGCAGGAAAACCTCGCGGGACTGGGCTTTCCAGTCACGGATGGCTTCCCGGACGATCGTGATTCCACCGGAATACCCGTGTTCGTCCCGCAGACGTTCGAAGATGCGCTTCCCCGTATGGCGCTGTTTGCGATGCACGCTGCGGTCGTTCTGCAGAATCTCATGAATGATCGGCAGAAACGGCTCCAGCTTGGAAGGCCGGGGCTTAGTCAGCCGGTATCCCGGCGGCTCCGAGTAGGTCAGTATTTTTTGCAGCGTGTCCCAGTGAATACCGTACTCGTCACGAGCAGCACGTTGACTGATTTCTCCGGTCAGAACACGCCGACGGATCTCACCCCATAACTCCATATCTGTAATCACCCTTGCCCCCGCTGTTTCCGGATCAGAACTGACTCATATACTGAGAGTCTGACCCAAAACCAACAGGTGGTCATCTGGGCGCTACGTTTTTATACCGATTTGCCACTACCCGACAGGCGCTACGTTTTCTGGCCGCTGTTTACAGAAATAAGTAATATGAGATCAGTTAGTTTGGTCGGCATAATAAAGGGCACTGCTAGCGAATGTAGTATAAATATACTCTTTCTTTTGTCTGCTCGGAGGCTACTACGAAGTTTTTCAATACAACACGTTGATGTCTATTAAAGAAATCAATCTCCTTTAATACTTTAAAACTTTCACCTAAGACAGTTTGAACATGCGAAGCTAGGCCTTCTGGTTCTTGCCTGATATGGCACATAACAATATTCTTATTTTTGATAAAGCAACAAACATTCTGTAAATTTCCGGGGCCTTCGGTCTCTGTGATCAGCATTAAATTGTCAGGTATCTCATGCCGGTTTCCCAGTCGTCGCTGAGTTCCACCAGGACCGCGGTCACCAGCCTCAGCAACGACTCCTCATTGGGAAACAGTCCCGCTACGCGGGTACGCCGTTTTAATTCCTTATTCTGCCGTTCCAGCATGTTTGTGGTTCGCATCCGCTTGCGATGACCGGCAGGGATGGTGAATACGGTCAGTCCTTCCGGGATGTTTTCTTCCGCCCAACTCGCCAGTTTCGGAGCTGTTTTTTCATGAGTGGAAACGAACCGTTTCAGTTCATTCAGCGCATCATCCAGGTCTCTGGCATTAAAGATATTGCGTAATTCTTCGCTCACCTGTTTGCGCAAATGAACCTTGGGAACGTATTGCATCGCGTTTTGCATCAAATGGAACTGGCAACGCTGCCAGGGCGTTCCAGCAAGCATGTTCTGTCGTGCCGCTTTCAGGCCTTCGTGTGCATCACTGACGATCAGCTTCACGCCATGCAGGCCGCGCTGGTTGAGTGAACCCAGGAATTCACGCCAATGGACTTCGGCTTCGGAGAGCGACACAGACACTCCGAGCACGCTCCGGTGACCGCTGGCCAGGACGCCGATCGCAATCAGCACGGCACAGTCCCGCACGCTGCCCTCCACGCGAACTTTTTCATAGCGGGCGTCGAGGATCAGGTATTCCACCTGCCCCAGCGGTCGATTACGCCACGTTTCCAGCTCTTCGTCGAGCAGTTTCGCTGCCCGACTGACCTGTGTACTGGTGACATCAAAGCCACAGAGTTCGGTGGTGATTTTGGCGACCTTACGGGTAGAGACGCCTTGAACATACATTTCAGCGATTGCCAGCTTCAGTGCGCGTTCAACTCCGTTCGCCGCGCTCCAGTGCAGAGGGATAAAAGTCGCCGTCGCGTGTCTGGGGCACCTGCAGTTCCAGCTTTCCGAGGCGACTTTGGAATTGATTTCGGCTTGAAACCCGTTGGCATAAGAACGGCGCGTTACGCTGCGTTGATACGGTTCGGCACCGAGGTATTCGGAACGTTCCAGCTTCATCGCTTCGTTGAACAGGATCTGGAGTGCTTGCGACATTTCATCGAATCCATGATCGGCCAGGAGCTGGACAGCGTCGAGAATGTTGTTAGATTGTTGTTGGTGGGCCATGGTTGGAGTTCCTTTTCTGTTGTGGAAAACATTAAAAAGAAACCGATCTGGCCCACCCTTTCAAGGGCTCGCCGGAGTGGTGCTTGTTATTTTCGCTACGCTCAAATAACAAGCACCACTCCGCCACACAGATAATTTACAGAAGAGATGTTACAGTAACTTATTTTTTCCGTCTGGCAGCTCAATTTCGCAACTACCTCCCATCATCTCGAATAAATGATTGATGAGAGAAGCTATATTCATTCTCATAAATCTCTTCCCATTAGTAATTGACACCCTTGGATAATGAAGACGCATAAAAACCATTTTTATGGTCGACTAATATCATTTCAGTAGCGAGTCTATGATCTCTTTTTCGCCTTACATGGAACACCCCCTTTCATCTGTACCTACCTAAGAGTGAAGCAGCCATTATTACTAACACCAGAACACATCAATAAGTTCATGAGAATATGCGCTGATCACTTAAGATTTTTGCAAATTGTTGTGTGTAGCTAAAGATCCTAGATAAGTTTGATTTTGGGGATACACTGACCGAGAAAATGGTTAGGTCGTTATGTCATTATAATGTGTATTCACTATTGGCTTTTTACTGAGAAATGCGTCTGCAAAAGTTGGAGAGATATCCACTCCAACATTAACAACTTAATGTCAGATGAGGGTAAAGCTAGCCCCCTTTAGGCTCAAACCCATCTCGCGTTTTTGCAGTTTGGATTTCAATTGGCATTCCATTTGTATGATCTCTTCTGACGAAAAAGCCGTTCCAGGCGCTTCATGAATGGATACCTGATTGTCGCTTGGATCTCGGCTTTTAAACGCCACGTTGCCTCCATATCCCGTGCTAAGATATGATCGCCATCGCACCATAAGATATCTTCAACGAAGACAGAGACTGCAAACTGCTCTTTCGTTTTGGAGCAAGTAGGTCGGCCGAGACAGAAGAGGTCAGAGAGGAGACGAACACAGCCATATAAGAACAAGACATTTCTACCAGCTATCCAGACAAACGCAAACCGTTGGAATAGAGCCGATCGGGTTTGTATTTAGCACTCGCACAAGTGAGAACTGTCATGTTTTCTGATTGGTCTCAAAAAACATAATATCTGTCTGCAACTTTGCCTGCACCAGGTTAGCGAGTATAGAACAGGTCTTCGGAACAAGGAGATAAGTAGCTGTGGTGGTAATCGGAATCACTGGTCTTTGCTACAAATTTATGGAGAATCTTTAATGTCATTGAGTTTTGAATAGACTTGATGTACAAGCCAATTAGCGACGATATCTTGAAAACCCTTTTCGTTCATAAATCTTGCAAAGATATCTTCATTCTGGTCCATTCTTTCAACAAAAAGAGATTCCAGTACCTTATCAAAAACCAAGGCGAATTTATCCTCCGGGTTTGCCTTTGCGGCTTGCTGCAATCCTAAATCATCACAGGCAGCTTCGACGATTTGGTCAAAAAATAATTGGTCCGCTTCATTGAAGTCCGTACCAAACCGATCGTTTACCACGTCGATCAGCCGAGAAAGTGGTACCTCTTCTTCCCGAACACTCCCACTACCTACCTCTTTGGGACCATCAAGCGAATTCGCTGTCCCTGTGTTTAAGCTAATTGACCCTTCACTGATCTTTTGCAGTCGGAAGTATTCGAGCCGAATCTCGTCATCGAATGTGTATTGAGGCCCGCTCCGACGCTTGGGAAGTTTTGGAGATAGATGGCGCAAATAGGTGTAGAGCTTTTCCAAATCAGAGTCTTGGTAGGGAATCACTTGACTGAGAAATGTGTAGAGATTGCGAAATGCTCCGAGTTTGCCTCGCCATAGTTCTGCTTCGTTTTCATCGGAATCGAGAAGTTGCTGGAATCGATCCTTGGCTAGATCGAGGATCGTATTCAGTTCCTTATGATCGTTGGGTGACTGCTTACGTTTTGGTTTGAAGAAGACTTTACAAAAGTGGTTAACTTCATCCTGTGTGTAGATTCCAGAGGCATCTAATTCCTCGCGAATTTCGTACATACGGTGCGGGTCAACTTCCTCTCCCATGACCGCACCATCGTAGTACCGTTTGAAAGCCTCTTGGATCTCCGCTCGGTCATTGACGAAATCAAGTACAAAGGTGTCTTCTTTTAACGGATGAGTTCGGTTAAGCCGTGACAGCGTCTGTACCGCTTGTATCCCGGACAGCCGCCGATCGACGTACATCGTGTGTAACAATGGTTGATCAAAACCTGTCTGATATTTCTCTGCGACTAGCAGAACCTGAAATTCAGGAGTCCCAAACCGTTCCGGCAAATCCTTTTCTCGAAGGCCATTATTCATCTGTTCTTCAGTGTATGTCTTCTCGGGAATCTTATCGTCTTGGACTGTCCCAGAAAATGCAACGAGCGACTTAATTGGGTACCCCTTCTTCTTGATGTACTCGTCGAAGCTCTGTTTGTACCGTACTGCCTCTAAACGCGAGCCTGTCAACACCATTGCCTTGGCTCGCCCCCCGATCTTATGGCGAGTTACCGCGTTGAAGTGTTCTACCATCACTTCAGTTTTCTGGGCGATGTTATGTGGGTGTAGTCGCATGAACCGAGCCAGTGCCTTGGCAGCCTTTTTTCGCTCTACTTCGGGATCATCCTCACATGATTTCACCAAACGATAGTATGTCGCGTAAGTCGTATAATTCTTCAGCACGTCCATGATAAAGCCTTCTTCGATGGCTTGCCGCATCGTGTACTTGTGAGAGGCTTCTCCGTCTCGACCAAACATTTTGATCGTTTTGTGTTTTGGCGTGGCCGTGAAAGCAAATAGACTCAAGTTCTCTAGCTGGCCACGTTTGGCCATGCTACGATAAAGTTCGTCGAAGTCCGCTGCACCTTCCTCCAACGCATTCTCGGCTGCCTTCTCGCGAAGTAATCGTCCACCGAGAACCGCCTTTAAATCGGTCGCTGTTTCGCCAGATTGAGAGCTATGAGCCTCGTCAACAATCACCGCACATTTGCGAGTGGGCAATATACCCTCACTTTCGTCACTGCGTTCCTCGGCAAGCTTTACGAGTTGCCGCGTCACAAAGGGAAACTTCTGCAGTGTGCTAATGATTATAGGGACACCATTTTCCAACGCCTCAGCCAGCTGACGGGAATTCTCGTCGATTTTTTGGACTACTCCCTGGCGGTGATCGAACTGATAGATAGTGTCCTGCAACTGACTATCCAGGACCAAGCGGTCAGTAATCACAACCACACTGTCGAACACCCTCTCATTATCAGCGTTGTGCAGTGAAGCCAACCGATGAGCCAGCCAGCCAATCGTATTGCTTTTGCCACTTCCCGCAGAATGCTCGACCAAGTAGTTGTGTCCAACACCTTCAATCCTCGCATTAGCTACCAGCTTTCGGACGGCTTGAAGCTGATGGTATCGAGGAAAGATCATCGATTCCTTTTTAATTTTCTTGCCTTCGTCCGTGCGTCTCTCATCAATTTGCAAGTGTAGGAACCGAGCGAACAAGTCAAGGCAACTTTCACGGGAAAAGACTTCTTCCCAGAGATAGGCTGTTCGGTGCTTACCGTTCTTGCTAACCGGATTTCCAGCTCCCCCATCGGCACCTTGATTGAAAGGAAGAAAGTAAGTCGCTGAACCCGCGAGGCGAGTTGTCATGAAGACAGAGTCTGGATCGACTGTGAAATGAACCAGCGTTCGTCGTTTGAACTCGAAAATCAATTCACGCGGGTCACGGTCCTTTTGATATTGGCGTTTGGCGTCATCCACTGTCTGACCAGTGAGATGGTTCTTCAACTCCATTGTAACTACCGGAATTCCATTGATACTAAGTACCAAATCCAGTGAATTCTTATTCTTGGTGCTGTAGTAGAGCTGTCGCGTCGCGCCAACACAGTTGGTTTGGTATTGAATGGCAAGTTCTGAATTGAGATCGTGAGCCGCTTTGAAGAACGCAACTTGCAAAGTACGCCCGTAGCACTTAAAGCCATGCCGAAGCGTGGCCAGAGAACCATGTGAATCCATCCACTTGCAAAGATCACTCAGAATGCGTTCACCAGTTTTCTCTCCATGTAACGTCTCCAACTTGTCCCACTGTTTCTTCTGTGTGATCTTGATGAAATCAAGTACTCGGTTCGGAAAGATCGCCGTTTCTGGATCAAACTCTGTCGAGTCAACATTAATATATCCATCGCCCAGCAAACTCTCAAATAGCAACGTTTCAAAAGCAGTTTCTGAGATGGGTTTCGACATTCGACTCTCTACCCTTCAAGCACTCGAACCGACAAGGACTTCAATACAAAACAAAAAGAGGCGAGTTTTCCATCAACGTTTGGTTTGTCGAGTGACTGGATGAGTGTTTGAAGCTGCTTCTTTGTAACACGCCTCTTGTCGTTGAGGCCGAAGAAACCAATGATGGCCTTTCTCCGAAGATTACGCACATAGTCTGCATCAAGTCCCAGTTTCTCAATCGTCTTTTGCGCGGCTTCGTCATCTTTAAAACTTGGATGAATGTGTCCGGACCAAGCGAAGGTAAATCTCCTCTCGCAATCCTCGTGCAGCGGTGAAACGAAGAATTCTTCATCCCACCAGCTTTTCTTGAACGGCGCTCCGCACCCTAATGAATCATTGCCTCCGTCATTGGGGAAACAGGCAACTAGATTGCGATATTCGACATCTTCTCCTGGTTCGCATTCCGATTGTGGCTTAAGATGCTCAATGTGACTGGAGGAAGGGGCGATCGAGAGTCCAAGATATGCACACAGGAAATATTGTTCCTTCAATAGAAAGGCCTTTAAGTCAACCTTAACTTCGGTAGGGAGGCACCGATAGGAGAAGTTTTTGAGCTCTCTATTTTCATTGACCCATTTCATGAATGACTTAGGAGGGTTCGTTTTCGTTATTCGCTTCATTTTCAAGCAACTCAATTCGATCCAACATTGACTTCCATTCCTGCAATTCAGGAAATATTCCGATATCTTCTTCGATCTCCATTACCATCGCTCTTGCAGAATCCCAATTCCCGTCGTCAATTGCATCTGCAATCTTGCGCAAATTTTGTTCAATTTCAAAGTCGCGTGGTAGCGCCCCCATGATCCTTTGAAGTACCCAATTACTGTCCATGCCGAAGCTCTGGGTCACCGGTACCCACTTCACCTTGTTGTCCTCTTCATCTCTTTCAAGAGCGCGGATCGAACTTGCATGCGACTGTCCGATAACTTGTGGGGAATGCGTCGTCACAATGAACTGGCAATTCTGAAATGTGTTGGTAAATTGTCGCAACACTTTCCTTTGTATTGTCGGATGCAAATGCAAGTCGATTTCATCAATGAGAATGATTGCTTTGCCATCCTTAATTGGGTCTTTTAAGTCTGGATTCGCGATCGACAAACGACGTGTGATGTCGAATAGAATTGCAAGTATTCCTCTTTCTCCGTCCGACAATTGGTTGATCGCGAGAGGTACCCCCAGTTTATTAATCATCAGTCGCAGAGGTTCCATTTCAAGACGAAGATTTGAGAAATCGCTAAGAAAGGTAGTAACGACGCCCTTCAATGTTTCGAGCACCTTCAAACGTTGCGGTTGATGCTCGTCGGCAAGTTCTTCTTGAACACGGAACCAGTGCATGAAATCTCGTAGTTCGACTGGACGATTTTCGAGCGCTGTTTGATAGGCTCTTTCAACAGAGAATGGTTCTGTAGGCGGCAATACCCTGGGCTTTCCGGGCAACTGTCGTTGTGGTGAAAAATAGATCGCAAGTGGTTGGGAACGGCGTTCCTTAAGCTTTCGTAGTACCTTAGATGTTTCTGCTTGTGCGCTGTCGAGGCCCGTTTTGTCTTCTCCCGCAACAAGATTCTCAAACATTAATGAAACTATGTTGCCTTCGTCGGATTCGGCAACTCGCTGTATCGTGATATGGCAAGTGTGTTCCGCAACCTGGAGCACAGATGACACTTGGAGGGATTTCTTATCCCCAAAAATGTCTTCATCTTTAAAGTAAATTACTTCTTTGCTCGATGGTGTGAAATCGCGGAGGGCGCGAGATAGCATCGCAGTAAGAGCGAGCAAGATTCCTGACTTCCCAACGCCATTAACGCCAGCAATTACGGTCACCCGTTCGTGAAAGTCAAATTCGATCTGCTCGAAGCCACGATAGTTGACAAGATTTATCTTTTTAAGAATCATGCCACCATCTCCTCAATTGGGATTTCGCCAGTAATAGCAGCGGTAATTAAGGCGCTTCTTTTATCTGAAAGCAAAGAGAGTGTCTCATTGAGGGCAAACTTAATGGCCTCCGTTTCGGTTTCAAGGTTGCTCAACTCATCTGCGATGCGTTCCTGTTCGGAAAGCGGTGGAACGGGCAAGATTAGATTTCCAATGTCGGACTTTGTGATATTGTTTGCAAGCCCCTCAGCGCCGCTAATACATCTGCTAATTTGCCAACGAAGACAGTTTGACCCCATTGCCAAAACTAAATAGGCCGGATTCATCTCATGATTTGGAATGAGGCGAAACGTTTTATCCGAAAGTAATAGCCTCGCTTTAGGCATCGATTTTACAAGAGCCACTGAGCCAATCAGATGTATCGAGCCACTAGCTCGCGACATTAGTATGTCTCCACGATTAACCTCAATATCAAGCGGTGGTTCGACGTCGACGGGGAGCAGTTTGTTCTGGGATTCGTCAAAAATGCCGCCGTTCACACACCCAGTCTTCAGGACACCGAATTCACCTTCACCTGCTGGAAAATTATGACACTGCGGCGACCATCCTTGCTGGATTCCTTCCAGTAGATATTTCAGCCTTCTAACGTTCCAGTGCTCTGGTATATCACCTAGGCTTTCATTTCCCGATGGCCTTCGACGTACCTTCGGGTCAAGTCCCTGCGTAACCAATTGTGTAATCGCTGCGGAGCGTTTCCTGTCCAATATCACCAACATTTCATTCTTTTCAGCGATGAGTTCGTCTAGAAGGAAAGTCTCGCGTTCGAGGAATTCGACTACGTCATGCTGCTCTTTAAGTGGCGGAATTGGTAGTTGGAGCTTTCCAATTCCATCCTGGGGCAGCCCAAATCGGGTCACACCTTTTGCCGAAAGCTCTAACTGCTGTCTAATTGTCTTGGATTGCAAACAGCGAAACAGAAAGTGTCCACTTATCGTCTCTGGCCTTCCACGAAGTATGGCTAGGTGGTAGCCACAAACCACATCATCCCCACTCTGTATGACAAGGGCCGGAACACCGATGTCTTCCCATGTCTCCGAGTCTTTAGTGATAATCACGTCACCAACGTTCAGTCGAAATCGCTCAATTTCATGCTCAGTTGCTGTAGCCTTCATGAGATTCATCTTACTTGCGTCAATAAACTCATTCTTATAGACGTCCATATAATTGCACAAGCGAACGGGAATTTCATTGTCGTGTGCGTGCTTATCAATATTGCTAACTTGGTGTGAAGCGGCGAATTTCAATGGAAGGACTTTCCAGTGATTCGGGAGCTGCGAAAGTCCGTGTGCCCGAATTTTCATAGTTCCCCCCGCCCTAGCAGCTCTACTATCCGTTTTTCAGCTCTAGCGAGTTCGGCATTGATTTCGCAAAGGCTTGGAGGCGACTTGTACCTAAAGAATTCTCGGTTAAAGTTGATTTCGTAGCCAACTTTGCCAATCCCCTCGTCTAATTCGTCTCGGGCACTTTTGGACCCTCGATCAATCCACGAATCCTGAACAAATGGCCGAACTTCGCGCAAAAAGAAATCGACGACGTGCTCTTTCAGCGGAATGTTCTCGTAGTCGCGGAGATCGGAGTCTGCTTCGTACTCAATCGCATCCTTTGACGGGCCACAGTACAATCCAACTGTTGCCGCCAACTCGCTCTTATCAAGCTTAGCTTGTAGCTCTTGCATGGGGAAAGCGGCTGTCGCATCGAAATCAAACTTCTTGAACCGCCTAGCAATCACCGGTTCGGCGGTTGAATCGACCGTCGTGTAGCACTCGCGAAAAAGCTTCTTGGAAGCAGAAGTCCATTTTATCTCCTGGTGATTAGCAACTTCCTGAACTGTCTCCCATACTTCGTTCCAATCGAGATGTGGGTCTGTACCTAGCTCCGATTCTATTGCTCGGACCATATCGAGAAACTTTGGGTACGCATCCAAAAACGACTCGGTCGCTTCTTGAGTGATCTGAAACCGCAATCGTAAAGGTCGCTCGATGATCACTCGCCGATATCCGAAGTCAGCGTTGTTGAACATCTTGCACGTATCTGACGTTCTCTTTGATCCGTGCTCACGCGAAATCGCTTCTATGGATTTGTCGTCGATATATCGCCGTTTGTCACCTAACGAACGCCGCATCGGTTTATATCGCTGACGAGCGTCAATAAGCTGAATCTTACCCCGTCGGTCTTCGGCTTTGCGATTAGTGACGATCCAAATGAATGTGCCGATACCCGTGTTGTAAAACATCTGCTCTGGCAGCGCCACGATTGCTTCGAGCCAGTCGTTTTCAATAATCTGTCGGCGAATCTCACTCTCCCCCGAACCAGCTCCGCCGGTAAACAACGGCGACCCATTAAAAACGATCGCACATCGCGAACCGATCTTTTTCTCCTCTGGGTTGATCTCCTGAAAGTGACCAATCATGTAGAGCAAGAACAATAATGCTCCATCATTCACTCTTGGAAGCTTACCTTTGTACCCGTGGAAATTGGATAACCGATCTAGTTCTTTTTTCTCCGCTTTCCAGTCAACGCCGAATGGTGGATTGGCAATCAGGTAATCAAACTCCATACCCACGAAGCTGTCCTCCGTAAGTGTGTTTCCCAGTTCGATTTGTCCATCGTTCTGCCCTTTAATCAGCAAGTCGGATGCAGCCACAGCGTATGATCGAGCGTTGTAATCTTGTCCGTAGACTTGGACATTTGCGTTGTGGTTGTGTTCCTTGATCCAGTTTTCAGCCTCGGACAACATCCCGCCTGTTCCACACGCAGGGTCACAAATCGTTGCAAGTATTCCAGGTGTTGTGAGAATATGATCGTCGGGTTCAAGCAGCAGATTCACCATAAGGCGGATGACTTCGCGTGGTGTGAAGTGGTCACCCGCGGTCTCGTTCGCTGCTTCATTGAACCTCCGAATCAGATCCTCAAAGAGATGCCCCATGGCGTGGGTGTCTAGCTGTCCCAAGTCTATATCGGCAAACTTCGAGACAACAAGGTAAAGACGATTCGCTTCTTCGAGCTTTTCGATTTCCTTAGTGAAGTCGAAGCGATCAAAGATCTGCCGCACATTCTCCGAGTATCCGGCGATGTAGTCTGCAAGGTGTCGCCCAATGTGGTCTGGATCGCCTTTCAGCTTCTCGAAATCGAGCTCACTGTGATTATGGAAACCAATGTCCTTGCCGTCTCCGGCGACTCGATTCAGCTTCGGATCGTGGACGTTAGCTTTGTATTCCTTGATACGTTTGAAGGATGCAAGAACCTTTGGCTTGGTTTCCGCAAGCACACAATCAAATCGCCGCAACACAACCATAGGCAGCATGACGCGTTCATACTGAGGAGGGCGATATGGCCCCCGTAACAGGTCAGCGATTTGCCAGACGAAATTTGCAAGTTCTTGGTGTGTCATAGAATCCGTTATTTAATTCTTTCAATATTTGCCATAAGCCGTATTTTCGCCAGTCTATCCGAAGTGTCGAGTCGGGATTATAGGCTGGAGGACCATTAAATATTACGGCTCCTTCGCATTTCGATTCACTACTATCTTGGAACCTGTCGAAGCACTTACCGAGTAATAAGTGGTATTCATTTGCTGGTGAGCCAGCGCCTCAGGACTACCCTGTCTTCAGCCCGGTGATACAGTATTTCTTAGGTAAACCTCCAAGTTCAAGGACCTTTCAAATTCTACCAAAGTCTACCATGTGTTGATATTCTAACGTATAACAATCGGAGTGCTATCTGTTAAACATCCCCAACAACCCTCAAATGTGATAGTAGTATAATCTGCGTTTTCACAACTTATGAATTTAGATCCAATAAAATGCCACAAAGGGATCGCACTTTAAGGTTTGTCGGAGCATATTGATTTGTGCTTTTCACAGGACCTTGTACGCCTTTATAACAGGCGTTTGTCAGGACGGATGGGGGTTGAGAGGTATTGGCTGGTGAGAACGAAAGAATGGGCTCGCAAAGGTAATTAGCTGGGGAGCATCATTTGGCAACCTTCTTAAACCAAGTTAGCAAAAGCCGATTGGCTCAGATTGTGTGACACTAGCGTTTTTCTTCAACACGAGCAATCAGCTCCGAGGCCTTAATACCCATTGCATCGCAGAGACGAAATAAAACATCCACCGTCGGTGATTTCTTATTTCTTTCCAGCTGGCTAATGTAGGTACGATCTAACCCAGCCTCGAAGGCAAGCGCCTCCTGGGTCATTCCAGCTTCTTCTCGAAAGTGCCGTAATACATCTCCTAGCATGAGTGGAGACTATCTGGCGTTTGTTGACCTGTCTGTGGACTTTAGTCTACAATCCTGGGCAGTGTTCACAAGTTACCTTATTGCGCCTGTATCTACTGGAGAAGACATGAGTTCTGGAAAACAAAGACCTACATCGCGGTCCACAAAAGAAGGCTGTGCTATCCCATTCTTACTTATTTTTGGGATGTTTCTATTCACAGGTATTTTGATGGCTGCGCGACCATTTGGAGGAGCTTTACTGGCTCTAGCTGTAATCTGCGGTGCCATTACTTTATATGTGAAGCCAGAGTGGCAAGACATGGTGTTCGAGCCACTCGGCGTTAAAACAAAACTTAATCGGTATGCGGTACTCGGAATTACGATTTTCTTTATGTTGATATCTTTTGTATCAACGGACAAAGAGGAGGCTGATGAACTTTGGGCCAAAGGGAATAAATCTGAAGCAGTTGAACTTTATGTCTCTGAATTAGAAGGAACATTTTCACCAAACCCAGAAATCCTAGCTCGGGTAATTGAGTTCTATTTTGAAAATGGTAACAAGGAGAAGGCCGAAGAGTTTTGCAACATGGCGATTGAAACTGATGTTGAGCTGTCGCCCCAGTCAAAAGAAATCCGCGACTTTGTTGCTTCAGTGCGGGAAGAGTATGCTCGTAAAGTGGAGCAAGATAAATTAGACGAGGAAGCCAAAAATAAAGTTGAATTAGCAAAGAGGGAAGCCGAGCAAGAAAACCAAAAGCGTGAATCAGAAGAGGAAACCCGAAAACGCCTGGATACGTTCATAGCTGCGTTGAAGGTTGCAGAGGTTACGATAGTTAAAAGTGTCAGAGTGCAAGAGATCTCAAATGGGATTTGGGAAGCAGAGATCGAGGTTAGAAATAACTGGCATATCAAACCGTATCAAGTCCGACTTCAAGATGCACAAAATCTTTGGAGTGCCTGGGCCAAAATTGCATCACCCCAAGAGCCCGATTCTGCTCGAATCAAGATTGTTGATATCAATGGGAATGAAGTTGGTGGTTCGCGTGTGTTAGCCGGTTCCTTGATCTGGGTACAAGAAAACTGATGGTCTACAATGAGCCAATAGAACTCCGAACAGTTGTGTCGCTCTCACAAGTATGTCTGGATACAATACGCGAGGGGCAGCACGGTTTGGGATTGATCCCCTGAACCGGGTTTGTTTGCCTTCGACCGGCGAGCCGGCTGCCCCTCTTTGTTTTATTATTTTGGTCGAAGAAAGGTCGAAGATTATGCCAGAGAAGCAGCTACGCTTCGCCGCCCTCGTAAGGGTATCTACAGACAAGCAGGAGAAACAAGGCGAGTCGCTACGGACTCAGGAAAAGCAGATCACACAAGCCGTTGAAACCTTGGGTGGCGTTATTACCAAACGATATGCAGGCCAGGAACATGCAACCTCTGGATATGAACGGGAGCAGCTTGATAAGCTCCTGGCTGATGCAACAAAGAAGCGTAAACCATTTGACGCTGTAATGGTTTTTGATGCTTCCAGGTGGTCTCGCGACAACGCCAGATCAAAAGCAGGCTTACAAGCATTTCGCGATAACGACATACGGTTTTTCACCCTTACGCAAGAACACAACCTCTTCAATCCAAGTGCGATCCTCTTTCTGGGTATGTCGGCAGAGATCGGAGAATATCAGGCCAGACAGCAAAAACAAAAATCAGTAATGAGTTGCATTGATCGTGCCAAGCGGCTTGGCGCTCCTACTTCAGGAAAAAAACCGTTTGGCAGAACCTGGGACAAAGAAGCCCAGAAGTGGGGACTAGATACAAAAAAGAAAGCGATGATACAGGACATTGCTAAAAGATATCTGGCTGGTGAACCGTTACCTAAACTTGCAACAGAATATGGCATCAACCATTCGTTTTTGAATAAGACGCTCGCAGAGAGTTGTGGGTCCTCTTATGAAATCACTTGGAATATCAAAGACCTAAAAATTCATGAGACTGTTACAATAGATATACCTCCTCTGCTTTCAGATAAAACTATCAAGGCAATACGAAAAAAGGCAGTAGCAAACCGCACTTATCAACATGGGACGCCGAAGTACCATTATTTACTCCAGGGATATGTGTTTTGCGAAGAGTGCGGGTACGCTATGACAGGGCAGGCGAACTCTCGGGGAACGCTTTATTATCGACATAGAACAAGATCTCGGCATTGTGAATGCGATGTTGTTCCTAAGCCTTATGTCCGAGCAGACCAGTTAGAAGATGCTGTAATACTGCACTTATTTGATACGTTTGGGAACCCGAAAGCGGTTGAGCGAGCCATCGAAGAAGCAACACCAGACTTAAAGAGAAGGGAGGAGTGTCTGAAGAAGATTCAGCGATTAAACTCTGAACTGGCAGGTATTAAGAAAGCACGGGATTCGATATTGAACCTGATCGAAAAAGGATCTCTTACAGAGGAGCAAGCTGGAACTAAATTAGCAGGATTACAAGATCGGGAAGAATTATTAACGACAGAATTGGACCAGGTGCTCGCATCCATTGAGAACGTGCCAACTCCTGAGGAGATTAAATCAACAGCCGAGGAAGTTGTACGGCGTTTTTCAAAACCAAAAGTGAGTGCCAGAAAGCGGCTGAGAATTAGAGCGGCAAATCGATTCGATAAGATGACGTGGGAAGATAAGCGGGGGCTGATTGAATTGGTCTTTGATGGTACTTTTTCTGATGGCCGTCCGATGGGGATTTACATAGAACCAATTGAAGGGCAAGAGAACCATCGACAGAAAAAATGGGCTTTTACCATTCGAGGTATGGCACCTGTTAACGGGGATCAGTGTGTGACGCAATGTGTTTCGGGTTCCCCAGAGCCAGGCCATCCTGGACGCCGCTTTCTGAGACCAGCTGTTCGACGTCATCGTGAATTGAGACGATCTGACGGCGCTGGGGGAGATCCATCCAGAGTTCTTTAGTGAGTGTTTTCATGATATTTGTCTCCTTTAGCATGTGAGATGCATTCGATCCTACTACATGCGTTCTTTGATGTCAGGTGCCGGGCGATTCCGGAACACAGCGTTTCTACCTCCAATTCAGCTGGAATGCCACGTTTATGCTTGCAATTCCAGATTGCGATAGATCAGTATAGTGGTTGACGCGTGATTATGTCAGAATGACAGCCCTGCATTCAAATAGTAAACTTCTCCGCAGACTCCTGGTCCAGCCCGTAGACATAAGGTCCTTCAGATGAAACAGCCTTCGTATCCGAGCCGAACGGGACGAGAAACTGCTTCCCTTTTCCTGTTACAACTCACTTTCATTCTGCTATCCACAGGCTGGTGTATGGGGTGCAGTCCAGGTCCGAAAACAGCCGCGTCAGACCAGTGGCAGACACCGACGGAGTGGGCGCTGCTGATGGCGCAGCAGGAGAAACAGGTTTACCTGCATTGCCGAATGTTAAATGACATCGCCCGGGCACAACTGGCAGCGGGCGAAAAAGAGCAGGCCCTACAGACTTTGAAGCCGACATTGGAACTGATTGCCAAGACAGATGGACTGGTCGGTAAGAACAGTACGCAGGAAGCGATCATCAAAACAGTCCTGGAACTGGGGGAGTACGAGTCAGCAATTCAAACGGCAGAGAATTTCACAAATCCTTCTTTGACGGACCCGATCTTTAAAGAGATTGCTTTCGCACTGATTGAAGCTGGAAAAGTTTCAGAGGCTGTCGAGGCAGTTCAAAAGCTGAAGAATGAGGGTTCTGCGATACGAGTTTGCGAAAGCGTCGCTGGGGCGCTTGTTCAGAAGGGGCAGCAGCAACAGGCAATGGAGTTCGTGGAACAGATTCCCCAATTGAATATAAAGGGAGCGGCACTGTGTGCGATGGCCGTGGTCTATTTTGAACAGGGTGATTCCCGGCAGGCATATGAACTGCTGAAACCAGTCGAAAATATGTATGAGAAAGTTGATGATGAGACGAAAATAGATCAGTTAATGACAAGGAGAGATCAGTTGTTGACCAAGTTCGTCAATGCACTCGCCCGTGGGGGAAATTCCAAACGAGCGCTGGAATTCACCGAATTCATCAAGGATCGCGATTTTGCTGCTGTGGTAGCATACCAGTCTGTGATCGTCACATTAATAGCATCCAGTGATGTGAAACAGGCACTGAAAATTGCAAACAAGATTGAAGACCTGGAATCCAGGAATCGTGAGCAGCAGAAGATTGCAGAGATAATCGCCAGGGACTCAGACGATTATGAGCAGGCAATGGAAATTTCAAACAAAATTCAAAACTCCGGATTTCAGTATAGTACGATCAAATTTGATGCGCTCGCGAACATCGCAGTTACTATTGCCAGCAAGTCAGGGGATTATGAACGAGCACTGAAAGTCATCGACGCGATTGGAGAGAAAGAGAACGCGGCTGAAAGAAAATACTATAAAAAATCTGCACTGGAGGATCTTACGGTAGTCGCTGCTCAATCCGGGAAAGGAGAGCAAACTCTGGCGCTGGTTCAGCAGATTCCTGATCTGGAAAAAATTGACCCTCTCCGTAGCTTATTCCTGGAGAATGTCGTCGTCAATCTCATCGAAACGGATAACTGGAAATCAGCAACACAGGTTGTTAATTTGGTCCCGTCCCCGGAAATACAATCCAGGTTACTTCTGCTTATAGCCAATGAATTAGCCCGTAAAGGAGAGACTGCAGAGGCACTCGGCATTACTCAAAAAATTAAGGAAAACAGGAGAAAGGATTCCGCACTTTCTCTGGTCGCAGCTCGAATGTCTGAGGCAGGAAACACGGATGATGCGCTTAAAGCTGCTTCACAGATTATAGACAAATCAGAGCAAGCGGAGACTTTTATTTCGATTGCATCAAAAATGTTGAGAATGGGAAATGAAGCAAAGGGAATCGCTGTTCTGAGCAAGGCACTCGATTTGATCTCAAAAAACAAAACGATCAGCGCTCGCGTCTATCTGGAGATGGCTGTTATGCCCCTGGCCTGCGAACCACTCACCACTGCGCAACAGAAAGTGGCTGATAAGGATATCGTGACTCCTCTGAAAAAATCATTCACCCCAGGAGAGAAACGGGTTGCCAACCGGCTTCTGCAAGCCGTTCAGGCAAAGTGAACTTGAATAGCGGCAACACAGATCGCATGCCTGCTCAGGCCAGTTTTTCGTACGCCGAGAGAATCAGCTGTTCGGTTTCGTCCCAGTCGATGCATTCGTCGGTGACGGAAACGCCGTACTGGAGCTGGCTGAGATCTTCGGGCAGGCTCTGGTTGCCGGCGTGCAGATTGCTTTCCAGCATCAGGCCAATGATCGTCTTGTTGCCGGCGACGCGCTGGTCGATGACGTTGTTCCAGACTTTTCCCTGGTTACGATAATCCTTGTTAGAATTCGCGTGGCTGCAGTCGACCATGAAGCGGGGGGACAGACCGGCCGCCTCGAGGCTTTTGGTGGCGGCTTCCAGATGTTCCTGCTGGTAGTTCGGGCCGGAGCGACCGCCACGCAGGATGAGGTGACCCCAGGGGTTGCCGGTAGTATTGACCACACAGGTCTGACCGTCGGCGTCGATCCCCAGAAAGCTGTGAGGGCTCTGGGCGGCGAGCATTGCGTTCAAAGCGACGTCCAGACTGCCATCAGTTCCGTTTTTATAACCGACGGGCATCGAGAGACCGCTGGCCATCTGACGGTGCGTCGGTGATTCGGTGGTTCGCGCACCGATGGAAGCAATCGAAATTGCATCCGCGATGTATTGCGGGGTGATCGGTTCAAGCATTTCCGTCGCCGCCGGCAGTCCCAGTTCGCCAATCTGCAGCAGCAGCTGGCGGGCGATTTTCAGACCTGAGGCGACGTCGAAGGTGCCGTCCATATGGGGGTCGTTGATCAGACCTTTCCAGCCGACGGTGGTACGCGGTTTTTCGAAGTAGACCCGCATCACCAGGAACATGCGGTCTTTGACTTTCTCGGAAAGTTCTTTCAGGCGTTTGGCATACTCGATGGCGGCCTGGGGATCGTGGATGGAGCAGGGGCCGACCACCACGATCAGCCGTGAATCTTCACCCGCGAGAATCCGTTTGATCTGCTCCCGCGATTCGCCGACGGTCTCCGTCACTTTGTCAGTGCGTTTATAGGTCTCTTTCAGTTCTTTGGGAGCAACCAGGCGAACCGAATCAATGATGTTGACGTTTTGAATGGGAAGCATCGTTTTTTTAATCGTTTTCGTTACTTGGGTAGAAGATTCAGTTTTGTTTCTATTCAGTTCACAATGCCAGCTGCTGACGGATCTGGGAGACAACTTCTTCAGCAGTCAGCGGCGAGGCATCGATTTTGATTTGTGCATATTGTTCGTATAGTGGAAACCGGCTGTGATACAGGTCGGCAAGGCTGGAGCCTGGTTCGATCAAAACGCCCCGATCGAAGACGTCGGCGAAGCGCTGCTCCAGAACTTCCGGGGCCACATCCAGCCAGACTATCGTACCAAGACCGGCCAGATGTTGCATGGCATCCCTGCTGTAACAGACACTTCCTCCGGTAGAAATTACGGATCCTGCTGATTGAATCGATTGCACGTAGGCCGCTTCAATTTCACGGAACCCTTCGGGAGAGTGGTGTGCGATGATCTCTGCCAGCCGTTTGGATTCGCCTGCCTCTATTAATGCGTCGGTATCCAGAAAAGGAAGGCCTGTCTGTTCAGACAGTAGTCTGCCGACAGTCGATTTTCCGGAGCCCGGCATTCCGATCAGCACGACCCCGGACCTGGCAGTTTCGCTGTCCCCGATCATGCAGGCGCTCCCGGGAGAAAATCCTGTGAGTTCTCAGGGGAATTCCTGCGAACAGGAGCCACGAAATGCAAAATTATAAAAGCCGTATCTGTATACATCTTAAGGACTTCAGTTAAATTCCTTTCCCGGAGCCCGGAAAAGTTTTAAAATCCCGGGAAAAGGAAAACAAATCATATCTCAAATCAGGTCTAATAGGAACTATGTGGCAATTCAGGTGAGAATTAAATTGTGATTTTCCCCTGATAGAGAACACAAGCATGGAACAGATGTTTGTGTGAATTTCACAGGAATTTTACTTGTCAAAGATCCGGACAGTTCTGTCAGGACATGATCGTTATGCTTCTATAGCGATGATATGAGTTTTTTCTAACGCCAGAAGAATCGAATTGGATCGTGGAAAAACTGTCACCAGCCAAATTTGCAGCGCAAATCCGATGCTGTGCCAATGATCTGCAGGATCATGGGGTCGACCGCCTGGGTTCGCTGTATGATTTGACCTCGGAGCGACTGTTGCGCTACGCGGTGACGGTGACCCGCAATACCCCCGATGCGGAAGATGCGATTCAGGCGACCATGGTGCGGATTGCCATGCGTCCTAAAATTCTGGCGACAGCCCAACAACCCTGGGCCTACCTGTTACGGGTGGCCCGGAACGAAGCTCTGCGGATTCTGCAAAAGCGGAAACCGCTGCAGATCTTTGCCCAGTGCCGACAGCTCTGGTCGCGAGACGAAGAAGTCGTGGAAGAGAATGATCAGGCGCTAGTGATTCGACGGGCGCTGAAGCGGCTGCCGACGAACCAGTCTGAAGTGGTGGTGTTGAAGATCTGGGAGGATATGACGTTTGCGGAAATCGCCAGTGTGCTGGATGAATCGCCGAACACCGTGGCCAGTCGTTATCGTTATGCGCTCCAGAAATTAGATAATTACCTGCGCCCCATGGCGCGTGAGGATATCAATGTTTGAATTTGAAGATCACCATTTTCTCGAAGAGCAGATACTCAAGGCCGGTGAGGGGGCGGTCCCCGTCCACAGCGATCATCGTCAGCGGGTGTTGTTTGCCGCCCGTCATGCGGAAAACCGCAGGGTGCAGCGCAAAGCTCTGTTAATCTGTTGTACGCTGTTCCTGGCCTTTACACTGCTGTTTCTGACCCGGGATTCGGGAGCTGATCGGCGTGTTGCCTCGGATGCGGATTCCGGCTGGTCCCGCACCCTCTATTCCAAGGGGAGCCGTGTGCTGGGCATTCCGGATGCGGAGCCACGCCAGCCCATGCTTCAAACCGATTGGAATTCCGTGCAGGCGACCCTCAAACAGTCTGGTGAATGGGGACTCGTTGACGCCGTCGTACGCTTCCGGAATGAGCGGGCCGGATCAATCGAGCAGATCTTTATTCGAGGCGATTAATGCAGGAGACTTTGCCCCAGCAGTTTCAGGAACAGTTACCTGAAAAAGCAGAGAATCATCCCGAGTATGTCACTGAGCTCGTCAATGTGATCTTAAACCAGGCACAGGCCATCAACGCCAGCGACATTCATCTGCTTCCCACGGAAAACCGGATGCGGATGGACTGGCGGATCGATGGTGTGCTGCATCGCATCGCCGATTTTTCTCAGGAACTCGCCCCGCGGATCACGGCACGTCTTAAGGTCATGTCGCAGCTGCTCACCTATCGGACCGATGTCCCCCAGGAGGGACGGATTCACCGGGATGGCGAGCAGGCCGTCGAGACCCGCATCAGTACGTTTCCGACCCTCTATGGTGAAAAAGTCGTTGTGCGGCTGTTCGTCGGTTCGGGCCAGTACAAACATCTGGAAAACCTGAATCTGCCGGAAGAAATTTTAAGTGAGTTGCAGGCGCTGTTGCGGCAGACCGGCGGTGTGGTGTTGATGACCGGGCCGGCAGGCAGTGGTAAAACGACGACCATTTATGCCTGTCTGCGAGAGATCATTCGCGAATCAAAAGGGGCCCGCAGTCTGGCGTCCCTGGAAGATCCCATCGAAGTTGTGGTTCCTACTGTCGCTCAGTCACAGGTCAATCCGGCGGCTGGCTTTGACATGGCACTGGGGCTGCGGTCCCTGTTGCGACAGGATCCGGAAGTGATCATGGTCGGGGAAATCCGCGATCGCGAGACCGCAGAGACGGTCTTTCAGGCATCGTTGTCCGGGCATCTGGTGATTACCACCTTCCATGCCGGCAATGCGACGGAAGCGGTCAGTCGTCTGTCTGATATGGGAATCGAACCTTATTTATTGCGCAGTGGGCTCTTGGCGATTTTAAGTCAGCGGCTGCTTCGTCGGCTCTGCAGCTGTGCCCAACCGTCGCAGTCCGCAGAAGATCGACTGGGGCTGCCCGTCGAACAGTGGAAAATCCCCGTGGGTTGCTCCGATTGCGGGCAGACCGGCTATCAGGGCCGCATCGTCCTGACCGAAATGTTGCAGCCCGACCTGGGAGGAGTGGGCCAGGCGATTCTGCAGCAGGCGGATGCGACCGAACTGCACAGGCTGGCTGTCGAAGCCGGAATGCGGACGCAATGGGATCGTGCCCTGCGGGCCGTCAACGAGGGGCAGACCAGCCCCGCGGAAGTCCGCCGCGTACTGGGAATGACACGCAGTGGAAGTTAACGGAGGCGAAACAGTTTTGCTCCCCATGAGCTGTGAACAGATTCACTGATTGAAATCGTTTCTGTCTGAAGAGAGTGTGAACATGAATGCGAGAGACGATTCCGATGCGAAGCAGTCACGGGAAACCCGCTTTGAACTGGACGAGTTGATTGCCTTGAATGAGGAAATCATTTCCCTGGTCCAGGCCGGGATCCCGCTGGAACTGGGACTGCGGGAAATGGGCAATGAGCTTCCCGATCGTCTGGGAAAGATCAGTTCCGATCTGGCACTCAAAATGGAGCGGGGCAGTTCACTATCCGAAGCGATGGAATCGGAAGGCTCGCGTTTTCCCCGCGTCTATCGGGTGATTGTGGAAGCAGGTGTGAAATCCGGAAAGTTGACTGTCGCGCTGGAAGAGATGTCCAACTACGCCTGGGAGCTGTTTCACCTCCGGCGGCAGATCGGTATGGCGCTGGTTTATCCATTGATTGTTTTCAGTCTGGCGTATGGCCTGTTTCTGGTCTTTCTGTTTGAGATCCTCGCGCGGTTCAATTCCGCGTATGAAGTGTTTCGTCTGGGAGAGACCCGTCCTCTGGATGCGTTGAATTTCCTGGAGTCCACGATGCTCTACTGGGCGCTGGTGCCACCGCTGATGCTGTTTCTGTTCGCCCTGATCTGGATGCGGACCCGAAGTTCGCAGCTGTTGAATTTCAAAGGAACCAGTCGCCTGATTGGATGGATTCCCGGCGTGAAGCGCATCGCCAGTTTTTATCGCTACGGCAATTTTGCCGAGCTGATGTCCCTGTTGATTCAACAGCAGATCCCGTTTTCTGAGTCCATCGTACTGGCGGCAGAAGCGACCGGCGATGACCAGCTGATTCAGTCGGCTCGGTTGATGGCGGACCGGCATTCGCGCTCGCAACTGGAAACGGGAGAATCGTCGAGATTCTATGGATGGCCCCCCCTGTTGACCTGGTTACTGACCACCAAACATCACGAGGGGGAACTGAGTCTCGCTCTGAAAAATGCCGCCGATATGTATCGGAGAAAAGCGGCGCACTATACACGCTGGTTCCGCGTGATCTTCCCGATCTTTACGGGTGCTATCATCGGCGGTGGTACGGTGTTATGTTATTGTCTCGTATTATTTCTCCCCTTTACTGATATGCTTAAACAATTAGCGAACCCTTGAGGATCTTAACTGAAGCAGTGAACAGTCTGGTTAGCGCAGCTGGCTGCGATGATAATGATGATTACAGTGACGGGATGAATTTCTAATGAACTGGTATCGCTATCAGGGATTCAATTCAGAAGGTAAAAAAGTTTCGGGGCGGCTGCATGCCTCCGATCGGGACGAAGTTGCCAGCCTGCTGCAGGAACAGGGGATCAGGATCGAACGCATCGAGGAGGAGGAAGAGAGTGAGCTGGCGTTCGCTGCCCAGGAAGCTTCTGAAACCGGGGTCACCTCCAGACTCTCGGCACGAGATTTTGAGGTCATTACCGATCATCTGTCCGATTTGACACGTGCCCGGCTCCCACTTTCGACGGGGCTGGAGGCGGTCTCGTTTGAGATTGAAAACACACGCCTGCGGACAGCGGTCCAGGATCTGGCGACTCAGTTGGAGTCGGGCAGCGATCTGGAAACCGTGCTCGCCAATTCCAAAGCGCCCCGGGAACTTTGTGCCCTGGTGCATGCCGGGAGCCGGTCAGGCAAGATAAGTGAAATTCTGGCTGACTATGTGGCGCATGCCCGCCAGCTTGCCGAGATGCGGAGCCAGTTGCTGATGGCCCTCTGCTATCCTCTGGTTCTGATGCTCTTCGCCTCGTTGATGTTTCTGGCGATCATGCTCTGGATTATCCCCTCGTTCGAATCGATCTTTCTGGATTTCGGAATCGAGCTTCCCGCGGTGACGAACTTTATGTTTGTGATCTCGACGTTTATCAGAACTCAGTGGTGGTGGTATCTGCCCGGCAGTCTGTGCCTGCTGCTGGGCTGTGTTGCCTTATTCCGAACGGAAACAGGACAGGCCCTGGGGCAGCGAATCCTGTTTCGACTTCCCCTGATTGGCGGACTGTTGAGTGGGATTTCAGTTTCCCGTTTTTCACACCTGCTGGCATTGCTGGTCGACAACGAGGTCCCGTTTCTGGAAGCGCTCAAGCTGACGGGGGAGAGTTCAAACAATTATCAGATTCGCAAAGCCTGCCGCCAGTTTTCGGAGTCGGTATCCTCCGGGGAAATGCAGATTGAGGCGCTGTCCTCCCTGAAGATTTTTCCGGCCACATTTCTACAGACACTGGCGACTCAGTCTGGTAATACGGCCCACTCCGGTCCCCGCTATTCGGTAGAAATTCTCAATGCCCTGGCAGACATGCTGAATGGACAGACCCGGGTCCGGATTACATTTTTTGCTACCGTTGTGGAGCCCGTGATCATTATTGTCTGTGCAGTCACTATGGGATTCCTGTTCATTTCCCTGCTGGCCCCTTTGTTTAAATTGTTGACGATGCTGTCCTGACAGAGTTGTCTGAAGTGCAGGCCAGCCCCTTTTCCTGAATCTATTTCCTTTTGAGAGTGACCTCCTGTCGATGAATAAGCCGTCCCGTTTTCAATCTCTGGATCAGTTGTGGCGCTGGGGGAGCCGTCCCATCTTCCACAGGCCGCGCTGGTTCCTGGGACGCGTGACGCATTCACAACAGATGGCACTCCTCAGAATTCTGGCGGTTGCCACCGAAAAGCAGTTGTCACTGATTGACGTTCTGGAAGCCTTTGAAAAGGACATTCATGGCCGCTGGCGTTTCCAGGTCTCGCGTCTGATTGACCTGCTGCGCAGTGGTGTTCCGCTGGCAGACGCGATCGAAAAAGTTCCGGACCTGCTCCCGTCGAATGCCTTTTTTCTGATCAAGGCAGGGGCAGAATCGGGAACACTTCCCTCCGCACTCTCGCTGGCTGCGGAAGTCTGTATGGAGCAACGGTCGGAACGCGTGCGAACCAGCACCGGCGTACTGTTATATATTCTGGCGGTCTGTCTGGTGCTCTTTATGATCATGCTGTTTATCGGTTATTGGATCATCCCCAAATTCAAAAAAATCTTTTACGATTTCAATGTCGAGTTACCGAGCCTGACGCAGCGCATTATTGAGGCCTTTGATCTGGCCGCAAATTATTTCTGGGTGCCGATCGTGGCGATTTTTCTGTTGTGGATTGCGCAGAAAATATTGATCCGCATCCGATTTCTGGAGAACGGCTGGCGACCCGCTTTTGTCTATGGTCTGATCTATCCACGGGGGAGGGCGCCCGATGTGTTACGCTTTCTGCATGTCACGACTGAGTCAGGGCGCCCACTAATGGGTGCGTTCGAGACATTGGCGCATACCTCCAGTAACCGCCTGCTGGCGGAACGATTCGAAGCAATCCTGCAGGATGTACATAAGGGGAACGACTGCTGGACGGCGCTGCATGACTACAGCCTGTTAACGCCCAGTGAAGTCCGTCTGCTGCAGTCGGCGCAGCGGGCGGGAAACCTCAGCTGGGCATTGAAGGCGATCGCGAAAAGTATTGAGAGGCGGATCAACTACCGGATGATGCTGCTCCGCGAATATCTGGAACCGGCGTTTATTGTGGGGCTGGGAGCCCTGGTGGGCATCATTGTGATTGGTCTATTTCTTCCGCTTGTGAGTGTCATCAGCTCTCAGGCATAACCCCTCGGGCATGGGTTGAATTGTGAGTAAACAGAATCATCAGAAACAGAATCTGCCAGCCTCCAATCGGCTGGAACATAAACCACGTCACGGATTCACTCTGGTCGAAATGATGGTCTCGGGTGTTCTGCTGACGACGGTGTTCATGATCGTGGTGCCATCTCTCTACTGGGTGCATCGCGAACAGAAACAGACCGAACAGCGACAGGTGGCGCTGGTGGAAGTGGAAAATCTGATGGAGCGCGTGGCTGCTCTGCCTTACCGTCAGATCAACCAGCCGACGGTCGATAAATTTGTGATCTCGGAAAATGTCATGCAGCAGCTCCCCGAGGCAGACTTGCAGATTCAGATCCTGGAGACAAAGGATCTTCCCTTGATGAAAAGAATTCAGATTCAGTTAGGCTGGCAGGATGCGCGGAATCTCAAAATCCAGCCGGTACGGTTAACTTCCTGGGTCGGCCCGAAGGATCAGAAGTAATGCGGCGACGTAGTTTGTTTATTTCGATCAGGCAACATGGTATTCCACCGGGAATCTCACTGGTGGAGGTCGTGGTCGCTATGGGGATCGCGACATTACTCATGGGACTGAGTATGACCACGGTGCATACCGTCATGCGGGCAGAGCGGGAATCCAGTCAGGCAGCCTGGCTGGGGGCTTCCTTTCAACGATTCTCGCGCCTGTTTCGATCAGACATCCACGCCGCGGAAAAGCTGAAACTGGGACCGGAGAGTGATACCGACGCGAAAACGCTGATCATCGACAAGCCCGGTGAGGAACAGGTTACCTGGCGAATTGAAGCGTTCCGCATTTTTCGCATCGTCAGCCGACAGGGGAAAACCCTTCATGAGGATACCTTCTTCTTCCCCGAAGGGAGCCAGGCGTACTTTTTCCGACAGGAACGTCTGAACCAGGCCGGGATCAGGATCCGGGAACCCGACCCGCAGTTGTCGCTGGAAGTACGAGGAAAAAAAACAGCAGGCAGTCAGCGACTGGTGTCTCATGAATTTTCCATTCGTTCCACGATTGGACATGATTACCGTCTCGCAGAAATTCGTTTTCAACAACCGGAAAAAGAAACAAACCAGACGAACTGACAGGTCAAACCTATGCAGAATACATGTTATCGACAGACCGTTATGAATCTGAGAGCGTCCCGTCGCGGAGCCGTTTTGATCCTGGTCATGGTCTGTCTGCTGATCATTACCATGTTGCTGGCCTCTCTGTTGAAGTCGGCTCTCACGCAACGCAGACAGGTCATGCGGGAACAGTTTCGTGTTCAGGCGGAATGGCTGGCAGAGTCGGCACTGGAGCGCGCGGTTGAACAACGTTTGAAGAACCCGGACTACCGGGGCGAAATCTGGGAGATCAGTTCTGAGGATCTGGGGACGCACTATGAGGCGTCTGCAGAAATTGAACTCAAACCCGCTACCAGGACAGAGCGGCTGTCGATTGAGGCCCGCGTACATTATCCGGAAGACACGACGTTTACCGTGACCCGGACCAGGAAAATCATCTTATAAAAAGTACTCATCCTTTATTAATAGAACACTCAGCATGCATTATTTATCATCATTGAATCGACAATCCGGGGAATGAAAATGAAAAACGAAGTTCCTTTCAGATTCCGCACTTTTCGCGATCGCGAACCACGTGGCTTTACATTGATTGAGCTGCTCGTAGTCATCGCCATTATCGCGATTTTGATCGCGCTGCTCCTGCCCGCCGTGCAGCAGGCACGGGAAGCGGCCCGGCGGGTGACCTGCAAAAACAACCTGATGCAGATCAGTCTGGCTCTGCAGAATTACGAAATGGCGTACGAAGTGCTGCCTGCCGGCGTCTACAACGAAACCGGTCCCATTAAAAATGAACCCAAGGGCTATCACATGAGCTGGCTGTCCGGTATGTTGCCCTATCTGGATCAGCCGGTGGTGTTCGAAAATATTGATTTCAAACAGAGCGTCTATGCGACCGACAATCAGGAAGTCCGCAGCCTGCGGTTACAGGTTTTTCGGTGCCCGTCTGACCCGATGGACAATCCGCTGCGCTCCCGGTCGGAAAATGGATTAGAACTCTATCAGACCAACTATGGTGCCTGTTATAACGGCAGCGAAGCGCCGCTGGACAATAAGAATAACGGTGTGATGTTTCTCAACAGCAGCATCCGGTACGACCAGATTACGGACGGCAGTTCGAATACCATCTTTATCGGCGAACTGTATTATGATGAGAATAGTCTGGGCTGGCTGTCAGGTACGTCGGCTTCAATCCGAAATACCGGTTCTCTGAATTATGGCAAGGCACAAGGCGGGTTCTACGGTTCGCCTCGAACAAAGACGGGCCAGTCGGGAGAAGACTCAGACGAAAAGCCTGAGATCGACCCGCTGCTCAAGATGGGAGGCTTTGGCAGTTTCCATGTGGGGGGCGCTCATTTCGCTTTCGGAGATGGCAGAGTCATTTTCATCTCGGAGAATATCGACGCACCCCTGTTTCAGCAAATGGGGAACCGTGCGGACGGCAAGCTGATGAAAGGCAAGTTCTAACCGTCGTTTCAACCGCGGGGATGATACATCTGGTGCACCGCTTTCAGGCGGCTGTGATCCACGTGGGTATAGATCTGGGTCGTACGGATATTGGCGTGCCCCAGCAGTTCCTGCAGCGCCCGGATTTCGGCACCGCCGGCCATCATGTGGGTCGCGAAACTGTGTCTCAACGTATGCGGGCTGACTTCTTTACTGCAGCCAACCCGGGCCGCGTTTTTCTTGACGATGTTCCAGACCATGATCCGGGAAAGCTGCTTGCCACCCCGACCCAGGAACAATGCCTGCTCCGCGAGATTTCGTTTGGAGAGTGTGGGCCGCTCATGTCTCAGATATGCTTCCACGGCTGCGACCGCGACCGGGTTTAGTGAGACCATGCGTTCCTTGTTCCCTTTTCCGACGCAGCGGGCATAACCTTCCGACAGTTTGACAGAGTCCAGCGGAAGATTCACGATCTCGCTCACACGACAGCCGGTAGCATACATCATCGCCAGAATCGCCCGGTCCCGCAGTGGGTAGCGGTCGGCATTGCAGGGTGCCATCAGCAGTTCATTCACCTTTTCCGGACTCAATACCTTCGGCAGATATTTCCAGAGCTTGGGAGAATTCAACAGATCGGCTACGCTTTCCGCCAATACCCCTTCCAGCACGAGGTAGCGAAAAAACAGCTTGATCGAAACCAGGTGACGGGAAATGGTCGTCGCTGCCAGCCGGCGTTTGTTGAGCTGCTGCAGATACCCGCTCAGAAATTTCAGGTCGACCTGGCTCAGGGGGGTGGCAGGTTGACTGCGGTACCAGTCGAGAAACTGTACAACATCCGAACGGTAGGCAGTGACGGTATTCGCCGCCATCCCGCATTCCGCCTCCAGGTAATTCAGGAACGGTTCCAGGTGCACGCCGGGATCGGCCGGTTTCCGCATCCGGAATTTTGAATTTGCCGGCGGTCGCTTTCGAGGTGGCATGCAAGTCCTTCGATTCTGATGGAGGCCAACGTGGCTGCTGCTCTGAAGTAAGTCTGTACTACTTCATGTTTAACAGACGGCGCAGCGGGGACCAGTGGCTTTATCGGAAGGAAGCGACGCTTGCCTTGAACAGGGGGCCGGTTAGCGCAGTCCCAACGGTTGTAAGGGGCAATGTGCGGCGACGAAGGTTTGTCCTTCTTCCATATCGTCAAACAGGACGGTCACCATCCGTTTGCGGGCAAAGCCGCTGATACCCATCACGGTGCCCACCCCATAGCGGGGGTGACGCACGCGCATCCCGACTGAGAAACCCTGCGGCACATCTGCGGCTTCGGGGGTCTGCTTCAGCAAGTCGGCCCCCGTCATCAGCAGAGGCTTCTTCTGAGGAGCTGCCGCCTTCAGTGCTTCGGTATCGATGTCACCCCGTTTGACGGATTCAACGAAATCATCAAAGTGCGAGCGATGCTCACCCAGAAAATCGGTCATGTCTTTGACTTCAACATCAATCTCCTTAAGGAAGTCACTGGTAATTGTCCGCCAGGGTCGACCGCGGAGCGAACGTTCCCGCGTCTGGGTGAGATAGAGGCACTGTTCGGCCCGGGTAATACCCACAAAGAACAGTCGCCGCTCTTCTTCCAGTCCGTCGCGAAGTTCTTCGCGGAGGACCCGCTCGTGGGGAATCAGGTTCTGTTCGACACCGATAATAAAGACGACCGGATACTCCAGCCCTTTGGCGGCATGCAGTGTCATCAGCGTCACCTGTCCCGCTTCCGCATCCAGCTGGTCGGTGGCACTGGCCAAGGTACTGACTTCCAGGAAGCCTTCGAGCGTTGTTTCATCTCCAAAGATCTGATCGTACTTTCGCGCAGTAGAGACCAGCTCATTCACGTTGGCGATCCGCTGCTGGTCTTCTTCGTCGGGGCTCTCTTTCCAGCTGTCGATCAATCGCGTGCTGTCGATGACCAGTTCCATCAGCTGGGCCACAGAGCCGGAGTCAGCCAGAGAAAATCCGGAAATCATTTTGGCGAAACGGGCGACCATCGTTGCAGCTCGTTTCGAGAGAGCAGGGCAGTCCGCTGCCTGGTGTGCCGCCTCCAGCAGGCTGATTCCTTTTTCGTCCGCCCAGCGGATCAGTTTTCTCTGTGTCGTTTTGCCAATGCCCCGCAGGGGTTTATTGACAATCCGGGAAAATGCAACACGGTCGTCCGGGTTGTTGATCAGTTTCAGGTAAGAGAGCAGGTCTTTGACTTCGGTCCGTTCATAAAACGCGACGCTGCCCGCCAGCTGATAAGGAATTTTATGCCGCGCCAGCGCCAGCTCCAGTTCCCGGGAGAGGGAGTTCACCCGATAAAAGATGGCGAAGTCGGTATATTCGAATTCACCCCGGTCAACAGCGCGGCGGATGTGCAGGGCGATCTCTTCTGCTTCCTGTCGCTCATCATTATAAGTCAGCAGTTCGACTGCCGAGCCTTCCGGGTTTTCGGTGAACAGCGTTTTGATTTTCCGTTTCTGGTTATGCGCAATCAGGCTGTCGGCGACACGCAGAATTTCTTTGGTGCTGCGAAAGTTCTGTTCGAGCCGAATCGTTTTACAGTCGGGGAAGTCCCGTTCGAACTGCAGAATGTTTTCAATCTTGGCACCACGCCAGCCGTAGATTGACTGATCCGGGTCGCCGGTCACACAGAGGTTGCGTGTATTGAGCGAGAGTCCCATCACAATCTGGTACTGGGCCAGGTTGGTATCCTGGTACTCATCCACCAGAATATATTGATAGCGTTCATCCAGCGTGGCCCGCAGTTCGGGAGATCCCTTGAGCAGGCTGGCGACATGCAGCAGCAGATCGTCGAAGTCGACCGCGTTCGATTCGAGCAGCAGTTTCTGATAGACCGGATAGACGCGCGCCGCGACTGCCTGCAGGTGATCGCCGATCGATTCCTGAAACGCCTCCGCATAACGTTCTGCCGTGATCAGATCATTTTTCGCCCGGCTGATCATGCCGGCGATCGTGGAGGGATTGTAGGCCACCGTATCGATATCTAATTCGTTAAGCACGTAGCGAATCAGCTGCTGTTGATCGGTCGTATCAAAAATTGAGAAGTTACTGTCGAGACCGACGGCTCTGCCATACCGCCTCAGTATTTTGACACAGAATTTATGAAAGGTCGAAATTTCCACGCGCATCCCGGGGATCAGCTGCTGCACCCGTTCGCTCATTTCATCCGACGCTTTGTTGGTGAAGGTAATCCCCAGGATCTGATTGGCGGACACACCTGACTGAATCAGTGAAGCGATCCGATGCGTAATCACGCGCGTCTTGCCGGACCCCGGGCCTGCCAGCACCAGCAGTGGACCCTGGTGATGGGTGACGGCAGCATATTGCGCTGGTGTCAGGACCTGCTGAAAATCCAAGTCAAAATCCTTTTCTGTCGAATCTGTTTGAGTTCCGTTTCTGAATTCATCACTGTAAGGGGAGGCGGCTCAAATTCCAAATCGAACCGTCACGGATTCCTGGCAATCGGGGACAGAAACAGGTTGTTTTAACGACGATTTTACATCAGAGGCAAAAAAGACTTGAGAAACTGGACCAGAATTCGAAATAATAGTGAACCTTTGTGTGTTTTGTTAATGTTGTGAGTTCAAGTTGCTTTGGTTGATTGCACAATATTTGCGGGTCTACTAGACTGCGCTGAGAAGGAATGATGATCTGAAACTCTCCTGACCTCTCCAGACTCTGACGGTTCTAGAGTATGGGGGTTTTGCCCAGGGTTTTCGGCTCAAAGTTGCTCCAATAAAAAACGCCAGATTTCGGTCTGTGGAATATTCTATTGCTGGAAACTGCTTCCAGACAGGGTTTTGCAGGTTATGAAACTGGTTTAGTTGAATGCCGGTGGGGATGTAGGAATTCAACACACTCCCGCCCGGTAAATGACGATAAATTATTTTACAACGGTAGTTTCCACCACAACACACGAGAATGCGGGCCCTACAGGCCCTGTTTCCGGTTAACGGTGGCCACCGTGATTCGAGTCCTTTTGCCGACGGAGTGCGATCAGACATGCTTCTCAAGGAATCCAAGCCAACCAGAAAAAGCCCGCTTTATTATGGTATGGTCAGTTTTGCTGTTTTGGGTATCGCCAGCCTCGCGCTGGTTGTCACAACCACCCTGGCTGTCGAAGACAAGAAGCCAGCTACAGAGGATGTCGGACTGCAAGGCATCTTGCCAGCCGAAGTTCCTGAAGGAATTGCCGAGGCCCCCGAAGGTCTCGAAGGAAAATGGGTCGAATGGAGCGAGCAGGTTTCTAACCTGCTGGGACAGTTGTACGAAGAAGATCTGACTCTCAAGCAGCAGAAAGAGACGCTCGCCAAACTGCAGGGCAAGATCGATGCCGCCAAAGGTCAGCCTGCTCTGGCAGAATACTGCAGCAGTCTGCAGCGTCGCGTTGACATCGCTGATGCCGTCCTGAAAACTCTGGACGTCAACATCGCGACCGTCAAAGCCGCCCAGATGAAAGCCAAACAGGATCAGATCGCCAAGGCTGCCAAATCCCTCAAAAAATACCTGGATTCCCTGCAGAATGGAAACGGCTGGGTCGACTACCTGCAGCTGAACGAACTGCAGAAAGAGCTGAAAAACAGCTACTCCGAAGTCGAACTGATGGATCTGCTTAAAGGACTGAAAAGCAAATTTGAAAACCGCGGTGCCCTGGAAGATGCAGAGCAGCGGAAATTCTTCAACCGTGCTCAGTTCAAAGATCTGGAAAAAACAATCAAAGCATTCCTGGCAGAATCCAAGCCCGGAAAAACCCAGATCAATAAGAAAAAGGTTCGTGAAGAACTGGCAGCCCTGGTGGAAAACCTGGAAGAATACGAAGCCACCCAGAACAGCAAGTACGCATTCGAAGCCCGCAAAGCCTATGCTCTGCTGCGTGCAGAACTGGCAGGTGGCCTGGAGCCGCTGACGACTGCTCTGCGGAATAACTACTTTAACTACAACCTGCGGGTCATGGTCGCTGAAGACTTCATGAACCGTCTGATCAAAGACAGCACCTGTGAAACCGGTCCTGTTGTCGACTGCATTCTTGGTGCCTACGTTACCGGAAACCAGGCAACCACCACCGAAGTTGGTGTGGACTTCAAACCCAGCGACTCGACGCTCCGGTTTGATCTGACACTGAGTGGTTTCACCAACAGCGAAACTTCCGGTCAGACCAGCCAGGCAACCATTTATACTTCCGGTCATCACCAGATCTGGGGTAACAAAGAAATCAATTTCAACGGCGACCTGTTCACCACGCAGCCTGCCTGGGTTGAAGTACAGGCCAATAACACCACCGTCGGTGCTTCCACCAAGCTGGATGGCATCCCGCTGCTGGCCGGCCTGGGACGCAACATGGCTTACCGCCGTACGGAAGAAAAACGTCCTGAAGCCGAAGCGATTGCTGCTCAGCGTGTTCGGGATCGGGTTCGCCCCCGCTTTGATGAAGAAGTCGACGAACGCATCACCAAAGCCAATGAAGAAGTGGGTCAGAAACTCAATAAGCGTCTGCGTGACAACGGCCTGTTCCCGTCTGCCCGCAGCTACGCTTCTACCGACACTCACCTTTATATTCGCACCCGTCTGATGGACACCGGAGAACTGGCTGCCAACTCGCCGCCACTCTCGATCTCTTCTGACGAGAGCGTCGTCCTGCAGTTGCACGAATCGGTGATGAATAACAGCCTCTCCCGGATGAATCTGGAAGGCAAGAAAATTTCGGATCAGGATCTGATTACCGAATTCGAAAAATCGATTGCCGACGTGCTGGACCGCAAAGTCAAACTGGAGCGGCCGCCCGTTGATCCGGATAAAGGTCCCAACATTCTGGCTTTCGATGATCATGATCCGATCCGGGTTAAGATCAGCAACAATACTCTCAACCTGATCCTTCGCTGTGGATTTGAGCAGAAAGGCGAAACCGCCGTTCCGACTCAGGAAATCACCGTTCCTCTGCACTTCAAGGTTGAGGGCGATAAGATCAGCATCACACGGGGAACCGTCAAGTCTTCTCCCGTCGAGCGTCCCAAGAGCGTTGCCGCTCAGATCGCCCGCGCTGGTGTCGTTCGCAGCAAAATGGAAAAAGCATTTCCGGATCGTACGGAAGACGCTCAGGTCAAAGCCAAACTGGAAAACCGGACCGTCTATCTGCACATCACTGGAATCGATGCCAATGATGGTTGGTTGACGGTAACCGTCGGCAACGATCTGACCGTCGAAAAGAACGAAGCAGAACTGCCACCCGCAGTCGAAAAAACTGCCTCGGTGAAATAAACCGCCAGTGTTAAACTGAGCTGAAATCAAGCCGGGAGGCGAGTCGTCAGATTCGCCTCCCGTTTTTCTTTGCGCGACGGTCATGCTCATTCTTTAGCCAGGCCCTGATACCGGGAACGTCATCCTCAACGAAGAGACTCAGTATCGGCAACGGCGCGGCTCAGACAACCCCGGTTTTTGACGCCTCGATCAATAATCGATGTCATCCGCTTCGATCGCTTCTTCCATGATCAGATCATACCGCTGGCTGGCGTCTTTACCGAACAGCTGGGCAAACGTCGCATCCGCGTCCAGCTGGCTGTCGATATCGACTTTCAGCAGCACTCGATGCTTCGGATCCAGGGTGGTCTCTTTCAGTTCTTTAGCCGTCATTTCACCCAGACCTTTAAAGCGACCGATTTCGTATTTGCGGTTCGCGGGAAGCGATTCGATGATCTCTTCTTTCTGGACATCATCCTGGGCGTAATATTTCTCCGTCCCCACACTGATGCAGTACAGCGGCGGCTGTGCCAGGAAGAGCTTGCCCTGTCGGATCAGCTCCATCATGTGACGGAAGAAAAACGTCAGCAGCAGCGTGCTGATGTGGTAACCGTCGCTGTCGGCATCCATCAGCAGGATGATCCGGTCGTAACGCAGGTTGCGGATATCGAAATTCGCACCGATGCCGGTCCCCAGTGTTTCGACCAGGTCTTTGATTTCCTGGTTATTCATCATCTTGGAAATCGCCATCGCTTCCGTATTCAGGACTTTCCCGCGTAACGGCAGTACGGCTTGAATGCGACTGTCACGGCCCATCGCAGCGGTGCCGCCCGCAGACAGACCTTCCACCAGGAACAGTTCTGACTCTTCCGGCTTGTTGGACCGGCAGTCCAGCAGCTTGCCCGGCAGGGTCGACTTGCGATTGGAGGGCGTCTTCCGCCGCACTTCTTTCTGGGCATCGCGGCTGGCCATCCGGGCCCGGGCCGCCAGTACGATCCGCCCCACCACCGCATCGGCGATGCTGGGATTGTTGTTCAACCAGGTTTCCAGCAGCGGGCGCACGATCCCTTCGACGAAACTGCTCACCTCCGGGTTATTCAGCTTCTCCTTGGTCTGACCCTGGAACATCGGATCATTGTGGAACACCGAGATCAGGCAAAGCACGCCTTCCCGGATGTCGTCCGTCGAAATCGACAGCCCCTTGTGCTTGATGTTGTGCACGTCCATGTAGTTCTTGACGGCCTTCGCGATTCCCGACCGCAGGCCGCTCTCGTGCGTTCCCCCGGCGTGGGTGCGGATGCCGTTCACATAACTGCGAACCTGTTCGTCGGTCGCGTCGGTCCACTTGAGCGCCAGTTCCACGCGAATCTGTTCGTCATCCTTTTCCGCGTAGAACAGCTGTTCGTGAACCGGTTTCTTCTGCTGTTCGGTGGCCAGCTTATCCAGGTAACCGCGAATCCCTTCCGGATGAGACAGTTCGTAAGTCTCTTTTTTGACTTCGTCTTTGAACGTGATTTTCAACCCGCCATGAATGAAAGCGATATCTTCCAGGTGCTGGCGGATCGTATCGGCATTGAAATGCACGCGGCGGAAAATCGAATCGTCCGGGCGGAAATGGATTTCCGTCCCGTGTCCGCGGAACGGTTTGACTTTCTTGACTGGAGTCGTCGGTCTCCCTTTTTTGTAGCGCTGTACATACTGGTGACCGTCGCGGTAGACGGTCGCTACCATCTCCGAGGAAAGCGCGTTGACCACCGACGAACCTACCCCGTGCAGACCGCCACTGCGGGCGTAGTTCTTGTCAGAGAACTTACCCCCGGCGTGCAGGGTTGTCAGAATCAGTTCCAGGGCCGATTTTTTGGTCTTGGTATGTTTGTCGACAGGAATCCCGCGACCGTTGTCTTTCACGCTGCAGGACGCACCGTCTTTGTGCAGCGTGACCACAATCGTATCGGCTTCGTTGGCCAGATACTCGTCGACGGAGTTGTCCACGATTTCCCAGAGCAGGTGGTGCAGACCGCGAATATCGACGCCGCCAATGTACATCGAAGGGCGCCTGCGGACCGCTTCCAGCCCTTCCAGAACTTCAATGTCGTCGGCGGAGTATTTTTTAGCGTCGGATGATTTTGCTGCTGTTGCCATAATATTTACTGGTCGTCTTCTCTTGTATTTGCTTCAAACAGAAATGATATCATGTGGGGGCCGAAAAGGGGATACTGGAGATGAATTTGTCACCTTCAGCTTTATTCATCTTCGATTTCGTCCCAGTCCACCACTTCGATTGGCGGATAGAGGATCTCGGCAAACCCGCTTCGCTGGCTGGTCTTAACACCTTTGCCGCCCCGGGAGGTGACGCCATACTTCATCTGGCCAAACGTCATTTTTTTGCCACCCGTATTGATGACCCGCAGACAGTCGCTGGGCCGCGTCAACTGCAGGGCTCCCATTACGGTGTCCCCTTTCTCCAGCTTGATCCCCTTGACCCCTTTTCCGGGATTGGAGAGCAGAGCTGCTTCTTCAATCTCGCAGTGTAACACGCGGGCATCTCTGGTCGCGATGAACATCGTTTCCGCGTCTTCCACCAGGCCGGCGTAGACCACCCGGTCGTCTTTGCCCAGCCGACAGTATTTTCGGCCCGCTTTCGTGGAAGCCGTCCGGAACAGGCTGAACGAAATCCGCATGATCTGTCCTTTTTCGGTGACGATCAACACGTGCGGCGTTGGAATCGGCTGCTTCCTTGTGGCTTTGTCTTCCGGCGTAAAGCGGGCGTCTGTTGTAATCGCAGCCACCAGGCTTGCTCCGTCTCCCATGCGGGCATGTTTGGAAAGCGGCTCACCATAGCCCGATGAAACCGGGACCTGCTCGATCGGCAACGTATAGGCCACGCCATCACTGGAGAAGAACACCACGTGGTCCAGCGTGCTGCCCGGTGCCACGTCCAGGACGCTGTCCCCTTCGCGGACGCGGGTCTTGTCCAGCTCCCTGGTTTCGCCTTTGGTTTTCAGGCGACCCACACGCTTGATCCAGCCTTCACGAGTGACCACCACGTTTGTGTTTTCCCGCACGATGTAGGCCTGTGGATCGAACTCGGTAATCTCATCCGAAGAGCCCAGCTTCGTCTGACGCTTCTCGGGGAATTCTTCCCCCAGTTCTTTGAGTTCGGTTTCGACCACTTTCCAGAGCCGTTTGTCAGAGGCCAGAATCCGGCGAATTCGTGCCGCCTCGGCCTGCTTCTCTTCCAGTTCCTCGCGGATCGTATTGATTTCCAGTTTCGAAATGCGATACAACTGCAGTTCCAGAATGGCCATTGTCTGGATTTCATCGAGAGGGAAATTCGCCATCAGTTTTTTGGCGGCGTCCTGTTTCCCGTTACTGGCGCGAATCAGCTTCAGGGCCTTATCCAGCCCGTTAAAGATGATCTCGAAACCTTCCAGGATATGGATCCGGCGTTCCAGCTGTTCCAGTTGATATTCGAATCGGCGGCGGACCGTGATAAAGCGGAAATCCAGGAAGAATTGCAACATCTCCCGTAAATCGCACCGTTGAGGCACCAGGACATCTGAATCGTCGGGCACCAGGCAGGTCATGTTGACCGAGAAGTTCTGTTCCAGGTGCGTGTGTTTATACAGGAAGGCCATGACCGTTTCGGGGTCGGCATCCGGTTTGATGTCCAGGACGATCTTCAAGCCGTTCTTGTCGTCCGTTTCATCGGCGACATCCATCAGCTGAGGCAGTTTGCGCGTCTCGACAATGCCGCCGATCTCCGACAGCAGTGATCCTGTTTCGACACCATAAGGTACGGAATAGACGATCAGCCGCTGGGTATTCTTCGTTTTCGCCCGCTTATCCGTATCGATTTTCCATTCGCCCCGGATTTTGATCGGCCCGCGGCCCTCTTTATAGACGGTGGTCAGCGAGCGTTTATCCGTGACGATCCGCCCGCCCAGGGGGAAATCGGGACCTTTAATGTATTTCATCAACTGGGCCACGGTTGCATCCGGATGATGGATCAGATGCGTGCAGGCTTTAACTACTTCGCCCAGATTGTGGGGCGGAATATTGGTCGCCATCCCCACTGCAATCCCGTGAACTCCATTCACCAGCAGGTTGGGGAAGCGGGCCGGGAGCACGACCGGTTCCTCGCGGGTCCCGTCGTAGTTCGGTCGCATCTCCACGGTCTGGTACCGCAGTTCGTTCATCAGGTGTTCGGCGATGCCGGTCAGCCGGGCTTCTGTATAACGGGCGGCCGCGGCAGGCAGGCCCATGATCGAGCCAAAATTCCCCTGACCGTTGACCAGCGGATTTCGCAGGTTGAAGTCCTGGGCCAGGCGGACCAGTGCGTCATAGACGGACGAATCTCCGTGGGGATGGTAGTTCCCCGTCGTATCCCCGCAGATCTTGGCACACTTACGGGGTTTCGCATTGGCCATCAGCCGTAAGTCGTGATACATCACATACAGGATCCGGCGTTGGACCGGCTTTAAGCCATCCCGCACATCTGGTAGTGCGCGGGAGGTGATGACCGACATGGCATAATTCAAATACCGCCGCCGCGTGACTTCACTGATGGGGACATATTCAATGCGGTCCGTTTCTACGCTGGCGTGTCCGTTGGTGTTTTTCTCTTCGCCGTTACTGGCTGATTTGCGCTTCGCCAAGAGTCTCTCCAAAAATTCGATTACCCAACCTGACTGACGGTCTGCAGACGACCATCAGGTTATCGTTCCAGGGCAGGCTTCTTATTCAGAATTCGGGTCATTTCCGCTGGTAGTTTAAGAAAAATGTGTCGAATTTGCTGTTTGTGAAAACATTGAGGATTGTATCTGTTGAAACGATTATTGAACAGATAAGGCCACTCGTAACCCGTTAAATAGACAATAATTCGGGAAAATAGGACGAATCGTCACTGTAGTTACAAAATGACTCATTCCGACGATTCCTGCCAGCCGAAATTTGGACTAGTGGCTTTCTTTTCGAGAGGGTCGCGATCTGGCGATTGAAACATACAAAAATGACCGGAACTCTGAAAAGTGAAAATCCATCCATTTCGGGTTTTGCTTCGGTCTTTGTGACATGACTCAGCCACAACGAGGAACCAGTACCGGTTCAGACAGAAGACAATTGAACATTATAGTTGACTGACGGAGGTCCGACGAGCCTTCGGCACAGTCTCATTGGTGGATCAACCACAATAAAAATCCAGGGAGGGATTGTTATGGCTCAGACGAGTCTGAAGGTAACCCTGCTAACAGGCCTGTTACCGGCGTTTATTCTGATGGCGCCGGCTTTACATGCTGCTGAACCAGGTGCGGTCAATAATGCAGTTGTGCAGCAGGAAGTCCAGTCGAAAACGTCGAAATATAATCCGGTCAGCTGGTTCAAAAGAACATTCAGCCGCTCCAAAGATCAGGCAGCCGACGTCAAACAGGTTGCTCACGAGCAGCAGGCTGCCCCTCAGCAGTCCAACCAGAAAGTGTTAGTCAGACGACCGACACTGGGACGCCGTGCTCCGAGTCGTGGCTATATCCAGCAGGTCAGCAATCAGCCGCAGATTATTACCTCTACGCCTGCACGCTTTGAAAATGCCACCCAGGCGCGGCCGATCAGCCACGGGCATTTCAAAGACCACAAACATTACAAGGCCGCTCAGCCCATGCCTTCCATGGCTGGCATGAACGTCCTGCCCGGTTATCCGCAGTTGTCCGCTCCCATGTATCCCAGTCCCAAACCCGGGATTCCCGATTACGTCGGACGGACGGTTATCACCAACCAGGCACTGGCCCCACAGGAAATGCTCTATCCGCACGAGTATACCGCCATGTACGGCCCTTACTACTACAACGTCAAAGGGGGCTGGATCTGGACTCCGTTCGGAATGCGTTCCCATGAACGCTGGAAGCTGGAAGGCACCCGCGTCAACGTGAAGTACAAATCAGATTTCGGATTTTTCCCCAAGTTCATTCCTCCTATGGTGAGATAACCGCCTTGCGAGGGGCGTTGTTGAAACCGGAAAACGTTTATCACGCTGAGTGGATCACTCAGAGATACGATCAGGAAGTTATAAAATGCACAAGTTGACTTATAAAATCGCAGGTCTCGTCGCAGTGGCCGGCATGGTTACAGTCCTCTCTGTCCAGGGCCTGCATGCAGGTGAACCGGGCAGCCTGAAACTGAATCAGAAGCAGGCCTCGCCCATCCAACAGGTAGGCTACCTCAAGGATAAATGTGGCTGCAAACAGAACCACGTCTACTCCTATTCGAATGGTCCCTCTTGCCCGAGTGGCGACTGTCCGCACTGCCGGACCTCCGCCGGCATCGGAAAACGGGGTTCCTTACGCGAATTCTTCCGTTGCAAATTCGGTTATTTCTTCCCCACCGGTTGTGGTGGAAAGGGTTGTGCTCCTTTCGGACACTACAGAATGACCTACGCCGTCGATCCTTATTACTTTGATGGTCGCGACGGACAGCTCTACGGTGCTCAGGGTTATGGCGTTCCTGTCGCTGTACCGCTGGCTCCCACCGTGCGTCAGACTTACAACTACGGATGGGGTATTCCCTCCAGCCGTATTACTCCGGTCACTCGCATCGTTCAGTAATTTAATAACCCAGTAGCCTTAATCGGTTCCAGGAAGATTCATATGAAAATCTTAAGCGTGCAAAGCCTTGCGATTCTGGCAGTAACCGGCGTTATGCTCCATACTGCGACAGCAAGTGCTGATGAGAATACAACCGCCGGCGCGGGTCAGATCCAGCAGGTCGGTCATCACGTGCGGGGTGGCGGATACAGCTACAACTGCCCTCCCGGCTATTCAAACCGCTATGACGGTGACGGCGTTTATCGCAACTATTCTTCTCGCGAAGGCAAGGCGTTCCTTCGCAAGTGTACTCATTCACCCGGTCATGGCTGGTGTCCTCCGTCTGCTCAAATGATTCAACGCACCCCGGTGCAGTTTCAGCGGTACTACTCCAATCAGTACATGGGACAGCCCGGCCCCACCGGCCCGGCCAACTACCCGCAGATTTACATGCCCACCGATACCACCCAGCTCGGTTTCTACTACCAGAGTGTACCGACCTGGCAACCGCGGGCCGGCATGATTCCGCCGCCACCGGATCCAAGCATGTACCACACGCGTGACTGTCGCGCCTGTCGTGGTCATGGCTGCAAACACTGTCGTGGTCACTACTACGGAAATGGACCGGTTTACTACTCCACCGGTGCTCCCGTGGAAGCACAACCCGAAGCCGCTCCTCAGCAACAGGAAGAATCACCGGCAGTACCGCCTGCTCCTTCCAAGCTGAACCAGGCTTCCTACGAAAAATAATTCTGATCGCACTATCAGAACCGCTTTCGTCAACATCAGTTCCCAAGCTCACAGAGCCACTCCTGAACTTCAGGCAGTGGCTCTGTCTGTTGAGCGGGGTGCAAACCTGCTCTTGACCGGAACGTCCCGACCCGTATGTTGGTCCGAATCTGGCTCGCGCGCGAGGCGGGTATCGCTTGCACTGCTTCTGAGGAACCAGTGACACAACGGCACCTGAATCGCCGTCGATTTTCACCAACTTTGCACGGGAACATTTCGCACCCGTTCGCATTGTTCTCTCCCTCGGAGCAGGCCAGATCAGGACAAAATACAGGACAAAGCGGGACAAAATCCCGGCCGGAACTGGACAAAATCCGGCCACATTTGGACAAAATTTTGTCCCGATCCCCACGTGCCTTTGTGCAGAATGCAGAACATCAGTTGATGCGGGCGTGTGCCACTGTCGGCTTGCCCCAATACTGTTCGGCACGATATTTGCGCACTGTCGTCTGGTAGTATAGAATACTGCCATAACGACAGGAATCAGCATGGCCAATCAACAGACTAATAGCATCGAAGCTTGTGACATCACCGGTCTTAAGTATCTGGATCGGGTTCTCCCGCTGTTTAAGCGACTGCGTCCCGAGGGAACTGAACGTGACAAAGCCGGTAACCGGCAACTGTTTTACGATCAGTATTGCGCACTGCAGTTACTGTACCTGTTCAATCCGATCGTGACTTCTTTGCGCGGATTACAGCAGGCCAGTGAGCTCAAAAAAGTCCAGCGAAAACTGGGCTGCCCGCGGTCTTCTCTGGGATCCCTTTCCGAAGCGGTTCGGGTCTTTGACCCTGAACTGCTGCGGGAAATTGTAGGCGAACTGATTGAAAAACTGCCTGCCCAGAAGCCGCAGGATCGGCGTCTCCAGGATCTGGCTCAGACGCTGACTGCCGTGGATGGCACGTTCCTCAAAACACTGCCGCAGATCACTCAGGCCTGTTTTTCAACCCGCCAGGACAAAGGCTGGCAGCTGCACACTCATTTTGAAATACTGCGGGGAATCCCGGTACGCATGGATCTGACGGATGCCACCGGTCGCAAAGAAGGTAATGAAAAATCCATGCTGACTAACGTGCTGGAAAAAGATCGTTGCTACATCCTGGACCGTGCTTATGAAAAATATGCCCTGTTTAATGCGATTGTGAATGCCGGCAGCAGCTACGTGTGTCGAATTCGCGGTGATCACATTTTTGTGGAACAGGAATCCCGTGAATTGACCGCAGAGGCCAGGGCAGCGGGAGTGCTGGAAGATCGGGTAGGGCAGCTGGGGTCTCCCAAGTCACGGAGAATAGAACACCCTGATCATCCGGTGCGTCGGATTACTGTCAAAGTCACTCCGCATCCTAAACGGGGAGGACGGAGACGGGAGGGGGCAAGCCAGGATCTGGTTGTGGCAACCAGTCTGCTGGACGTGCCTGCTGAGATCATTGCGCTGATCTATCAGCACCGCTGGCAAATTGAATTGTTCTTTCGTTTTTTAAAGCATGTACTTGGCTGTCGTCACCTGCTGAGTCAGAACCCGCAGGGAATTCAGATACAGACTTATTGCGCGATGATCGCCTGTCTGTTAATCAGTCTGATTACAGGGAAAAAGCCGACGCTCCGAACATATGAAATGCTGTGTTTCTATTTCAGTGGCCTGGCGGATGAGGATGATCTGATCAACCACATCAACCGTCTGCAATCCCACGAAACCAGATAGCACAGGACTCCTCGCCCGACTGCTGACTGTTGGTGACGAGATGATTCATGCTGCGCTGTTCGAAAGATTTCATAGCCGTGTATGAGCCATGACTGAATGAGATCTTCAAACAAAACTTCTAAAAAATGCAGTTCATAAGAGTTAAGCTGCAATCCACAATCAACTGCAAACCGTGAACCGAACAGTATTGGGCTTGCCCGACAGTGATCGAATCAACCAGTAATAAAAGTAAAACCAGGTACGCCCGAATGCAATTCGGGCCGAGCGCAGCGAGCAGGAAACTGACAGTGTTGCGTCCATAAGAGAACCCCCCCACCTAAAACAATTTGCACCTCCCCATTCTACCCGATATCATCAGACAGGCCGGAGATGAACAGTGCGTATGATCTCAACAGACCACTGTCAGTTGAGCACTGCTCACACCGGCACCTCACTTCTCCGGCCTCAGGCACACCCGGAATGGTGAACTGAAAACATCGCTCCTTCTTTTAAAAGTGCAGATGACATGTCCCTGCTCATCACGATATTTCTATGTGCCTCTACTCACGTTTGCAGATCGTCTTTTGTTATTTATTCGCTGTTCCTGTCACTCGTTCTGCTGGCACCAATACAGAGTCGCGCTGACAAACCCCGAATTCCAAAACAGCAGACGATCAAAGGCTCCGTCGTCGACGAACACAACCAGCCCGTCGTCGGGGCCACGGTCTTCATCGAATCACGTGACTGGTTCGAATTCAACCTGCCCAACCTCGAGACCACCACCGACGCCCAGGGGCGATTCAGCCTGACCGACGAGCCTCTGCACATTCAGGGACAGACTCTGCAGGCGAAAGATTCCCAAAACCGGATGGCACAAATCTCCCTGCCCTGGCCTTCAACGAGGAAATCAAAGCAACTTGACCTGAATAACCTCCGTCTGCAGTTAAAACTTCCCAAACTCGTCACACTGGAAGTCGTCGATGGAGAAGGCAAACCGGTTCCCGCGGCCCTTGCCGGCATCAAGGCCCTCACGAAAACCTGGGGGATTGGCAAGACCGACAATGAGGGGAAAATTACGTTTCAGGTCCCCCCGGATGTGGATCTGAAATATGCCGTCGCCCTCCGCGATGGTTACGGGGCCGACTATCGAGCTTATCGACTCAAACTGGAAGAGAAATACAAACCAGGTGCCAGACCCCCGAAATTTCCCGATCATCCGGTTCGGCTGACGCTCACTGGTGCACAACCCCTCACAATCAAACTCGAGTCGGCCGCGGGCAAACCGCTGTCTGGTATCGGCCTCGAGCCGCAGTCACTGTGGAAACCAGACCAGCCTCTGCCCATGCCGCTGCCACTCATGTTCTACGCAACCCGGCAGCTCGTACAGCCTACGGATGAAACAGGAGCCACCGTTTTCGCCTGGATCCCCCACTGGCAGAATCAACGAATGTACTTTGGGGTCAAAAATAAGGAATACGTCCCCCACCGAATTACATATGAACCCAGCAAAGACAAGGGCACCTTAACGGTCCGATTGAGCCCCAAACCAAAGGAACCTGAAAAGGGGAGTACTCCCTGACGTCCTGTCAAAAGTGACCTGCATGGTGTCCCGGACACATTCACAATTTTTCGTGTCTTTCGCGCCTTTCGTGGTAGCAAAAAATGAAAAAGTGGAACAAGAAACAAACTGCCTGGGCCATTTTCGCTCTTTCAGGAGTGGTCGCTGCCAGTGCCAGCTACTGCTTCTGGCAACCATCTCATTCACAGACGAGAACAGCCAGCGCGGTTCTGGACTCTTACCTCAAGGATGACTTCGAAATCCAGGTGGGACACCGGAATGATTTTGATCTTGGAACACCCCTATCTATCTCGACCAGGCATAACCCTGAATTGCATTCACTCCTGACTCAACTGCGGCGACTGGAATATGAATCGATCAAGGAATACAGCCCTCCCATGTGCGGTGATGCGATCATTCTGAAACCAGTCAATCGCGAACGATACACAGTGTGGGTTTCCGTGTTTGGCGTCTTTCTTTTTCCTGAAAACTCCGATGTCGATGATGTCTACTACTGTCAGTATCCCAATGTAGACGAGTGGAAATTGTATGATCAGGCAACACGGTTTTTTCAATCATTGGAGTGATGCCCCTGTCCTCGAGTTTAATTTCGTGTCTTTCGCGCCTTTCGTGGTAGCCAAAAAATGAAAACGTGGAACAAGAAACAAACCGCCTGGTCGATGCTGATTCTGCTGTCCGCGTTGAGTGTATTCGTCGGTTACCACCAGATGCAGAAAGCCCGCGCACAAACGGCTTCCATCAATGCCGCACTGGACTCGCTCCTGCAGGAGGGTTGCCAACTTCGGGTAGAACGCTGCAATCATCCCACAGAAGAGCTGCCCCCTCCCGTCACCAGCGACGTCAATCAGGAACTCAAGGAACTGGTGACGCAATTGAAACAGCTCCCTTATCAGTCACGCCTGGAGCCGGGCGTCCCGGCTTGCGGCGATCGGGTCGTACTCACCTCGCTGTGTCATCAGGAATACGCCGTGTGGATCTCTGCGTTGGGCGTCTTTCTGATTCCGGAGGGGGGCGAAACCCGGGTTGCTTATAACAGTCAGTCCGACAGGAGTACAGATCAGAAGGTGTTCCAGCAGGCAACGCAGTTCTTTCAATCATTGCAGTGAGTTCCACCGGTTTTGTGACGAACGGGCAGGGTGGCACTGTTGGCTCGCCCAACAGTGATCGAATCAACCAGTATACAAGTAAAACCGGATATGCCCGGATGCAATTCGGGCCGAGCGCAGCGAGCAGGAGGTTGCAGCTCCCGCGCGCAAGTAATCACAGAGCAGCCCAATCAGTCAAACTCGAGGCACCCACTCTTTACATTATCTGCTCTGCGACCTCCTGTTGCCTGCGGCAATGCCGGATTCCATCCGGTATCACCCCTGTTCTCTCCAACACTTCCCCGATTATTTCGTGTCTTTTGTGCTTTTCGTGGCAGCAAAAAAGAAATCAGACAATCCAATTGGCACATCATCGCCGAATCCTCGCACCATCGCAGAAAAGATTTGAACCCCTGTATCCTATCCGCTATCATCGAGTGAGCCGGCGACGAACTGCGGAAAGCGTCTCAGATTCCGCAGTCAGTGGATCACCACTCACGCCGGCCAGCACACCAGCCGGGCTCAGGCACACCCGGGGATTGTGAACTGAGAAACCGTTCTTTTCTCCTCTCTCGCGAGTTCTGTTGCCATGGTCCATTCGACGCTGCTCAGTCGTTGCACATTCAATCGTTCACAAAATCGCGTCGTCAGATTCCTCTGCTCCCTGTTGCTGTTATCAACACTGCAGGTACCCGTTGTGTTACACGCCGCAGAGCCTGCTGAGGAGACCGAACTGACTATCAAAGGCATTGTCGTCGATGCACAGGACAAGCCCGTTGCCAATGCGCAGGTTTTGATCGATTTCTCAGCACAGAGCTTTCCCGACAATTCCAATATTGAGACGAAAACCGACGCCCAGGGCCGGTTCACCTTCAAAGGTAAACCCCTTCGCTTGCGCGGTCAGACCATCCAGGTGAGCGGCCCCGAAAACCACATGGCGCATTTTCGTCTCCCCTGGCAGGACATCGAAGAGGATGCCTCTCTGGACAAATTGCGCCTGCAACTCAAACCGCCGCGGCGTCTGATCCTGGAAGTAGTAGATGGTGCAGGAAAACCCCTGCCCGGAGCCACGACGGCCTTGCTCGCGAATTACCACGGCTGGGGCTCGCAACAGACCGATCAGACCGGCAAAACAACCTACCTGCTGCCTCAGGACCTGGATATTGAAACCATCTTCGCGTTCAGCGACGGGCACGGTCTCGACTACCGGTCTTATGAACTCTCGCGCGAACAATACGGCGATCAGCAGGCCAAACGGCCAGAGGTCCCCGACCATCCCATTCGCCTGACCCTGGATGGCGCACAGCCACTGTCAATCAAAGTCGTCGACAGCGCCGGTAAGCCGCTGCCCGGCGTCGAAGTCGCCCCCTGGTATCTCAACAAAGAAGGTCAGCCCCGCGATGTCAATCTCTCGTTTTTCTATAACCTGATTCAGGCGAAAACCGATCAATCAGGCATGGTCAATTTCGACTGGATCCCGCACTGGCAACAGGCACGCATTACCATGTGGCCCCGGGGGAACGGATACGCGCACCTCCGCACCATGTACGACCCGGAGAAAGACAAAGGCAAGCTGACCATGCGCCTGCAGAAACTCGTCCCCCTCTCAGGCAAGGTCTCTCTCCCCGATGGATCCCCGGCGGCAGGCATTCCAATATCTGCATCCGGTGAAGGCTACATGATCGATTCATTCCGCGGAGCAACAACTACCGACGACCAGGGACGCTATACCATTGAGGCACCACCGGGCATGGTTTACCTGGTGACCGCCGGAAATCAGAAATGGGCCGCCGCGCCTCAAACCGGCTTCGCCCTCCAGCCGGACCAGCCTCGCACCAGCCTCGACTTCCAGCTCCGCCCCGCCACCCGTTTGTATGGTCGCGTCACGACCGGCAAAGACAACCAGCCGGTCGAGGGACAGACGATCTACTCCTACCAGTACGGCCAGGACGCCAACAATATGAAAAACGTCGATCTGCCGAACCCGGAGAAGAGCCGGAAATGGGTGCGGCCCATGGTTGTTCGACGAACAACAACAGATAAAAACGGCGACTTTGAACTGTTTGTGGGCTCCGGCAAGTTCGATCTGCGCGGCCCGTCACAAAACAAGATCGAGAAATTTGATATCAAGGCAGAGACCGAAAAAGAATTCAATTTCCATACCGTCCGTCCGGAGAAAAGCATCTTGAACGGCACAGTCGTTGCAGGCAATCCTCCTCAGCCGGTGCCTGCTGCTTCGATCTTCGGCATTTATCGCTACGGTCTCGCGGGTCGCGACATGCATGCCATCACCAACAAAGCAGGGAATTTCGAAGTCGAACGCGAACCCCATAAGGTAGTCGTCTATGCCTGCAACAAAGATAAAACACTGACAGGCGTCGTGGAGATCGGACCGGACGACAAAACTGTGACCATCCCCCTCCAGCCCTCTGGATCAGCCTTCGGTACTCTGATTGACGGCGCCAGTGGGGAACCCTTGAAAGGCCGCGAACTTCAATACGGCGTCAGAGTCCACCTGGGTAAAGATCGTTTCTCTGCCTTCCGAACCGCTTTTGGGGGCAATGTGACCACGGATGATGTGGGACGCTTTGAGTTAAAGGATCTGGTCGTCGGGCAGAAGTACAATCTCTCGCTGGTCATCCGCCGGGACAAGAATCCGGCCAATATCTCCTGGCGTACGGCCGGTGAAGTGAAGGTGAAAGACAGCCAGCCGGTCGATCTGGGTGAAGTCGAAGTCCAGCCGAAGCCCAAACCATATGTCCCACCCACACTCGATGAACGCATCGCTTCCGCCTTTGGCGTCACAGGCACGCCCCTCGAACGTTATCAAAAAAGCGAACGCCTGGGCGGCCTCACCAGTCAGTATCCCATGTTGCTCTTCGGCGATCCCCAATCGAAAGCCATCAAAGAGTTGATGAAGCTCCGCTACGAAGACAGGGACGTTCGCAAAGAGCTCTATTCCTTCCTGGTGATGGCCGTGAATGACACGGGCGAGAAACGCGCAGTCGCCCAGGCCCTCGCCGACAAATGGAACCTCAAACTCGACCCGCAGCAGTTCGAACTGCTGGTCACAGACACGCACGGCAAACAGTTAGCAGGCATCACGCAGTCAGAGCTCACCGTCGACGGCAAAATCAATCAGGAGAAACTGCTCAAGTTCCTCAAAGCCAATCAGTACCCGACGCGCGACGCCAACGAGTTACTCGAAACCGCTCTCAAACAGGCGAAGGAACAGAACAAACGCGTTATCGTGCAGGAAACCGCCACCTGGTGTGGTCCCTGTCGGCTGCTTTCCCTCTACCTGGATCGGGAACGCAAAATCTGGGAGCGCGACTATATCTGGATCAAGATGGATCACCGCTGGACCGGCACCAGTGAAATCATGAAGAAACTCCGAGCCGGCGCACAAGGCGGAATCCCCTGGTGGGCCATCCTGGACGCCGACGGCAAAATCCTGGCAACCTGTAATAACGACGAAGAGGACGGTCAAAACATCGGCTTCCCCAGCTCAATCAGCGACCGGGAACACTACCAGAAAATGCTGGAGAAAACCGCGATCCGCCTCAACAGCATGGAAATCAGCGAACTCGTCGAAGCCCTGAAACAGAAACAGGACTGAGTTGGCTGATGGCGGGTAGGGGCGACCCTATGTGGTCGCCCGCAGCTCACCGACAACGCATGACGTTCTTCACAGAAAGCACGGCTCTCATGAACTATTTCAAATCGATCTGCATCTGGTTGCTGCTGGCTGGGCTGTTGACTCCCGTCACACTCCACGCAGCCAAACAGCAGCAGACGATCACAGGCACCGTCGTCGACGAACAGGACCAGCCCGCCCCCGATGCGAAAGTCACCTTCGCATGGATGTATCCCGAACAGGGACAGGTTGAAACCAGGACGAACGAGCAGGGACAGTTCACACTCCGCGTTCCCTTCCAGAATAAACGCGGGCATTTCCTCAAGGCGGTCGGGAAATCAGGACAGCGGATGGCACAACATTCCTGGCCCCTGGTCATGCCCGATCAGGGCTATGAACGGAAAAATCTGCGACTGAAACTGCAGCCCGCCCGGCGTGTCGAACTGCACGTGGTCGATGCAACCGACAAACCGATCCCGCATGCGCAGGCGGGCGTGGTGGCCGATTACCGGAACTGGGGAACGGGACAGACCGACGAACAGGGACGCATCATCTTCCACCTGCCGCGGGATCTGACGTTGCAGTTCGCGTACGCCTTCGGTGACGGGCAGGGGGCGGACTATAAGGTACTCAACATCACCCATCAAATGACCGCCGACAGAATCGACAGGCCGCCCGTCTGGCCCGAAACGCCCGTGCAATTGAAACTCGAGGGAGCCCGTCCCGTCAAAGTGCTGGTCACCGAAACCGACGGCACACCCATCCCCGGCGTCAAAGTCTATCCCTGGTACATCCAGAAACCGAATTATCCCAATCTGAATCTCTCTAATTTCTACAGCCTGGTGAGTCAGACAACGAATGCCGTCGGCGTCGCCGTCTTTGAATGGATTCCCCGCTGGCAGCAGGAGCAACTGACATTCTGGCACAGCGATCAACGGTACGAGCATCGGAGAGCCGTGTATGATCCCCAAACCGGCAAGGGGACATTGACCCTTCAACTGGAAAAGCTGGTCCCCATTTCCGGAAAGGTGACGCTTCCCGACGGCGCGCCCGCCCGGGGAGTGGAAGTGACTGCTTCGGGAGAGAACTATCAGCCCGACGATTGCCGCAAATCGGTATTCACGGACGACCAGGGACGCTACACCATCCTGGCTGCTCCCAACATGATTTACCTGCTGACCGCAGGCAACCAGAAGTGGGCCTCTGCACCTCACACGGGGTTTGCCCTCTGGCCGGGCAAACCGATCGAAGATCTGGATTTCCAACTCCGCCCCGCCACGCGCCTGCATGGTCGCCTTACCGTCGGGCCGCAGCATAAACCACTGTCAGGGTACGGCTTTTATTTCTATCAACTCGGCCAGGATCTCAAAAACACAAAAGATATCCATTTACCAAACCCCAGGAACAGCCGACAACGGGTACAACCATTGATCGCACATCATGTTTTGGCAGATGCAGACGGAAACTTCGAAGCGTCTGTCGGGGATGGAACGTATGTGGTAGGCAATCTCAGATGGATTGCCTCTCAAAATCCCGATACCGTTCAAAAATTTGAAATCAAAGGCGAGCGGGAAAAGGAGCTGAATTTCCACGCCCTCCGGCTTCAGAAAGGAACGCTGACCGGCAAGGTTGTGACAGGTGATCCCCCGCAACCCGTCCCGGATGTCCGGGTGGTCGGCATCTATGCACTCAACAATAGAGCCCAGAAGCGGGTCGCCAGAACAGATAACGCAGGCACATTTCAATTCAATCGCGATCTGCGGCGTACCGTGCTGTTCGCACAGAGCAAAGACAGACAAAGGGCAGGTATTGTCGAGGTCGGTCCCGATGACACAACCGTGACCATTCCCCTGCGTCCCCTGGGAACGGTATCCGGGCAACTGGTCGATGAGAAAACAAAACAACCGCTCACGGAAGTCGAGATCAATTACGACGCCAGGGTTCGCCTGGGTGAGAGTGAAGATACCTGGGAAGTCAGTATTTCCAGGCAATCCACGATCACGGATCAGGCAGGCCGCTTCAAGATCGAAGACCTGATCCCCGGACAGAAATACCGCTTAACGATCTCCCGTCCTCCCAGTCAACCCGGTAAGGCTGGTCGGGCGATTACGGTAGAGACCGTGAGAGTCAAAGACGTGGAACCGGTCGATCTGGGCGTTCTGGAAGTCGAACCTCTGCCGTCCCGTCAGCAGGCGCACTCGCTGGAAGAACGGATTACTGCCGTATTCACAGAGCCCGGAACCCCGCTGCAGCGCTTCGCCCGCCAGAAACGGGAAGCGCAGGCCACGACGCAGTACAACCTGGTTTTATTCGGTGATCCCCACAGCGATGCGGTCAAACGGTTCATGAGTCTGCGGAATGCAGATCGGAACATTCGACTGGCGCTTTACTCCTTCCTCCTGATGGCCGTGGATACCGCTGCTGACAAACGACCCGCGGCGGAGCAACTGGCAAAAAAACTCGATCAAAATCTGATGGAAGATCGAGCCGATTTCCTGTTGGTCGTCACCGACGAACAGGGCAAACCGCTCGCGCACGCCGATCACCGTGCACTTTCCACCAAAGGCGTGATTACCGGGGAGCAGATGCTTACGTTCCTCGAGTCGCACACCGTGCCGGTTCGCAATGCGAAAGAGTTACTTGCCAAAGCCCTCCAGCAGGCCAGGCAGCAGAACAAACGGGTCCTCGTCCAGGAGACCGCGACCTGGTGCGGACCCTGCCGGCTGTTGTCCCGGTATCTGACCAGGGAACGGAAAATCTGGGAGCGCGATTATATCTGGGTCAAGCTCGATGACCGCTGGACCGGGACCCGGGAAGTCATGCAATCACTGGGCATCGGTCCGCTGGACGGCATCCCCTGGTGCGCCATTCTGGACAAGGACGGTAAAGTGCTCGTCACCTCCAACGATAAAGACGGAAAAAACATCGGTTATCCTGGTCACCAGAGTAGCCGTCTCCACTTCCGCAAAATGCTGGAGAAAACCGCGATCCGCCTCAACAGCATGGAAATCAGCGAACTCGTCGAAGCCCTGAAACAGAAACAGGACTNAGTTGGCTGATGGCGGGTAGGGGCGACCCTATGTGGTCGCCCGCAGCTCACCGACAACGCATGACGTTCTTCACAGAAAGCGCTGGCTTCATGAAGCATTCTCTGACAATCTGCATTTTGCTCCTCTTGGGAACGCTGTTGACTCCCATCACCCTGTCTGCTGCCGGTCCCAAAGAGAAAGATAACGACAATCAAGACGCAGAGCTGACGATTAAAGGCACCCTGGTCGATGAGCAGAATCAGCCGGTCGCTGATACGAAGGTCTTTGTGAATCAGCACAGCTTGTATTTTCAAAGTGACAAACCGATCGAAACCACAACGGACTTCAGAGGCCGGTTTGCTATTACCGACAAGGTCGGCCAGTTAAAGAAGCAGACCCTGCTCGCAACAGCTCCCGGACAGCGCATGGCCTACGTGAATCTTCCCTGGAAGAATCTGCAATCCGATTCCTCACTGCGGGAACTTCAATTACAGTTGAGGCCCGCACAACATTTTGCACTGCAAGTCGTCGATGGAACAGGGAAACCGATTGCGAATGCGCAGACGGGAATCATGGGGAATTACCTGATCTGGGGGACAGGAAAAACCGACCCTGCGGGCAGGATAGAATATTTACTGCCGGAAGATGTGCCGATTCAAAATATTGTCGCCTTCCGCAATGGTGATGGGCTCGATTATCAGGCGTACGAACTCTCACGCAAACGGAGGCGCAAGCAACCGAATAAAAAGCCGGTCCTGCCGGAGAACCCGATTCGGTTAACCCTGGATGGTACGCAACCGCTGCAGGTGAAAGTTCAGGAGTCCGACGGCAAACCGCTGGCAGGCGTCCTGGTTAGGCCCTGGTACCTCCAGAAAGCAGATCAGCCCGATGTCCTCAATCTGTCTTTCTATAATAAGTTGTTCCGTTTCTACACGGACAAATCAGGTATCGTGAAATTCAACTGGATCCCCCACTGGCAAACAGAGAAACTCACGATCTGGGCCTATAGTGCGGATCATAAAGAAGCGAGAGTGACCTATGATCCACAGAAAGGCGAGGGGACATTGACCATTCGGGTCGTATCCCTGATTACGATTTCAGACAGGGGCGTTTTTCCGGATGGCCTCAACGCTATGGAAATCAATCAGTTCGTTGAAGCCTTGAAACAGAAAGAGGACTGATTTGGCAGATGAAGGGTAGGGGCGACCCTGCGTGGTCGCCCGCAACGTGGCCGAAAGGTATAATCGATACCGTCGTTTCGAAAACCAGGGTGGGCTCGAATGCAATTCGGGCCGAGCGCAGCGAGCAGGAAACTGACAGTGTCTGCGCTCGAATTTAAAACAGGATCTCCCATGCGCTCACTCACGATGCCAACGGTTCTATTCTTCTGTCTCCTCATCTTTCCCACCACCGTCCAGGCACAAAATAACCAGCCGTTCCCCATCGTCGCTGCCAACCAGTCGATCCAGGCTGCCCTCGATGCTCAGCCGGGACGGATGCTCTTTCTCCCCGCCGGCGATTATGAGATCTCGGAAAAACTCGTCATTCGCAGCGACAGCAGTGGCCTCTACGGTCCGGGGCGGATCATCCAGAACAACCCGGAGGCTCCCTTCATCGAAGTCGAACATCGCGCGGGCGTTCAGTTTCGCGACATCGTCCTCACGCGACCGGAGGGCAAACAGACGACCGCCACCGAAGCCCTTAATATTCGCGACTGTCAGGATCTGGTGCTCGACAACGTCACGGTCACCAATCACCGCACCCGCTCCGGCGTCTTCTATCTGCTCAACAGTCGCAATGCCACCATCCGCAACTGCACGATCACCAACTATATGCGCATCGCCGTCGACGATCGCACCGCGTCACCCGACTGGGGCTACGCCTTTCACTGCATCGACGGCACCGGGATCGTCGTCAACGCCAGCACCGGCACTCTGATCCAGGGAAACCGCATCACCGAAACCGAACTCCTGCCCACACCCGAAGTGCAGAAACAGCACCAGCTCGGACAGTTCGTCAAAAAGAACGACACCAAAGGGACCCTCACCAGCCAGGAAACCTGGGAGCGGGAATCGGTCAAGAACTGGCATCAGGGATCGGCCATTATCGTCATCTCGCCGACGGCCAGCGATCGCACGCAGATCCTGGGCAACACGATTGAAAACGGAGCGCAGGGAATCGATCTACATTCCGACCATGTGATCGTGGCCCAGAACATCGTCTCCAACTGCTTCGTCGGTATGAAAGCGATGCACGGCTCCCGCAACGTCGTGATCATCGGCAACCAGTTCATCAAAAACGATCTCTGGAGCATCGGCCTGATGCCGGGCGCCGCGTCTCACGCCTCACAGGCGGGCACACCCGATCAGCCGGCCCGCGTCGATAACAGCGATGGCGGCTCGATCATCGCCAATAACATCATCTCCCAGTTCGGTTTTGGCAACGCACACTGGATCTGGGGTAACCAGGGCAATCCGATCCTGCTCGATGCAGGCCAGAAACCGGACAACCCGCCCCTGGCCGACGTCGTGATTCAGGGAAACATCGTCCAGAATTCCGGCCGCTTTCAGACCGGCAAAACAGAGCAGGGGCCCCGCTACGTTTACGCAATCCGCATCGCCCGCAGAGCGACCGGCATTCACCTGTCAAATAACCTGTTCGACCCGGGCCGCGAGGGCGTGAGCAATGTGGAGCTGAAAACATCGGCCAATGACGTGGGTGAGCCGTTGTTGGAGAAATGACTCTAGGATTAACCTGACATGTCACTACGCTGTACTTATGCGATCGATACGAGAGAACGGCCAGATGATCTGCGGCGCTGGCTTGAGAAAACGTTCTCGATGGAGACTGTTTCCGATCAGCCTGATACCCTGACTGGTTCCGGTCTGCGCTGTACGATCATGCCGCAGACTTCGAAGGATCAAAACCTCGTATCCCGATTTTTTGGCATCGATTCAACGGTCATTATTCGCTGCAAAATTGGGACAGAGAATTATGACTCAGCCAATATTGAGAAAGCGGCTCAACTGGCACTGACCTTAATCGGCAGGGATTCCAGCGATCTGGTATTACTGAAAATGGGAGAACGGGGCCAACTGCTGCGCAAAAACAATCAGATTTATGTGGACTGTTCTGATCCCGATTGGAAGGAAATCTGGGAGCTTGCGTTCGCCAAAGCAAGAAGTTCTTTTTCACACAGAAAGCTTCCCAATATGTATTCCAGTGTGTACCAGAATCCCGATCATGTCTGATGCAGAGCACACTCCCGACAACAAACACGCATCTCGCAGACCGTTCCCCCCAGTCGCATTCATCGGCCTGACTGCTCTTTTACTGCTGGGCATTCTCATCGTAGCCGGATACCGCTTGTTCGCGCCCCAAACCAGACTGACGATGATCAACGATTCCACGCAGGAGCTCGAAAGCTGTACCCTGCACGATCACACAGGCCGTGTGCTGTATCGGGGAGCAGCGATCAAGCCGGGAGAAACCAGGATTCAAGTTTTGTATTACGTCAAACCCACCGGCAGTCTGACATTTCAGGCCACGCTCGCCGACAGCACCCGGCTGGAGGGCGTCAGTCGTTTTGAATATGATATGACCGGCGAACAGGATCTGACAACGCTCTCCTACCAGGTAACCGACGACAACCTCAAGATCAGCGGCGAGATCAAACCCCGCTTCCGCTTCTGGGATTTATAAACCTTCAGAAGTCAGCTGCTGCCACTCGCTCGGCCCGTTCAATCCGTGCCTGCAGCAGTCCACTCACCGCTGCTTCCCGTGCCGGCGTTATGGTATCAGCGCGACCGAGTAACGATTTCGCCAGCGGTTTCGCTTTGCCGCTTTTGATTGATTCCAGCCGCGTTTTCAGTTCAGCAGAGACCGTTCGGCCCAGCAGCTCACTCATTTCATCCAGTGGCTCCAGCAGTGCCGCTACGTTGCGGGGGAAGGGATCCAATGAAATCAGAACCGCTTCCAGAACCGGGGTGGCACACAGCGCGTGGACGGGAGAGACTGCGGCGACCTCCGCCAGCACTTCACTGGCCCGGTTCAGCTTCACCCAGCCGCCGGCCATTACCTCGCTCAAGGCACGCATCAGCAGCTCCAGGTCGAGCCGATCGCTTTCTGCCAGAGCGATCCAGACCTCTGTCGCCATCGAGCGGGCGCTGCCATCTTTGCTGACGGTGGCGATCCACAGTGCGCGGGCTGCCATCAGCGTCAGGGGGCGATCCAGTTCAAACAGGGGCAACAGAAACTGGCCGAACGGTGTATCGACGGAAGAGCCACTCTCCACCCGGCGGGCCAGCGCTTTGGTCGCCAGGCACCAGTACCAGTCCAGTTTCATCGGCCACTGAGTTGCCAGATAAGGGTACAGGAACGGGGGCGCCAGGGTGGGCCTCAACTGATGCAGTTCGGCAGGCAGAAAACGAAAGCTCGTGGTGGGTTTATTCTGCTGAGCTGCGATGTTTTGGAGCGCCTCTGCTGGATTCTCATCCCGTTCCAGTGCTTCCAGCAGCTGGCGCATGGTGTTTTGATGCTGTTTTGTTTCCAGTTGCCCTTCTCCCTGGGTTGGCCACGCGCTGATCACATCCTGCTGAATGCTGCTGTTAGCCACCCGTTCTCCGGCGGTCCATTCATAATCACAGGGAAAGATTACATCGGGCAGTTTGGCAATCGATTCTGTAATCACCGCCCGCTCCTCGGGCGCCAGCAGTTCAGAAACATCGCCCCACGCGTCCCGGGTACGGAGGGCGGCAATCCAGACAGCCGGAGGCAGAGCTGGATCAATGGATCCGTCGCCACCCAGTGCCGTCATCGCCAGTGCCTGGTAAGGGGCGTTGAGTTCCCGGGCCGCCTCCCGGGCAGCCGTCCGATGTTCGGGTGCCAGGCGCAGACAGCTGCGTTCCAGGTCCGTATCCAGTACCTCAGTCTGCTGTTCCTGTGCGGCTTTCAGACGTTCCACCCAGACCCGCGGATCGAGCCAGCCTCCCGCATGCGTTGCGGACGAAATCAGTGGATACGCAGTTCTGGCTCGTACGCGCTGATTGAGCTGATTCAGAAAGCGCTGTAGTGGCGTATCCAGAAAGAGACAGTCATCCTGATCCGGCTTACGTTCCAGCCACGCCCCGATTAGCAGTGAAAAGGCGGTGCCGTCATAACCACCAGTGAGCCCGCGTTGCGGACGACTGTCAATCGACGCACAGGCACGCTTGGCCAGCGCGCTGGTCATCGTCTTGAATCCATTCGGTTGTTCGTTGTACAAACGCAGAATCCCGCTGATGATCCGCTCCGCCGTATCCGGATCTTCCAGTCGCTCGACGGCAGCAGAAGTGACGTCAATCAGTTCCTCGACTGTTTCAATCGGCTGCAGCGGAGCCGCCGTCGTCAGCACCGGCACACTTTGTTGAGACCAGAGGCAACTGAGATCCGCGCGTCCCTCCTGCGCCGCCTTCACTGCTTCGTCCACGCGCAGCAGTTCCTTGACCGGTTCCGGAATGGCGGAGGCTCTGGTTTCCAGGAGACTCAAATCTATGAACGTGGAATCGGCGGGAGGGGGCGCTGACTGGTCTGCCACTGTTTCTGTTTGAGACGGACTTTCTGACTGCAGCAGCGCTGCCGCTTTTTCTCTTAACGTAGGGGCGATCGTCTCCAGGTGTAGTTCAATGGTGTTGAGCGCCGCCTCATCATCGAGCTGCAGATATTTTTCCAGCAGCTCCAGGGCCGATTTCTGAATATCCTTGTTCGGATGCATCAGCGCAACCGCTGCCGCTTCGACGGCCTCTCGTCGGTGAGCGGGATCGGTGGCAATGCGGGCCAGCAGGTCGACCGCCGTTTTTGCATGTTTTTTTGGTTTATGACTGAAAATGCCGGGCAGGGCAGTGACCGCTTCCCGTGCATCGAGCAAACCAGCCTTTTCGAGTTGTTTCAATTGCTCTACGGCAAAGCCCGCGACCACCGCCTGACTGTCCGACAACAGTCCCGCCCATTCTGCCTGCAGTTCTGCTAGCATTTCTGGTTCTGCTTTCGCCGCCTGCATTAAGATCAGACAGCCATTTCGCTCCGTCTGGTTCAACGGTCCCTGCAACGCTTTGAGCAGGGATTCCAGCAGCCGTTTGACGTCGAGCAGGTTCTCCTGGTGCAGGCATTCAATGACGGGCACCCAGGGCTTGGGTTCGAGTAATTGATATTCCTGCTCCGAGATCGAGTAAACGAGTTCCCGGCAGGCGGGTATGTCCTGCAGCACCAGCTTCGTGGCCTCCGGTGCCTCTTCCATGGCCTCCTTTAAGCCAATCCGGAACTCATTGATCACAGCCGGAAAATCATCAGCAGAAACGAGTTTTTGTTCATACAATTGTGACCAGTACCCCGGTGGAATTTCTCGATGATCCCGATCCTTGCCGGTCAGGGTGGCATACCATTCATCCCACCAGGGAGGCTGCCGGTCGGCCATGATCCGGGCTGCCCACGCTTCGTGATCAGGAACGGTGGGAAAGCGAATACAGCCCTCCAGACTTTCCAGTCCGTAGCCTCCCAGCCAGGCAATGTAAGACATCTCATGGTCGATGAGCAGACTCTTGTCGAGATCTTTACGCCAGCGAAACTTCTGTTGAATGCCATCCCGTTCCCGTTTCTGTTTGACCAGCGGATCATCCAGACCCAGTGAACAGGGTTCAATAACCCGACGCTCCATTCCCAGTGCCAGCATCAGAATGTTGAACGGTTCGATTGCCGCTTTCCGCTGGTCTTCGTCCCAGTCGGCCAGTGCGACGACGACGGCTTCCGCGTCTTTGTTCAAAATGGCATTCTGGAGCGCTTCAATCATGGTGCTTTGCCTCAACTGTCATGCGGGTTGCTAAAATGTGTTTACAGGGGCCACGCTCTCCCTGGTATCGGCTGAACCAGGGACACGTGCATTTCTCCCCCTTCGATCGCAAACGTACAAAGTAAGTCGTTCCGTTGCTCGTCACTTCTGCGGCCTGTTCCTCAGCAGAGTCGCCAGGCAACAGGCGGACCGCTCGTTGCTCCAACAGCTTGTGGGCCGCCCGCAGTCGGGGCTGATCGCGGGTGACCAGAGTCTCTGCAAATGGCAGTTGCCGCTGAAAATAAAATCCGCTGCCCGCGTCGAAGCCGGCCAGGCCGTTGGTGGCCAGTGCCGCCAGACTGTTGCGGGCCTCGCTGGTCGTACAACCGAGCCGTACCGCCAGTTCAGCCGGATCGATGGTCTCCGCGGGACCCTGCTGCGATGTTTCCGAACCCGCCAGCAGCTCCAGAATCGGATCGACGCGTTCCTGCCAGTCGTCGTTCGCCAGTGAATCCAGTAGCTGGCCTTCCCCCGAAAAGCCCCGTTGCAGCGTCGGCGACAGCACCAGCCAGAACCGGCTCCAGTCGGTCTCGCCCACCCACGCGTGCACCCCGGAATTCTCGTCTGCATACAGGCTCACTTCGCGGACGAGCGGCAGCAGAGTCCGCAGTGCCGATAATCGACTGGCACCTCCGACAGGAATCGCGCCCGATGTGGCCCGTGTGGTCAGTCGGGGACGACCGGCGCTGATCGAAAGGTATTGGTTGCCGCCCCCCATACGGGCCGCACTCTGAATCAGTGGCAGCAGCAGTGCCGGCGTAAACCGCTGTTTCAGTTCCAGCTGCGACTGATAGACCTGCACCTCACCCAGGCCTTTGATCCACCGTCGTGGCAAGCGGACTTTCTTTTCGGTGACCGCAGCCTGATTCCGTGCGAGGGTCACCGCATCCGCATCGATACTCAGCCGGACTTCATCCGACCGACCCACGCGGCTCAGGTGCGCAATCATCTCGGGGTTGAAGTCCACGTTGGTGGTACCAGAGGCACGTCGTTCAGTTTCAAATGCGCTCTCGTCCAGATCGAGTCGCGCATAAGCACCGCAGCAGCCACTGAAGCCTTCCCACCGCACCAGCGAGCGGCTGGCAGTGACAATCGGATCCATCTGGGGCGGACTCGCATCGAAAAAATGGGTCCGCACAATCGTACTCAGCGTCAGCAGCATTGTCGCGACTTCACGCGGGTGCATCACGCGACCGGTAAAGAACGGACCGTCAATCTCCGCAGCAGCGTCGCCTCCACAGGCGGCCAGCTGAATCAGCCCCGGATCAATCCGTGAGGCAAACGGATAGCGGTAGAGATGCTCCTGCAGAACGGTCGACATCAGCGGACCTCGTTTTCAGCGAGACGTGAAACACTACAGAACGGAACAGAAGATGCGTCCTCCGATTGTGCCGGGAAACAGACGGCAAGTCAACCAGCGGTCTGTATGAAACCCTGCTGAAGAGCGCACAGATCTATGTGTCAGTCGATGTCACCATGCGCCGCAGGGTGTTAGCCTCGGTTCTGCGTCATGGGGATGGTCCATTCGAATTAAGAACCACAACCTAGTGCAGCAGCGAATACCAGACGATATTCAACCCCAGCCGCACGGCATCTTCGGCCACATAGCCGGGGCAGGCAATCCGGTCGCCATATTCGATGGCACAGCTTAGATCGTGTTTGCTGTAGAGCACGACCAGCCGACCGTCGATTTCGATCCCTTCAATCTCAGGGGCACTGCGGGTGATTCGTTCCTCTGTGGTTTTCGCCTGCAGATCAACCGGGTGGCGAAAACGCACTTCCTTCAAATCGTACCCCGTGCTGCGGGAGAAGAGCTCGTGATTGACGGGGATCCGTTTCAAAGGCTGACCGGGAAACAGCTGCTCTACCAGCCGGCGGAAGCTCTGGTCGAATTCGCTCGCACCACAGCAGGCATCCGCAAACAGCACGCCCCCCTGTTGCAGGTAGGTTCGCAGTTTCTGCTGCTCGCTCTGATCGAGGGCGAATCCATACCGCCCATGCAGGTAGAGCAGGGGATGCGCAAACAACCGCTCGTCGGTCAAGGACAGCAGTCGCGGTTTCGTCGCGACCTGCACTGCGGAGACTTGATTCATCGCTTTCAGTAATTTCTGCAGGGCGCGCGGGGCGGCATCCCATTCGCCGGAATGACGGATGCGGGCGATGTTGAGCAGCCGGTGTTCGACGCGGGCTTCGTCTGTCTGCGGTCGCTTTGAAGAATCGCGCGGCAGTTCACGAATCAATGTCCGTCCTGCTGCCAGAGCACAGACGTTGACGCCCGCCTGCAGACTGCGCTCAATATACTGCGCGAACTTCTTTGTACGACCTGGCAGCGCGACCGGCGACCATTTTTCCCACAGGCAGGTCAGGTCTTCAGGGGCATAGATAATCGCGGTTCGGCAGCCAGTCTCGGCGCCCCAGAGCTCCACCAGCGGTGTACCGCTGTCTGGATCACTCAGCGGAAATTCACTGCGATACACTGGATGCGCGCCTTCCAGTTTCCGTAAACGTGTTTCACCCTCCGGATAGAGTCGCTCGACCAGTGCCTGCATCGCCAGGTCAGGCGAAGGACTGCGGCAGCCACCCACGGCAAACAGAAACCCGCCCTGCTGCAGATAGTCTCTCAACAGACGCGTCTGCGGTTCGGTCAGCAGCCCGGCGTCCGCCACATCAAGGACCAGCACCGGCGCCAGACCCAGATCTTCCGCCCCGGCCCGGTTCATGTCGATCGACTGCCAGGTCAATCGCTTGGGCCAGCCCTGCAGGCGACTGGTAAACTGCGCCAGGTTCCACGCGGCTGCTGGCGTGTCATGTGACGAAACCGCGATGTCCGCTTGATCCACTCCGGTTCCCGTACCCCACTCCAGGCGACCGACGAGAATCGGCGTCAGTCCCCGCGCAAGGAAATGCAGCGCATAGCCGGTTGCCAGAATCTCGCAGTCTTCCAGCAGGACAGGTGCCCCTTTCCAGGCACCAGTGATCGAATTCTGATGCGCAACCAGGTACGCAGCTCCTTCCGAGTACCAGTCATGCCGTCGACCGGTACTGCTGATAAAATACCGGCGGCCCGTGAGTCGTCCGACCCGTTCCAGGCAGTAGAGATAATAGAGATAACCGACTGAACCATCCGCCAGCGGATCGGTACTCGGATTATGTGTGACCGTGAAATGATCGCCCAGCCAGCGACAACCCGCTTCTACCGCGGCATCCCGAAACGGTGGGCCGCAGCAGTCTGGTTTACCCGCTGCATTCAGATCGGCCTGACCGGCGCGGAGCCGATGTTGCGTGGAGACCAGGTAAGCGATGCCCGCTGCGGTGATGCCGCCCCGGCTGTGCTGACTGTTCTGGGAACCCCAGCCACCATCGGGGCGCTGTCGCTTCAACCAGTGCTCGCGAGCCCGCTGCCAGGTTGCAGGCTGAACAACGACTCCCCGCTGCGCCGCTTCATACAGGCCCAGTGCCGCGAAGTGGGCGTAGTTCTCTTCCGTATTCCCAAAGCTCCAGGCACCGTCGTTTGTCCCCTTAGAGTGTCCCGCTTCCAGTTTCTCGGTGAACTGCTTTAACAGTTTCAGGTCGCCTGCCTCACCGGCAGTGGACAGCGTTTCCAGCAGCAGAGAAATCTCGTGCGTCTTGACCGGATCCTGTTGACGCAGCCAGTTCAACCCGCGCTGGATTTCCGGTGCGTCCGGCTTCATGCCGGCATGCAGCAGGGCGTGCAGCGTGAAGCTGGTCAGCACCAGTGTCTGCTCAGGACGCGACTTCAGCTGCCAGGTGCCGTCCTCCTGTTGTTGTTTCAGTAAATACTCGCGGGCCTTCTCGATCGAGGTCAGCACCATTTCCCGGGTGACCGGCTCTGCAGCCAGAGCACGCGCAGTCGGTAAGCTTCCCATCACCAGACAGGCTGGTAACAGCAGACAAACAAAGCGAATTGTAAGCAGGCGATCAAACATTAATTCGAACCATTGGAAATGAGACGGGCGACAGCTGGTCCGGCAGGAGAAGGGAAATCAGAGCGGAAGTGCTATGTACTATCCTAATTCTGTGACCGGGGGAGCGTCAATGTGCGTTTTCTCCCTGAACGGCAGCCTCAAAATGGCATTTCGAGCTGTTTTCCGGAAAATGTTTGATTTTTGACTGAAAATGCGTGATGTTGTCTACAGCATTGCGCCTTTCAGGTATTCAAGCCGCTTATCACTTTTTTCCTGATAGAAAGTCAGCACTCATGGATCAGCCAGTCAAACAGAATGTCGCCGAAATCGCCGTTTCTAACCGGAAAACGCTGGTCATTCCGCTGCTCATTATCACCATCGGAACCGGCTGGCTGCTGACCACGCTCAACGTGGTTCCCGGTCTCAACTGGATCTGGATCCTCGGACTGGCAATCATCGGACTGCTCTCGTTCGCTGTCAGCGGCCTCGACAAATCATCGGTCCTGATCGGCCCGTTCTTCCTGATCGCCAGCTCGCTCTCCGTCCTGCGTCAGAGCGACTACATTACGCTCGACGTCGAAGTGCCGATCCTGGTGATCGTTGTTGGCTGCCTGCTGCTCGTCGCCCGCAGTAAATCGATCCCCTTCCCCCAATGGATGGCCCTCGACACCGAGAAACGCAAACCGGAATGAAGTTGAACACGAGTGTTTCAGCATTGAAATCGGGAAGTCATACTGTTTGTTGCGATTATTTAAACGAATTATACCAGCAACCTGATCTGACCAGACAGCTTCCGATACTAGAACGCGTCGCATTTAAACATAGCGTTTCTCAATTTAATATACTCGGTCCAAATGGCCCTGGAGACGCTACAGTAAAACTGGACACAGTCTGGCTGCCTGATTCATTTAGTATTAACGTGACCTTATGCCGCTTCCTGCTTTCAACGTTTTCATACTCCTGGTTCTAATGGTGACAGTCCTCCCTGCGACCGCAGCCGACCAGCGACTTTCTACCTTGATCAGCAAAGTGGCTGCCCAGGAGCAGCGATATCGGAATCTGGAATTCCACAGACACTGGTCATATCAGTTAAAATTGCCCGAGCCGCTGTTAAAACAAAGGAAAGATACGAATCTGTTTCGGAGTCTTCAACGCGATTCGCGGCACGTCTATCAGGACGGGCGATTTACGATCCAGGAACAGATTTCAGGAGTTTCACTGACGGGCGTGAAATCCAGTCACAAGATTCGCATCGGCTATGATGGCCAGCAGACGCGACTGATGGAAGACGGCGTTGTCAGATTCGAACAAGGCAAAGATCTGAACTGGCCCTTACGCAAGCCGCACGTCTTTCTGCTGGATCGCCTGGCGGAGGAGCCGAGTCTTGCAGAGTTGCTGATCAGCCCGACCGCCAGAGGGTATTTCCTCAGCGTGAAATACGAAGCTGAGGAAATCGTCAACGGGCTGAACTGCCATCGGATCCGCATCGAAACCTGGGTGAAAGGGCAGAAGCGGCATGATTATAGTCGGCTGTGGCTGGCCCCCGAACGCAACTGGATCCCGATTCGCGAGGAAGGCTATGCTCTCGGCTACAGTGAGACGATCCCGTTGCAGATCAGCGAGGTCACCGACTGGCATCAGCTTGCGGATGGAATCTGGTTCCCGCACAAAATCCGGGAGGTCATCCACGATGAACAATCTGCTGCAAACGGGAAAACAGTTGTTTCTAATCAGAGTGAAACGACTCTGACAGAGATTTCATTCAGTCCGAATTACGACCTTAAATATTTTCAGGACACCAAAATACCTGCGGAGCACAAGTTGCAGCAGGATGAGTCAGAGTAGTTCCCCTGGCTCATCCCCTTCACAGATTGCAACAACCTACTTCGATTCCAGGTCGAAGTTGATCGTATTATCCCCTTCTGCGACGGTGGCTTCCAGCGTGGTTTTCTTGTTGTATTTTTCGGGAACTGTTTCACTCCCCTGGTTGCCGAAGGGATCGTTGGCTTCGTCGAGGGTTGAAATCTTGACGCTGTGCTTGCCGAGCATGGCGCCCATTTCGTCACGAATGTAAACCAGTTCGTAGTTGCCGGAATCATCCGTGATCGCTGCCGAGGCACGGCCCGACTCGGGGTAGAACCGGACGTTGACTTTGGCCAGCGGCGCGCCGTCCATCGTCACGACACCGGAAACCGTGCCCAGTTTCGGCTGGTCGGCAGGAGCACCGCCACAGGCGGTCAGCAGCAGGGAAAGGGATAGAGTGAAGATCAGAGAAAATGTGTGTTTTGTCATCATCTTAAAAACTCGGGATCAATCAAAAAGAAAAGAGAGAATGCGTTCGCAACCAGCCTGTCCGAGGACGGGAGGGAATGCAGCACAACGGCCCGTTCAAGGAACCGTTGTGCCACAGGTTTGCGTATCACAATGTGGGTCACACGTCGTCGATTAAGTGAGCGACTTTAGAACTCGCCCAGGACGTGTCCGTCCTTCTCGTTGTTCAGCCACACATAGGTGTTGACGTCGATATTCTCCGACAGGAAGCGTACCGAACCGTCGGCCAGCATGATATGCACGCCGCCTACGTGCGGGCTCGACAGCGCGAACCGGTCTGCGACAGAACGGGCACCACCATTGATGAAGTCATCCGGTGCGTTGTAGCCGATGAAGTACACGTCTTCGGCCTGCAGTCCCCGTTCCCAGCCCCAGGAAGCAGTCCGGGCACCGATCCAGAGTTTACCCCCGAATTCATCACAGGCGACGCCACCACAGCTTCCGGTTGAGCCGGTCTCGTCCTGGGTCCTCACTTCACCCACCAGAATGGTGTTCGTGGTGCCGTCTCTGAAATCGCGGATCTGTAACTTTTTGTTGACGCCCATCACAATCCGCTCGGTCGCGTAATTGGACTTGCCATAACTTCCCTTGTCGGTGTTGATGCCTCCCATCGGATCGGAAGGGCAGTTGTACATCGGGATGATCGTCTTGGCGGAAGGGATCGAAGACCCCGAATAACCGATGTGCCAGTTCATCGTGAAACCGTTGGTCTCAGTGCCGATCTGATTGTAAAGCGGAGTCTGGTCCATGAAGGGCAGAATCATCGTGCCCCAGCCCAGTCCGTTTTTGTTGGCGGCTTCGGAAGCATCGCCGACTGTCTGGTTACCGTCGATCCAGCCGGGAGGAAAGGTACGGTGTGTGTCATGGTAATTGTGAAACGCGACCCCCATCTGCTTCAGATTATTTTTGCAGGTACTGCGGCGGGCCGCTTCTCGCGCCTGTTGCACTGCCGGCAGCAGCAGGGCGATCAAAATAGCAATAATGGCAATAACGACCAGGAGCTCAATTAAGGTGAAACCGCGGAATCGAATACCGCAGATCACGCCTCTGTTCCTCTTCATAAAAACGTAACCTCAAACTTAAATAATTAACATTACTGAAAAAAGAGTTGAGACGCTGGCCCATCTTAGTCAGATTTGAGTCGTAAATTCAATAATAATGTTAAGAAAGAAATTGTTTACGAGGAGAAAGGTGTTTACTGGAAATGGCTTGCAGCCAAAACCCGGGAGCAGGGATGCAGGTACACACACCTGTTAAAACAGGTAGACTTCCAGCGTAAGTTACAGAAAAATATCAGCTTACGCTCATTTGACGCCATTCCGCTCCAGTTGGGCCCGGGCACGGCCATGCCGCGGATTCCGCTCCAGGCAGGATTCGAAGTCGGCAGACGCTTCTTGCGCTCTTTCCAACGCCAGCCGAATCATCCCCCGGTCATACCAGGCATGGGCGTCCTCGGGGTTCAGTTCGATCGATTTCTCGATCAACTCCTCTGCATCGTTCAGCTGGTTCGCGCGGTAAGCCTGCATCGCCTTGAGACGCAGGGCCAGTGCCCGTTCGGTTTTCCCTTCGGCTGACAGACCCGCCTGTTCCAGAATCTCGGAAACACTCTGATGCAGTTCCGGATCTTTGGACGTCAGCGCGGCCCTTTGTGCCAGCACGCGCGCCTGGTTCCAGTCTCCCAGCAGACCCAGTGCCTGGGCGCGATAGAGCAGGATCTCCGCATTATTGATACTCATATTGTTGAGTTGTTGAATGGTCTCGCGCATCCGCTCGGGACGTTTCCGCTGCCGATCGACCTCGACCAGCCGCATCAGAAAAATCGGATGGTGCGTGCTCGGTCGCTCTCCCAGCAGCGCGAGCAGCTGTTCCAGTTCCCCCGCCAGCTCATCCAGTGAGCCTCCCGCAAGTCGTTTGTTGAATTCTTCCACCCGTCGATCGATTCCGTACTGCAGGCGGAACGGTTCAATGAAATTGGAACCCGGATGCAGCGGGACCGTGTGCTGGGCCCGTTCCAGTTTCAGCGCACACTGTTGGAATGCTTCCGTGTTGTCCGTCTTGCGGTGCGCCTGTAACTCCAGTTCGCGAAACTTCAGCGAACGGGGAACCCGCTGTATTGATTCCTGAATTAATGGCAGGGCTTCCTCGACGCGGTCAGAGCGAATCAACAGCTTGGCCAGTTGATAGCGGGCGGGCAGGAAGCCAAGATTTTCACGGAAGATCGCTTCCGCAGCTTCCGTCTGTTCCTCGCGCAGATAATTGCGGCCGATTTCATAGCGGATCTGCATCCGCTCCCGGTCTCCCTCGCGGCTCTGATCTGTTGTCGCCAGCAGTTCGCGATACTTGTTGGTACTCAAGTCAGTCCGACCGGTGCGCTCCAGGCAATAGGCGATGCGGCTCTCGGCGAGTCGGCTTTCCGGCACCAGCTCCGCAACCTGACCGAAGCAGAGCTCGGCATGGCTGTAGTATCCCTGTCCCAGCAGTGCCTCGCCCAGTCGCATCCAGTCGTAAGGGGCGTTCTGTTTCTTGACCTGGGCGACGAGTGGTTCAATGTCTTCTACAAACAGCGGGTCCATCAGTCGCGTTTCCGGCAGCACCGGCTCCGGACGCGCAGCACGCTGAAACAGAAAATAGCCGCAGAACAGAGCTTCAACCACAAACAGGATCATCAGTGAGCGGAATAACATCAGCGGCCCTCCTCCGGACGTTGCAGCCAGACCGTCACTCGTCCGATGCGATCGAAGGGTTTCCGCATATTCAACGAACCGGCGGCAATATCAGGCAGCCCGTCCTGATTCAAATCTCCTGCCGCAACCGTCACCAGGTGGATCGGCTCGCTGTCGATCTGCCAGCTCGTGAAGTTCTGCTGACCGTCATTTTCCAGCCAGACCAGACTCGCATGCGCGGGGGCATACCAGTCGTTCGTCATGCTCACCAGCACCACGTCCAGATCGCCGTCTCCGTCCAGGTCGGCCACATCGCCGGCATACGTGCCCCCCAGGTCTGAAATGCGACGCTGCTCGAACTCCCAGTTCCCCTGGTTCTCAAACCAGTAACACCCGTGATACGGCTGCGGGTAGGCATCGAAGTCTTCCAGGTTGTCGCCTGCGGGGAGGATCAAATCCTCGTCCCCGTCCTGGTCGAGGTCGGCGTGAATCAGGCCGGCACTCCCCAGGTCCATGTTAGGCGTCATCCACAGGGAGCGGGTGCGGAATTTTCCTTTGCCCAGATTTTCAAAGGCAACCAGCTCTTCTTCTTCCTGCGAGACAATCGTCGCGATATCCAGATCGCCGTCGCCGTCATAGTCGGCGACCGGCACATGTATCGTACCCGGGGCCTGGTACAGCTGATGCTCGAAAAACTGAAAGTCTCCCTGGTTCTCCAGCCAGAGCACCTCACCCCGGTTGTAGCCGAACACGGCGACCGCCAGATCGAGATCACCATCCTGATCGAAGTCGCCCGGCTGCACATCGGCCACGCGGCGGACGTCGTCCAGAATCACGTGCCGGATAAAACCGTTTTCCGTCTGTTCGAACAATTCCACTTTTCCGACAACGCCGTCATCGGGTTGAATATTGCCCAGGATCGAAACGGCCAGATCCAGGTCGCCGTCGGCATCGATGTCCACGGCGGTCGCATGTGCGGGAGCCGCGACATCGTTGATCAGAGTGCGGGTTGTCTGGCCTCCTTCCGCATCGACGGAAATCAGCAGGATCCGGTTGTCGGCGGCGTCGCAGGCGAGGATCTCATTCTTTCCGTCGCCGTCGAAATCGAGGATCTGCACGTTCGTAATCAGCGGCAAATCTTTCGACGGAGGGTTCATTTTCACAGGCAGCTGGTCTTCTCTGTTTCGTTCGAAATGTAGCTCCGAGGCTGGATAGGAAGTGCCTCCCGAGTACAGGTCCGGCAGACTACCCAGTGGCGGAACCAGGGGGAGCAGAAACCAGGTTGCCAGGGGGAGCAGAATAATGGCAATCAGTACCAGCAGCGTCCAACCATTGTGATCGGGAACTTCAGGTTGCGGGGGCAGACTATTGTTATCGGCTGACATAAGGGCAGGCAGGTGAACTCGGCAGGATGGTAATGGAGTCAGGAAGTCGCCACTCCCAAGCGTAGCAGCAGCGACCACTGATTCATGCTAGTTCGCGCTCCGGGGAGTGTCAACAGGGGCTCTCCGGCCTGTGATCCGGGGCAGGGGGAAAATGACCCGTGGATGACTAAATAGACTCGCGTATCGTATGGACTTATGTATGATAGAAGTAGATCCTTTCTCATTATCACTTCTGCGGAGTTGACTACCATGATGGTTCGCACGGTTCTGCTCGCCGGCTGTCTGTTTTGTCTCAGGCCTGCTGTGGTGCAGGCGGGGATGCCCAGCGTTTCACTCGACCTGACACAAGTCGCCCAGTTGCGTTTGCAGTCCATTTCTTTTTTTCTGATGGTGCTGCTGTTGAGCGCCTTCATTCTGAAGCTCTGCTGGAACCTGCTGGCGAAAGATTTTTCGAAACTGCCGCGAATTTCCTACAAAGGCGCGCTGGGAGTCTCGGTCCTCTGGGGGCTGATGTTTCTGTTTGTCCTGACGATGATCTCAGGCGCGCGTGAACTGCTCACCCCCGGTGCCTGGGAGAAGACCGGTCGCACTTATCAGCTGGTGGAAGACCAGCCGCCGGATGGCGCACAGTCAGCGGAATCCGGTGCTTCGGTGGACGAACGCCGCCGCAAACTGGGCGAACTCCGCTCGGCCCTCTTCATGCATGTCGCCACTCATCAGGGCAAATTTCCTGACAAGGCAGACGAGACGACCTTCGCCGACGAATTCTGGCTGCAGCCCGGTTCTCTGCAGGTGAAGTACGGTTATGTGAGTGGCACTAAAAAAGCGGACCCGCCCGTGCCCCTCGCTTTCGAGCAGGCCATTTACGGCGACGATCAGCAGCTGATCCTGTACACCGACGGCGCAATCAAGGTGCTGCCCACACCCAAAGCCCAGGACGTGCTCAATGGAAAATGAAGCCGTTGCCACAACCCGGAAACCGAGACGCTGGCAGGGAGAGCTCGTGGGATTCACACTGCCTGCAATCATCGTGCTGATGTGCGCCGGCGTGATGTTCCCCATACAGGCGGTGTTCTACCTGGCGGTGGGCTGGTTTCTCTTTTTAAAAAGGGTGCTCCCCGCAGTGACTGTTTCCCTGTCCGGAATCATCACCGCGGTTGTGTTTCTGGCGTTACTGGCACTGTTCATCCAGTTGCTCGGCACTCATCTGTTTCGCCTGTTGCGAAATCAGGAGCAGATTCCTGCTTCCCGCTATTGGCAGAAACGCTGGACCGGCGTCTGTCTGCTCCTGCTCGTGGTTGCTTTCACCGGCGGATTTGCGGTGGTCGGTGTGGCACACCAGAGTGCCTGGATGGTGACAGGCAAGCAGGCGGCGATCGAGACCACACGCGGTGAAAGTGCGTGGATTCTTTCTTCTCGATACAGTCTACGAAGAATTGGTCTGGGAGTCGTGAATTATTCAACGGGAGCAGATCACCACATCCCCTCCGGTATCTTTCGCAACGGCCAGCCTCTTCACAGCTGGGAAACCGAAATCCTGCCTTTCCTGGATCAGTCAGAGTATCGACAGAAAATTGATGAGACGCAGCCCTGGAATTCAAAGCGAAATTCAGAACTCTTTAAGCATGCCTTTACCACCTTCATTCCGCCGGGGGCAGAGCAGTATAACCGCCAGGGCTATGGCTTATCGTATTATTCGTTGAATAACCATGTCTTTTATCCTGGCAGTGACGCCCGTCTGGATGACATCCCGGATGGTCTGTCCCACACCCTCCTGGGGGGCGAAGTCTCCAGTCGCGTGCGTGCCTGGGGAGATCCGATCAACTTTCGCGATCCCGCCCGGGGCATCAGTCAGCATGACGACGGCTTCGGTGGTCCCTGGAGGTCAGGCGGAGCCAACATGCTGTTCCTCGACGGCAGCGCCCGTTTCATCAACAAAGACATCGATCCGGCAATCCTCAAAGCCCTGGCAACGCCCGACGGCGGCGAAGACGTCAGCGATTTCCTGGAGGGAAGGTGAAGCGATGACGACCGATCCGGAAACCACCAGCACAGAACAGACGACTCCAGTTAAATCGGGAGGGATTGCTGTCTATGTGGTTGTCGTGTTGACGCTGCTGGTTTTCACCTTCTGTATGGGATTCGACTTGCCTGCTGTCGTGGTCTATTTTCTGTGCTTCGGTTGGATTTCCTATCTGCAGCAACTCGTGACTAACCTGACCGTTACTACCGGACAGGTGGTTGGAACTGTGGTCTTCCTGTTACTGTTTACCTGGGCCTTGCATCAAAGTCTCAAGAAAATCATCGCCTGGAAACGGACTGTGGCAGCCTCCCCCGCCAGTTCCGCTTTAGACCTGCTCTGGCAGAAACGCTGGACGTGCGGGGTGCTGGTGCTTGGCTTGGGGCTGATGGCGAGCGGAATCAGCGTGATTCAAATCTCAGATCAGACCTGGAGTATGTTGATGGGCAAGGATCAGATCTTCGACCCATACAGTGGACATCGAGAGGCGATGAGACGCAGTACGTCCAGGAACAATCTCAAACAGATTGGCCTGGCACTGCACAATTACCACGACACCCATGATCTACTGCCCCCCGGCGGAGTTTTTGACCGGGCCGGTCAGCCCCGTCATAGTTGGATGACTCAAATTCTGCCTTACGTGGATCAGGCGCCCCTGTATAACCAGATCGACTTCCAGCAACCCTGGACTGCAGAAGCCAATCGCCAGGCTTTCCAGACGGAGTTGAATGTATTTGAGAACCCGGGACGACTCGGAACAGGGCGAAGCCGGGACAATCTGCACGGTTACATGCCCGCCGAATATGCGGCCAATTCGCGCGTCCTGAATGTGAACTCAGGGCTGAACCTCAAAGCGATCAAAGACGGCATCTCGAATACGCTGCTGGCGGGCGAAGTGAATTCTCAGGTCAAAGCCTGGGGGGATCCGACCAATTTCCGTGATCCGGCAAAAGGTATTAACAGTACCTCCAATGGTTTTGGCAGTCCTTTCAAAGGGGGGGCTTATTTCCTGATGGGAGACGGCGCTGTGCGTTTCATTTCTGAAGACATCGATCCTTCCATTCTCAAGGCCCTGGCAACGCCCGACGGCGGTGAGCCGGTGGGGGATTTTTAACCGATGCAGGAGCAGGGAGAAAGCATGAGCACGGGAACGCAGCCACAGCAGTTGATCACAGGGCGGCGGAGGCTGATTGCGTGGATGGTCTGCCTTTCCCTGTTGTTCTTTGTCATGTGCCTGGGGATGTTTTTTCTCGTGCAGATTCCGTACGTGCTGGCGGTCGGCTGGGCCGGCTATCTCTGGCGCACGGGCCCCACACTGACGCTTTCGGCTGCGGGGACACTCTGGTTCTCCAGCACGCTGGCTCTGTTTTTCGGTGGCGTGCATCTGGCAGGCCGGAGAGTGTATCGAGGCAACGAGCGTAGTACAGGGATGAACTGGCGGTTGCGCTGGTCATTCTTTCTGGTCGCGCTGGTGCTGATGCTGGCGACCAGCGGCATCTGTCTGATCGGGATGTCGCATCAGCTGTGGTGGATGGCGACGCGCGACAGGGACAATCTCGTGAAGAAACACCCGGGCTCCTATTTTTGTCCTGTCTCTTACAGGGAAGCGGCCCGTCGTAGTACTTCTAAAAACAATCTCAAACAGATCGGCCTCGCGCTGCACAATTATCATGACGAGTTCCGGCAGTTCCCTATCGGGGCCACAGTTGATCACACAGGAAAACCGCAGCACGGTTGGGTCGCCCGTGTCTTACCATACCTGGATCACCGGGATCTCTACCAGCAGATCGATTTCAATCAGCCCTGGACGGCAGACGTCAATCGCAAACCATTCGAGACCATGCTGCCGGTACTGCTCAGTCCGGGTCTGAATTACTACTTCGAACCGGGAGAGAACCGGCAGGCGGAAAGGTCCGGTTATCAACCGGCCCATTACGCTGCCAACCAGCGGCTGCTGGGAGTCAATGGCGGTCTGAGAATTCAGGACATCAAAGATGGTACCTCGCAAACCATTCTGGGAGGGGAAGTCAAAGAAGGCATTCGTCCCTGGGGAGATCCGCTGAATTTCCGGGACCCCGCACAAGGCATCAACCAGGGATCGCAGGGATTCGGTGGTCCGTTCGGGCCGGGGGCTCATATCCTGTTCGCGGATGGCAGCGTCCGGTTTCTTTCTGAAGACATCGATCCGGCGGTGCTCAAGGCACTCAGTACGCCGAACGGGCGGGAACGGGTGGAAGAAGTGGAACGTAATTCAGGAAAATAGAAAGGTGACTTGCGACTGTGGTGGATCGTCTGCTGGCCATGAACAGCCTGGCGGAAGATTAATCTGTTTCCTGCAGTGTATAGAATGAATTCACGGCCGGCTGACCGGTGAAATTCGGACCTGCCTGGTCTGAGGCACCCGCGTATCGGCAGGGGAAGGTGACAGCATGCTGTCCCTCGCAGGAAACAAGGTGCGTTCGCATGTGGTATTTGAAAAAACGCCTTCGTAAAAATTCCCGTTTCGCTGCAGCGCTCCAGGTACCTTCCACGGTCTGCAGATTCTCCAGGTCCAGATGTGCCAGGAACAGGCCCTCCGAAGTGAGCCAGCTGGCAGCGCGGGCGAGCAGCGACAGTTTGTCGCCGACGTAGTGCAGACCGTGCACACAGGTAATCAGGTCAAATCTTTCTTCAGTGGTCCAGTCGTGGAGTGAAGCGGTCTGCAGGCGGAAAGTATCACTTGAGTCGGGGGCGGGGAGAAACAGATTGACCAGGTCGACGCCCAGGATCTGTATCTGTGATTCCAGTCCCTGTTGTTGAAAGTAGTCGTGTGCCTGAATCAGGGCTCTGCCGGATCCACAGCAGAGATCCAGCCAGCGCACGGTTTGTCCCGCTGAAATCCGTTCCTGCAGGAATTCAAGCGGATTGAGTTTCAGGTCGGCGGTGTAGCTGTTGGTTCCTGTAATCTCCCGCTCGCGATTCATGCGGCAGTTTGCAGCCACGTCCGACCATTCGAGTTCTTCGTCTGTCAGCAGGCTGTGTTTCTTATCGGCGGTCATTTCTGAATCTGTTGTTCCAGTTCGTGGTACTGTTTTTTCAGATCGTCATTGCCGAGTTCGGGGTAGAGGAGGCGGGTCACGCCGATCAGTTTTTTTGCGGCGTCCGTGTCGCCCGATTCGAACAGGGCACGAATGATGTGCAGTCGCGCGTCCAGCCAGGGGACCGTGCCCGCCTTCTCGGCGGCTTCCAGTTCGCGCCACTTGGGAATCGCCTGCCGCAGACATTCTTTGGTACCGCAACGCTCCAGCAGCAGCGCGACCTGCCTGATCAGCGAACCGTCGCGGGGCGACTGTTTCAATAGCGTCTGATAATACTCCAGTGCGCGGATCGGTCGATCAATGGCCAGATAGGCTTCCGCCAGGCAGAGATCAAGCTGCCGCGTCTGTTGCGGTGTGAGCTGATCGCGGCGACTAGCCAGCTTCTCGGCTGACTGCAGTTGCAGCATTCCCAGTTCCCGGCGGACCGCAGGGGTGAGGTCCAGATCGATGTGCGAGACGCCATTGAGCACCGAAAGCAGTTCGTTCGTCCCCGCATTCTCCAGACTGGCGACCAGCGAACGGGCTTCGGCCGGTTTTCCCTGACCTGCCAGGGCGATGATCTGCATCCGCAGGGCCTGGCTGCCGACCTGGTTCCAGCGTTGGATCAGCTGTGTCGTTTGCGCGACGCTCTCGGGGGAGCGTTCGCTGTCGCGTTTCAACTCTTCCGGTTTGACGTTGGCCGTGTGGATGATCAGGTCAAGCAGACGATGGGCTTTATTGTAGTCCGGAGGCGTGTCGTTGAGATAGATCCGCGTCAGCCGCAGCGCGATCTCAGCCTGTGAGAGTAAAATCGCGGGGTCACTTTCATCAGGGAAGTGCGCGAGGTACTTGCCCAGTACATCCGTCGCTTCCTCCCGCCAGGCACGCGTCGGTTTCCCCAGCGCGGCCAGTCTTAAGAGGATCTGCTCATAACAGCGGGCCACGCCCAGATGTGCGTCAGCCGCTTTAGGGTGGTTCTCCGGGATTTCCGCATAGAGCACGAGTGCCTTCGAATACTGCAGCCGTGATTCTTCCAGCCGGGCCAGCATCCAGCCCGCTTCGTAGTAGGCATTGCCGGTGGGAAACTGCTTGCGTACATTTTCCAGCGCGGTGGTGTAGGCCAGTCGGCGTGATTTGGTGCGACTCTGCGAATAGAGCTGTCCCAGGCACCAGGCGGCGAGCAGACTCGCATCGGCGGCTTTAGGAGCACCCTGGTAACGTTGTGCCAGCGACTGGAACTGCTCCGCCGCTTTCTCGTACTCTTTCAGCTTGAGTTGCAGCGACGCACTGGTGAAACCCAGTTCGAGCGCCAGATCGGTTTTTCCTTCTTTCGCTGCCTGTTGTGAGGTCTGCTCGTAGGCAGCGATCGCTTCTTTCAGCTTGCCTTCCGAATAGAGCAGCTGCGCGCGTTGCAAACTGTCTGAAAGGCGGGTGCCGTACTCCTGGATCTGTTCCTGCCGACCGACCAGTAGCTTCGCGCGCTGCGACCAGTAGCCCGGCTGCGCCTGCGACAGCTGCTCGGACCGCTTCAGAATCTGGCGCCAGAGTTCGTCGGCCAGCTCCTTTTGCTGTTTGTCGACGGCGATATGATGCAGCTTGAGCAGGGCGTCGATTTCCAGGAAGCCGAGCTCACTGGAGTAGCGGCCCTGTGCCTGGCGGTATTCAATGATGCTGGTTGCCGCCAGCTGCGGTTTGTCCTGGGCGAGCAGAATCCGCATCGACTCGATGAACACGGCCTCATTCAGAAACGGGGGATGCTGATCTTTCACCAGCCCCTGGATGGCCCGCTCGGCGGTGTCTGCATTTCCTGTCAGCCGTTCACACTGAATCAGAGCCAGTCGGCTTTCCCAGGTGATCTTGAGCGTCGTCGCCCGCCGGGACAGAGGTTCCAGCCATTTCCGGGCTGTCGCCAGACGCATTTTCCGCATGGGGCTGTCCGGATGATAGAGACCGGACAGTTTGATATTTGCTTCCGCGATCAGCAGCTGAAAGTCGAGCAGGGTATCCCGCACTGTGGCAGTGGGGAGCACCAGGTAGTTCACGCGTGCGCCCGCTTTCGTGAGCAACTGCTGCAGCTGCTGTTCTGCGTGCGTGAGTTGAGTGGTGGCCTTGTCCATGTTGTCGATCGCGGTGTCGCGGAGCGTTTCATTCTGCGGGATCGCCTGCGACTGCCAGTAGAACTGTTCTGCTTTCAGATACGAAATCCGGGCTCGTTCCGCACGAAACACCGGCAGGTCCGACCAGCGTGGGAAATCGCGCTCGATCTGATTGATGGTCTCCTCGGCGCGTTTCCAGAGCTCGGGCTGCTCGGCCGGACTGGCGGCGCTGGCATGCGCGGCCAGTGTGCGGATGAGTTCCAGAGAGTAACGCGCCCGGTCCGCATCAGACAGGCGGTTTTCTGCGAGTTCATTGAGGCAGTAGCCTTCAGCAATACCGAACAGGTGTCGCTGGCGCAGACCTTCGAAATAGGACCGCGTCGGATCCTCGGCCCGGCAGAAATTTCCCGTGGAGAGCAGCAGCAACAGCCCGCAAACCCAGCCACTGAGCGCACTGATTTTGAGAAGTGTGCAGGCAGAGCGGGCGTGATGTGAAGATCGCTGCGGCATGAATTCAATCGAATCAGGGAACAGAACTCGGAACAGATGACAGGCGGTGATACTTGTTTCTACCGGTCATCATACACGGTGCAGCCCGTTTCTCCCATACCTGATTTACCGGAGTCGGCTTCAAAACCGGGGCGGACGCTGCTTACTCGGGTTTCGGTACCAGGGGATTCCGCGGGAGTTCCGGCAGCGTAATCAGATCGGCTCCGGCGTTGGTCCGATCCACGGCGGTGATCGTCGGGCTGCCGTCAGTGGGCTGCGAGAACTGGAGTTGTGCGGTCTGCAGTTCGGAGCAGGGGGCTTTGATCAGTTTCTCGCGATCCACGAGCCACGGAATATTCATCTGGTAGCTGTTGACGTCCGAAGAGAGGCCCCAGATATCTTTCCAGTCCAGCGCGTCCAGCGACAGCGCGCCTGTGGTGCCCTGCTGTGACTGAATCGTCCAGAAGTTGATAAAGCGGTCGAAATAGTTGTTGGACCCCCTCCAGGTCAGCAGCTTCTGGCGGAAATCATTTTCGTTGGTATTCCCCTTCATCAGCACAAACGGGGCTTCGCTGCGGGAGAAGAAAATATTGTTCCGGGCGGAAACATGCAGCGGTATCAGTTCGCGGGGAATCGAACCGCTGTCCATCACAGCCAGACCGCGTCCCAGCAGGAACGTGGAGTGGTTGAGCACGACTTCCAGGTGATCCCCTTCCATCGGTTTGTTGCTGCAGCCGACCAGGTCGATCAGGGACTGGCCGATCATCAATGCCGAGTTGGTGATTTCCAGGCGGGTGGGTGCTGTCTCGCGAATCGAGAAGGCCTGCCCGTCGCAGCGGAGAACCGAGTTGATGACTTCGATGAACGTCGATTCTTTGGCCGGGCGTTTGCCCATCATCGAATCATCGTCGAGACCCTGATTGATCGGTTCGTTCATTTCGAAGATGGCGACCTGCTGTCTCGTTTTATTGGCACAGGTGACGGAGACCTGATGCAGGCGGATATCGTGGGCATTTTTCAGGGAGAAGATGGCCCAGGATTCGGTATTCAGATCTTTGACATCGACCAGGATGTCCACTTCAAACAGCTCGAGCGAACCGTTGGCAATCTGAATCATGTGTGTCTGAAACCCTTCCGCGGGTTCTTCAACCGATTCAAACTGGAGCACTGGTTTGCGATCTTTCGCAGCCCGGATGCGGACCCGTTTGTTGTTGATGTGGATCGGCGCTTCCTTGCGGACTCCGGTGAAGCCCAGTTCGATGATGCTGCCATCCTCTGCCGCAGCACAGGCGGCGTCCAGTGTTTTGAAATCCTGACCGGCGGTGCCGTCCGGGTTGATGATCGTAATTGCGGGGATCTCGATCTTCCGAAATTCGTTCGCGTCTTTTCTGGGGAACGGATCCGGTTCAGTTTCCGGTTTGACTTCAGGCGCGGGGGCCAGCGGGACCATCGTCTTCTTGCCGTTGCTGCTGTTCGACAGTGCCAGCTGATCCTCGGAATTATTTTCCAGCAGGACCTTGTTGGAGGCTGGTTTTTCTGAATTGATCAGCTCACGAAAGGAACCGGGCGATGAGATCAGGGGGATGTCGAAGATCCCACTCAGCTCCTTGCCGGGTTCATCCAGATTCATCTCCGCCTGTTTGTTGTCGGCAACATTCTCGGATGCAGCGCTGTTTTTGTCAGGCGTTGTGGTTCCCGGGACCGACGATTCCGTGCCGGTTTCTGTTGGCGTCGTCGATGCGATCGCGGGATTCTCTGTCAGAGAGCCGACCACTGGTGTATCGGGTTCGGGCAGCGGCTGGCTGGCTTCGGGGCTGATTTCGTCTGTTTTGTTGTCGACGACCGTGTCTGGCTCAGTGGTCGCCGGCGTTGAATTTTGTGTCACACTGACGGCAGACGGATCAAGCGAAGGATAGCGGTCCAGCAGGATCACAACGATCAGCAACACAGCTGCAGTAGCGATCCAGCCGACATGTTTTTCCAGAAAGCTGATGCGGGAACTCGTGGGTGAAGTCCAGACCAGTCCCTCGGGGTTTACACCGCGCAGATCCAGCTTGCCGGCGACCTGCATCAGGTGGAACATCAGCTCTTCCGGCGTCTGGAAACGTTCATCCGGGTCGCTGGCCATCATCTTCTGTACGATCAGCGAGAGTTCGCGAGGCAACTGTTTGTTGATGGCTGCCGGGTCGGGCACATTTTTGCCCGAGTGATCGAGCAGCTTCTGCAGTACGGTGCCTTCGCCGTAGGGAGGTTCTCCGGTCAGCATGTGATACAGCGTGCAGCCCAACGAATAGATGTCGCTTCGCACATCCACATTCCGCGGATCCTTGGCCTGTTCCGGAGAGATGTAGTCGAATGTTCCCAGCGTGGTGCCGGCTGTGGTCAGGTCGGCGGAAGCGTTGTCGCTGTCTTTGCGGGCCAGACCCAGGTCGACCAGCTTGGCCCGGCCTCCCGGTGTAATGATGATGTTGGACGGTTTAATATCTCGGTGGACCACGCCGGCTTTGTTGATGTGTTTCAAAGCCGAAGCGATCTGCAGGGCATAGTTGACGGCTTCCGCAGCGGGCAGAATCCCCCGCGACTGAATGATCTCCCTGACGTTGGTCCCTTTGACATATTCAAAGGCGATGAAATTCAGCCCCTGATCTTCGCCGATGTAAAACACGCGCGAGATGTTTTCATGGTCCAGGCGGGCGGCTGCTTTGGCTTCATTCTGAAAACGTTTCACCGAACCCGCATCCCGGGACTGACCGGGACTGAGTACTTTAAGGGCGACGACGCGATCCAGACGGGTATCGATGGCACGGAACACAGCGCCCATGCCTCCCCGTCCGATTCGTTCGCGGATGACAAAATGCTCCAGCTGCATTCCGGAAGGACTGGTCGTATCCGCTTCCTCTTCAGGATCATCGGTTGTGGGGGGGAACAGCCGGTTCCAGATCGAAGAGCGGGCCATGTTGACCTGTGAACCACTTGAGTTTTGACCCGCACCGGGAGCAGGGATCGGCTCGAGCGGGCTGATGATGGTTTCCGGGCCGTCTCCCTCAGGAACCGGCCGCGCAAAAAATTCGGGCAGCGATTCCTGACTCGTCATGGATCGTTCAGATTGCGACTCGGAACTCATGATCTAAGGTTCACTTAAAAATAGCTTGATTTCAACGTTTGAGATGATATCGAAGGTTTTGTCGAGCAGGCAACTGCGTAATTCAAATTCACTACGATTGTTTGAAAACAATGCCCGGTCAGAATGACTCTGACGCCTCTCAGTCAAACGATATCGAATGTGACTCTCGAATAATATTCTTAACCTGTACTATGATATGTGGTTAAGCGCTTTTAATCGATCAGGGACCAATTCAGCTTGTAACAGACACCGACTGGCGTTTTTGATAAAGATGGGAATAAAACAATCAGAGCTGCTTCTATTTTACGTGTTCCCGCCTCGATTCGTTCTGATAAAAATGGGATTTACGCGATTTTTCATCCAAATTTTCACGCTGTGGAGGGCTGCTGCGAGAATACCGGTCTCTCATGGGACCGGTAACGGGAGCATTCTGACTTCAGCTGCAGCCGTTCGTAAGCAGGGTTGATCGCTCGGTAGCGGATCAGGAAGTTCGTGTCGTTGGCTGGCCCGTTCCCATCGAGATTAGAATTCGATAATCTTCGTTTTGTATTCCTTGTGAAAACCAACTTTGTCGATCTTGAGGCCGAAGTTTTCGCCGATCTTGACCGCTTCTCCCAGGCAGTAAACCTGGTTATTGATATACATTTCCAGGGGGTCTTCGCACGGTTTGTCGAAGGTGATCAGGGAGCCGGGGCAGATGGAAAGTAACTGGTTCATCTCGATTTTCTTGGAGGCCAGTTTAACGATCGCCTGGACGGGCAGCTTGTTGATGCGGTTCAGCGGGTTTTGTCCGCCTGACGAAGCTGCCATGGCTGCTCCCGCAGGAGCAGCCTGTTGTTGAGCAGGCTGAGTGGCGGCGGGTTCTGGTGCTGGATCTGGTTCCGCTTCGGCGGTTTCTGTAACTGGCGGTTTCGTCAGGGGCCAAATTACAGGGATCACAGCACTCGGGCTCTGGCCGTCACTCTCCTCTGCATCAGTTTCCGCATCTGCCGGAAACACGTTGATACGCAGCAATGCAGCCCAGTCGGCGGGCTCACCCTGCATGACTTCATTTAATAAACTCTCTGTCGCATACGTCTTGAACTCTTCAGCTTCACCTGCGTCCAGCGGGATCAGGTTCATCGACCATTCCATCGATAACGTCTGCAGCCGTGAAGACTGCGACTCTCCCGGTTCCGTATACCAGTCTGGTAAAGGCAGCCCTTCCGGGATCAGGCCTGCCATGGCCTCATCGCCCAGTCGAAACAGAACAACCAGGCCCGGACCTCGAAAGGCATCGTCCAGCTCCTCCGGAGACCAGATTCCCGATTCGCCCATTTCCAGCCGATAACTCGTATCGAAACACTGGTTGAGAGAGTCAGAAATCGCTGCCATACTTTCGCCCGCCTGAGCGAAAATGGCCTCGACATTCTCCTGGCTGAAGCCCGACATTTCTGCTTTACAAAGTCCTTGAAAATGATAACTTGTTCATCGAATGGTACACGCTGGTCTTTTTCAGGAATCAGGATTCCTTAAATCATACAATCGACCACATAAAATTTAGTTCTTCACACAAAATCGACAAACCTGGCGCATTCGGAAAAGATTGACACATTTTGAGGCATCAAAACAGAATCTTTGATCCTTCAGGCCCCTTGAGACGTTCTGAACCATGCCTTTCAACATAAACAATGCCTGGGTTTGGATGAAAAAAGGATCTCAGCATGCAATGCCACGAAGTGGATTACGAAATCTTTGGTTCTGACCTGCAGATAGTGGAAATCATCCTGGATCCGGGGGAATCGGTGGTCGCGGAAGCGGGCAGCATGAACTACATGGAAGAGGGGATTCGCTTTGAAGCCCGCATGGGGGATGGCTCGCGACCGGATGATGGGTTTATAGGTAAACTGTTCAAAGCAGGAAAGCGGATGCTCTCCGGCGAATCATTGTTCATGACGCACTTTACCAATGATGGCCATGAGCAGCGCAGAGTCGCGTTTGCCGCACCCTATCCCGGGAAAATCATCGCCATCGACATGAGCAAGATTGGCGGCTCGATCACCTGTCAGAAGGATTCCTTCCTGTGTGCCGCTCTCGGAACGGAAGTCACCATGGCCTTTAACAAACGCCTGGGTTCCGGCTTTTTCGGTGGTGAGGGATTCATTCTGCAGCAGCTGCGCGGAGACGGAATGGCCTTTGTGCATGCCGGCGGAGCCGTCATCAAAAAGAAACTCAAAGGGGAAACGCTGCGTGTGGATACGGGGTGTATTGTCGCCTTTACGGGAGACATCGACTACAGCATTGAGAAGGCGGGGAACCTCAAGTCGATGGTCCTCGGCGGCGAAGGCCTGTTCCTGGCGACCCTCAGGGGGCACGGCACCGTATTGCTGCAAAGCCTGCCTTTCTCACGACTGGCAGACCGCGTGCTCGCACATGCACCGGCAGCCGGTGGTTCTTCTGTTGGGGAAGGTTCGATTCTGGGTGGCCTGGGTGACATGTTTGGCGACAGCTGAGTCTGTCCCGCTGGTGAAAGGGGAGCAGAGACATGAATCATCAATCTATATACCGCACAAAGACACGCATGCATCAGGTTGGACGCAAGCTCGTGCTGTTCATCGGTTTTGTCTTTATCTTCGTGGGCTACCTGATGGCCTATCAGAAGGGCTTGCCGCTGCTCGAACGGGCCAAAGCCAGTAAAGAATGGCCTACTACTGACGGCGTCGTGCTGGAATCGAAGATCGAGTCGCATCACAGCAGTAATTCCAGCTCCTCCACGTACTCTCCCAAAGTTATCTATCGCTACGAGGTAGAGGGCCAGAAGTTCAAGGGAGACACCGTCTGGTTCGGCAATGATGTGTCCACGTCCGACCGTTCCATGTCTTCGAAAACGGTCAAAAAATATCCCGTTCAGAAAAACGTGATCGTCTATTACGATCCCGCAGAGCCCGCGGTCGCGGTGCTGGAGCCCGGGGTCTTCAAAACCACGTATTTCTTTTACCTGTTTGGCTGGCTGTTCCTGGGGCTGGGGCTGCTGATGACCAGCGGGATCCTGTTTCGCTCGCTGTTGCGCCTGTTTCGGGGCCCCACGGAGATCCAGCAATCGGCAGACTCTGCCGATTGAGAGGCGGTTTCCGCTGCAAAGGGAAATCTGAGCTTGCCCGAGGGAACGCTGTTGTGCTATACCGCGCGTCCCCCTCTCTCAGTTTCGTTCTCACAGGCAGATTCCTGTCATGTCTCAGCAAGCTTTTTCGATGATGCTGCGTCCCCGGTTGTGGACTCTTCTGGCCGGCCTGCTGCTGGTCTGCGCCAACGGTTGTGCGACGACCCCTTACGTCTACCAGCCTCCACTGATCACACATCCGGACCTGGACTTCCCCGAGGATGAGCCCCAGGTTGTCCGCGGAAAACGTCGTCCCGTCATTGACGGCATCGGCTGGGTGGTTGGTATCCCGGGCAAAATTCTGCTCTGGGACCGCCGGATCGATAACCACAATGTTTCCCCCGAGACTGAAGCGGCGATTGCCGAATACCTGGAGAAAAATGGCCTGGATCAGGTCAAAGTGCGTGTCAATGAATACGATCCCCTCGGGGAGTGGAAGCGGCTCCGCAAAAACAAAGCGGTTGGCTGGGGCTGGCGATACACGGCCGGTACATTGACGGCGGTCGCTTATACGCTGCTTCCCGGTCGGATTATCGGCGGCGACAATTACAACCCCTTCACGAATACGATCAGCCTCTATTCGGATCACCCCGCCATCGCCCTGCATGAAGGGGGGCACTCCAAGGATTTCGGCACCCGGAAGTGGAAAGGCACCTATGCGGTCTTCACCGCGCTGCCGGGCGCCTCGCTCTGGCCGGAAGCGATCGCGACTAACGATGCACTGGGCTACCTCGAGACGGAACAGAACTTCGCAGGTGAAGCAGACGCCTACCAGGTGCTCTATCCAGCTTACGCCACGTACATCGCAGGAACAGCCTCGCCTTTTCTGCCCTATAGTGATCTGCTCATCAAAGCGGGGGCTGTCATTCCGGGTCACCTGGCTGGTCGCTGGAAGGCGCGCGAGGTCAAACAGGAAGCACTGGCGCGTCAGCAGTCGTCTTCAGAGATTCAGCAGGTGCATTTTGAAGTGCCAGCGACCCCTGTCGAAGCGAACGCGAATTCTGATGACGGGGTCGGGCAGCGTTGATTTAATTGGAAGGCATGATCGGAGGGCCACCCAGTTGAGTCATACGCTCAACCGGTTCGTTGCAGAGCGGATAGCTGCTGGTAGAAGAGTCCAGAATATTAGCCAGGGTCGTGTCAGCAAAGGCACTCTCTGTTTCCTTCATCGCATCATCCAGCTTACGGTGCAGCGGGCATAAGTTGGCACCATGGCCTTTCAGACCCAGCGGGCACGTTGTAATTCGACAGATCGGGTCCACCGCGTTCACGACTTCCAGCAGACTGAGTTCTTCCGGAGTCTTGACGAGTGATATACCGCCACCGATCCCACGCTGTGAATGCACGACATTGGACTGCCTTAAGCTCTGGAGCACTTTCGAGAGATAAGCCTGCGGTACCTTGGTCGCCTTGGCGATCTGCTCGGTTGTACAAGGGCTGGGAGCCTGGTCCGCCAGGTGGACAATTGCTCGAAGTGCGTATTCAACAGTCTGCGAAAACATAAGAAAGTCCTTATTGCTGATAATTGGACATTGATGTCTATTATCGGGTCTGATATGCTCCGTTTCAATCTCAATCTGAGTATTTTCAGAGTTCCGGTCAATTTATTATAGGCGTTCAATCGTAGAGGAAACCTGAATGAAGCACATTGACGAAGAAAAACTGGAAGTTGACCTCTCTTACCGGTTCCAGTATCTCGTAGAGTTCATTGGAATTACGGAAGACGATCTCAAGGCAGTCCATGGTGCGGCGGGGGTTCTGGCACCGCTGGTGCCAACTCTGGTTGATGCCGTATATGATCAACTTTTCAGATATGATTGCACAAAACGACATTTTGTGCCACGCCAATCCGGGTACGAGGGCGAAATTCCTGAAAGCATTGAAACACTGACTCAGGACCATGAAATGATCCAGTTTCGCAAACAGCACCTGGCCCGCTACCTGGAATCACTGGTCACCCGGCCTTACGACGAAAAAATGGTGCAATATCTGGATCTGGTCGGCAAAATCCACACTCCCAAAGCGGGGAGTAAAGAGCTGGATGTGCCCCTGGTGCAGATGAATGCCCTGATGGGCTTCGTCTCCAATGCCCTCGTCAGCACGATTCTCAGCCTGAATCTGGATCGGGAGACCGAAGTCAAAACCCTGACCGCCTTCAATAAACTGCTCTGGCTGCAGAACGACCTGATTACCCGCCACTATCAGGCATAGTCAGTGTTAGCGTGTGGGCTCAGTCCGGAGATCAACGCAGGCCAGGTTTCCGGCTGAGTCCCGACAATAGAGCCGGCCTCCACAGAGCACGGGAACCGTCCAGCACTGATGGTCGAGTACTTTGAAGCGGGAGATTTCCTTAAATGCATCCGGTGTTGCCTCTGCTGTGACCAGCGTCCCTTTGTCCGAGAGGATGATCAGCTTGCCATTCGCGATCAGCAACGATCCGCAGCCGAAACCCGCTTCGCGCCACTTCACTTTTCCCGTCTGCTGATCCAGGCAGGTCAGTCGGACGATGCGCCCCAGGTTGGAGTTGCCGTCCATCCCGTACAAGTGCCCCTGGTAGAGCACGCTGTTGTTGAAGTGGTTTTTCAGATCCCGATTGGTATAGCGGGCCTTCAACTGCTGATTTTCAAAATCGAGCAGCGCACAGCCTTTGCCGTATCCGGAAGAGATAAAAATCGTCTTCCCGTCGATGATGGGCGTGGTGGAATTCGTATCGAAGGGGGAAGGCCAGGCGAACGACGCGACTTCTTTGCCGTCCTCCTCGCGGGCAATCGAAAGGCATTCGTTATTCAGAATCGCCAGATAGACGGTCCCCTCGTTCTCAAACGCCGCGGGCGTGCCATAGCCGGGCATGTACGGTTTGGATTTCCAGATCTCCTTCCCCGTCCGTTTCTCCAGCGCGACCAGGCGGCCCGCTTCGATAAACAGCCGGTCTCCCCGAATCAGGGGCGAACAGGTAAACCCCCACTCCGGGATCTCCATGTCGTAAACCTCGGGTAGAATTTTTTCCCAGACCTTCTTCCCGGTGTTGATTTCAAAACAGATCAGCCGACCGTCGCGGCTGTTGGTGTAGAGGAAATCGCCATCGATGGTGGGCGTCGCGCCGGGGCCGCCCGCATTCAGATTGTCGATCAGTTGCGCGGGATACGATTCCTGCCAGATGATCTCTCCCGTGTCCGCATCCAGGCAGTAAACCGTCTCGTTTCCCTTCTGATGCCCCATCGTATAGAGGCGGCCATTGGCAGCGGAAATCGAGCTGTAACCGATGCCCACGTTTTTCCGCCAGAGCACCTGGGGGGGAACTTTCGACCAGTCGGCCCGCCAGTCGGTCTCTGTCGAGATGCCGTCATAGTTGGGGCCCAGCCAGTGGGGCCAGTAGCCGGGTTTCGCAGTGGGCTTCGTCCGTGCATCCTGGAACGAAACTTCGGTGATCACTTCCGGCAGCGGCGCAGCTGTCGTGCTCTCCTGTGCCTCAGCGCTGCTGACCGTCGATTCGGAAGCCGCTTCGCTACAGGCCAGCAGGCACAGGCCTGCCAGGCAGAACAGGATCGGGGTGACAGACTTCATGCAATTCTCCTTAATGCTGGTCACCCCATTATGCACGGGATCGACTTATTTAGGAATGTCAACTTTGATCCGCAGATCGCGCAGCTGGTGCGGATCCACTTCCGAAGGTGCACCGCTGAGCAGGTCGGCTGCTTTCTGGGTCTTCGGAAACGCGATGACGTCGCGGATGTTGTCATTGCCACAGAGCAGCATCACCAGCCGGTCCAGACCTAAAGCCGCCCCGGCGTGCGGAGGAGCTCCGTACCGCAGCGCCTGCAGCAGGAAGCCGAACCGTTCTTCCGCCTCTTCCGCCGAGATCCCCAGCAGATCGAAGACAGTCTGCTGCACACCCTGGTCGTGAACACGGACACTGCCGCTGGCTGCTTCATAACCGTTGATGACCAGGTCGTAGGACTGGGCACGCACCTTGGCAGGGTCACTTTCAAAGTACTGCACGTCTTCCTCGACAGGCTGGCAGAACGGATGATGCTCGGCATCCCAACGCTGTTCATCCTCGTTGTAGGTGAGCAGCGGAAAGTTGACGACCCAGCAGCATTTGAAGTCACTCGGATCGTACAGCTTCAGTTCTTTACCCAGACGGTTGCGGAGCGCTGCCAGAGCAGCGGAGGTGACGGCACACTGGTCTGCTACAAAGAACAGCAGGTCGCCGACCTCAGCCCCCATTGCCTCCATGATCTTCTGCTTGTCTTCGTCCGAGAAGAACTTGGCAATCGGGGAGTGCAGACCTTCGTCGGTCACCTTGAAGAATGCCAGTCCCTTGGCCCCGTATTCGCCCACGAATTCGGTCAGACCGTCGATGTCTTTACGGCTGTAGTTGTCGGCGGCACCTTTGGCGTTCAAACCCCGTACGCGGCCCCCCGACTCCATGGTCTTCTTGAAGACGGCAAAGTCACAGCTCTGTGCGATCTCGCCGATGTCGACCAGTTCCAGGCCGAACCGCAGGTCCGGCTTATCGGAACCATATTTTTCCATGACCTCGGCATAGTCATAGCGGGGTAACGGCAGTGCCATTTCTTCGACACGCAGGTCTTTCAGGATTGTTGCCATCAGGCCGTCGATCAGCGTGAGGATGTCTTCCTGTTCGACAAACGCCATCTCGATATCGATCTGGGTGAACTCCGGCTGGCGGTCTGCTCGCAGGTCTTCATCGCGGAAACAACGGGCAATCTGGAAGTAACGGTCGTAGCCCGAGATCATCAGGATCTGTTTGTAGATCTGCGGCGACTGGGGCAGGGCATAGAAAGCGCCTTCATGCACGCGGCTGGGCACGAGGTAATCGCGGGCCCCTTCTGGCGTGCTGCGTCCCAGGATCGGGGTCTCGATTTCCAGGAACTGCTGGTTGTCAAAATAATCGCGTGTCAATTTCATCAGACGGTGACGCACCAGCATCGCGTGCTGCAGCCGCTCGCTGCGCAGATCGATGAAGCGATAGGTCAACCGCAGCTCTTCGTTGGGCAGTTCGGATGTCCCCGGTTCGAACGGGGGTGTCTTACTTTTATTGAGCACTTTGAGTTCGTGCGCCCGGACTTCAATTTTTCCGGTGGCCAGCTTCTCGTTTTCCCGGTCGTCCCGCAGCACGACTTCACCACTGACCTGAATGACATCTTCGGCACGCAGGGTCCGGGCCAGTTCGTGCATTGCGGCGTCACGATCCGGATTGAACACAATCTGGGTTACTCCGTAGCGGTCACGCAGGTCGATGAAAGCCAGACCTCCATGATCGCGACCGCGGATGACCCAACCCGCCAGAGTCACAGTCTGTCCTACATGGTCTGTTCTCAGTTCGCCACAGGTATGTGTTCGTAACACCTTACTAAGTCCTTGGTTAGAAAACGTTCGTTCTCAAAAAAAGTTGTGTCTGGGGAGCAGCAGGCTCCGGAGTTGCAGCGGGAGCCGCACGATCGGTCAGGATCGGCCTGTCGCCAGACGTTCGTTCCCGGTTCTGATCCCCCGAGAGGGGGCCGGGTTCGCACTTCAGGCATCCCGCAGCAAAAAACGATGACGCTGATCTTATTAGAGCAGACCACTGCCCGCAATGAACAGCAGGCCGATACACCTTCCCCCGCCGGTATCTTTTTCCAGAATGTCCGATTATTCAGACGTCAATCGCGGAAAAAGCTCCGGCGAGTGATGTGATGTACACTTATCGGCGGAAACGCAGGCGACGGAACAGGCCACGTCGCGGCTGCTGCACCTGATAACATTCACAGTTATTTGCGGGGACCGCTTCTGTTTCCGGAACCGGTTTCATTTTGGGCTTGGCTTCCTTGGCTGGAGCCGCCGGTTTTTGAGGAGCAGCAGCCACTTTCTTCGCTGGTTTTGCTGCTGGTTTTTTGGAGGACGCACTCAGCTTTTTCTGAATCATTTTTTTCTTCGTCACGTCCAGGAACTGCTGGTAAGCGGCAGCGACTTTGCCCTGTTTAGTATCTCCAGAGTGAATATAGAGCCCGTATTTCAGGTTCAGCCTTCCGCCTGCTTTGAGGTGCTTGGGGTCGGCGGGCTGCTTTTTGTTGGTGTAGGCATGATCGCCGAACGGGCTGATCGTAAACAGACCGTAGTTCCGTACGTGGTAACGTGATTTCTTGTAGTTCTGAGGCGAGTCCATCAGGGTCACGCCGTAGACTTTGCCTTTCAGCGGACCATAGTAGTCGATCCACTCGGTGGGCTTGCCCCAGGTTTCTTTGGTCCCTTTCGTACCTTTGTTATCGACGACGGAACCTTCTTCTTTTTCCCGCATGCCATTGGGCAGACGGATGCCGAACAGACCTTCCTTCGTGTCTTCAAAGACAACGGGCTTGGCACCCGCGGTAAACGTAATGTTGTAGGTCAGCAGGCGATTGGCATAGATCGAGATGACCGTGTTTTCCGTGACGATCGGCTTATTGTCTTCGCCGAGCCACTGGTTGGTGACTTTCATCACTGCCGGATTGCCGTATTGTTTGAGAATCTTCACACCGACATTTTTAATTTTGCCCTTCTCGGCCCAGAAGTCGACGGTGTTGACTTCGTCGACGGCGACCCAGATCCCTTTGTGGTGTGGGTGATCTTCAGGATCGACCAGCGAACGGGTAATCACGGTTCCGTCAGCAGCTCTTACAGGAGAGAAGAACGGCTTAGGCAGGTCGGCACTGGTGTTGTAGGTCGCAAACGGTTTCCCATCGATGGTCACACTGAACTTGCTTCCATTTTTCTTGATATCGACGGTACCTTCTGCGGCACTCACAGTGGTAGAGAAGCCGACAAACAGACAGAGTATGCTCAACACGGTTTTCACAGCGAAAATTCCTCAAAAAACAGTCAATCCTGAACGGTTTGTTAATCACTGTCAGTTATTGTGTGCTGAACGGTGTGACGGCGCCAAGTCGCACAGGCAATTTCACTGATTTTTTCTCGAACTGAGGGGAAACACAGTTTGCGAACTACGCTTTTGATCTGTTATTCTAAACAGCTTGCGATGAGTTTAATTTATGAGTTCTCAGTTTGAAGACTATCTGGAAACAATGACGAAACGAAGACGGCTGCGTACGGTATCCAACCTGAAATCCTATCCCGAGAAAGCACACTCCTTTCGCAGTCCTGCGTCTCAGGATAAAGAGCCGGACTGGGAAATTTCGCTCTCGGGGGATCTGGGAGATAAAGAATCCGATCTGGTTTCCAGGCTGGTAGACGTCCCGCGCGGCAGCCGGGGTACCATCTACTTCGATTCCCCCGGCGGATCAGTTTACGCCGGCCTGACACTGGCCAGCCTGATCCGTCTGAGGCAGTTGAACGTAGCCGGCGTGGCGCTGGGTGAATGTTCCTCCGCCGCCATACTCCCGTTTGCCGCCTGTAAGCACCGTTACGTTACCACTTACACAACACTGCTGTTTCATCCGATCCGCTGGCAGAGTGAAGACGAAGTCCGGCTGGAAGAAGCCGCAGAATGGGCACGACATTTTAAAGTACTGGAAACCGATTTTGATCGTCTCCAGGCACAGCTGTTTGGCTGCCGACAGAGCGTACTCGATCGCTGGACACGCCCCGGACGTTTTGTCTCCGGGCAGGAACTGGCCGATGCCGGACTGGCACAACTCATCGACCCTTTCTCCTCAGAAGACCAGTGGAAGGTGATCGAGGCAAGATAGCGAGTCTGTAGCAGGCAGACAGCCGGGCTGACGGGAGAATTTTCGATCTCCGGGAACAGGGGCGGCGTCTCCTGCGTCAAACTGACCGTGGGTCGCTGGGAAATTTCGCCGTTCTGAACGTTCCCTTGACCATTTCTAACTTGGAGGGAGTCCGATGAAATCTTTTAAGCAACTGACCACAGTTCTGCTGGCTGTTACCTTTGTCTGGTGCAGTCTGTCACTCGTGCAGGCCGAGAAGCCGAAGTCCAAAGCCATCACCGTTCCGAAAATTCTGAGTGTCTCACACCAGCTGCAGAAATCCAATCCGCCTTCGCTGGTTCTGGACGTGGTGGGCGAAGTTCCCACTGGCGGATATACCGACGTGATCCTGGAACGGACCGTCTATGTAAAACCGCCTGAAGATGGAATCCAGGATTACTATCTCAAGGCGAAGCCGCCGACCGGGATCGCGATTACCGTCATCTCAGAAGTCAAAGCGTCAGATGTCTGGACCGACCTGCCCGCCTGGGTCAAAGGGGTTCGCGTGCACGGCGTGAAGGATGGTATCCAGGTCGTTTACTTCGATCAGGAACGCGAAATGGAACCGGTTCGCCGAACCTTTGCGGGCACTTCCTCCAAAGGTTCCTTTGATGAAGCGCTCTCCGCAGCGCTGGCGAAACTGAATCAGGAGCTGGGCGAAGGGGGCGTTGCCGATGCGACGTCGAGCTGGAAAGTGGTTCGCACCTCAGGACAGACCGGCGGGATCGCAGGTCTGAATCAGCTCAAGGTGGTGATCTCGGCTGAGCGCCAGCCCCCCTGGCAGAAAAAACAGTCTCGCAAACAGAAGCGCACTGTGAAACCGGTCGGAAAAATTCAGTCGACGCGGGAACTTAAGACTTCGGAGCGATGATGCCGGTTTCCGGACTCGAGGCCGTGGCGTACAGCTTGCGGGGAATGCGTCCCGCCAGGTAAGCGTCGCGGCCAGCTTCGATGCCCGCTTTCATGGCCCGGGCCATCCGCACGGGATCCTGCGCGCCGGCGATGCCCGTGTTGAGCAGCACGCCGTCGCAACCCAGTTCCATCGCAATCGTCACGTCGCTTGCAGTCCCCACGCCGGCATCGACAATCACCGGGTAGTCGGGATCGTCCTCTTTGAGGTATTCCAGACAGATGCGGATATTGTTCGGGTTCAGAATACCCTGGCCGCTGCCGATCGGGCTGCCCGCAGGCATCACCGAAGTGGCACCCGCGTCTTTCAGCCGCTTCGCGGTAATGGGATCATCGGTCGAATAGCAGAGCACCGAAAAGCCTTCGTCGACCAGTTGCTTCGTCGCTTCCAGCGTGGCGACCGGATCGGGAAGCAGGGTTTTCGTATCGCCCAACACTTCGATTTTGACCCAGTCGGCGCCCGGGTTTTCCAGGCCCCGCAGAATTTCACGCCCCATGCGGGCGACACGGACGGCATCCTCGGCGGTAAAGCAACCAGCGGTATTGGGCAGAATCGTGTATTTGTCGAGATCGATGAAGTCCAGAATGTTCCGGCCATCGGCGTCGATCAGCCGCTCACGGCGGACAGCGACCGTAATCACTTCCGCACCACTGACTTCCAGGCTCTCCTGCATCAGTTCGTAAGTCGAGTATTTGCCCGTACCCACGATCAGACGGGAGTTCAGATGATGTGTGCCCAGGACCAGGGCCGATTCTGTATCGCCAATTGTTGCCATAATGTTTACCCACCGCCTACCAGCGTTACGATTTCCAGACGATCTCCCTCTTCCAGCTGACAGTTCGCGTGTTCCTCACGGGGAATCAGGATCAGGTTGCGTTCCACAGCCAGATAGCGGGGCTGCAGCTCCAGCTGGACCAGCAGTTCGGCCACTGTGAAACGATCGGGAACCTCGCGGGTTTCACCGTTTACCTGAATGTGCACCTGTGTGCTCCCTGGAAGAGTTGACTGTCAGACAAAGCAAACAAGAGGTCGTGGGAAATCAGATCTTTCTCAAAGATTGTTTGCAAAAAGCGAGTTTAGAAGTGATACTGCCAGTCGTCAAGGAATGGCCGGGATACGACAGTCGTTATTTCCCACAGCGCATGGTTTTACTTCTGAACAGAAGCTACCACAGCTGTGCCCGGCTGCCGCCTTGCCGATTTCATCGTTTCTTTACAAGTCTTTAATATGCTTCTATATAAATAAGCAGGTCAAAACTTGTTACCGACTAATGCTTTCATTGCGGGAGATCAGATCAGATGCCGTCGATGCGTTACTTGTGTTTCCTCAGTTTCTGGGCAGGATTAATGATCGTGTCAGCCACTTCCCCCCTTGCTGCCGTTGAAATTGTAGGCCATCGCGGTGCCTCGCACGATGCCCCGGAGAACACACTCTCCTCCGTGAACCTGGCATGGGAGCGCAACTCGGATGCCGTCGAGATCGATATCTACCTTACCAGAGATGGCAAGATCGTCGCCTTTCACGATAAGACCACCAAACGGATCGGCGGCCGCGATCAGAAGGTCGGAGACCAGACGCTGGCCGAACTCCAGACACTGGACGTGGGTGCCTGGAAGAATGCCCAATACCGCAACGAGCGGATTCCAACCCTCCCGCAGATTCTCCAGACCATCCCCGCAGGCAAGCGACTGTTTATCGAAATCAAATGCGGCCCCGAAGTCCTGCCGCAACTCAAAGCTGATCTCGCCGCGTCCGGCAAAACGGCTGACCAGACCGCGCTCATCGGTTTCGACTATGATACGATGCGCAAGGCGAAGGAATTACTCCCCGACCTGAAAGCCTATTGGGTTTTCATGGTCAAACAGAATAAAGTGACCCGGAAGTTTGAGCACAACGCGGACTACTACATCCAGAAAGCGAAAGAGGCCAACTTCGATGGCCTGGATGTCGGCTATAACGGCTTCCTGACCGCCGATTTTATTCAGAAATCGGCAGCCGCCGGCCTGCCGGTCTTTGTCTGGACGATCAACGACGTGAAAGATGCCAAAAAGCTGGTAGAAATGGGAATTACCGGCATCACCACCGATCGTCCCGGCCTGATGATGGAAACATTCAAACAGGCCGAATAGCCCTCGATTGAGGCTGTCTGTGCGACTCTCGTATTGATTTACAGCCTGGTTTGTCCGAAAATGGAATTTAGTCGCCCGTAAAAAGACGCACTTAATTTCCTGAGGGATAAACCAGATGAAATCACGACTCGCAGCCATCATCGCCGGTGCACTGGCCCTGTCACTGCTTCTGCCTGACGCGCCTGCGTTCTCGAAAGAACAAGAGAAAGCGGAGCTGCCGCAACAGGCGGTCGACTACATCCTCGATCTGCAGAGCGACGACTTTCAGGCCCGTCAGAAAGCAACACAGGAGCTGCCCAAGTTCGGAGAGCAGGTGGTCGAACCTCTGCTGAAAGTGACCCAGGGGGATAGCCTCGAAGCGGCCGTCCGCGCGATCCTCGTCATTGAACAGGTCTACGTGCTGGGCAAAGCCGGCTCGGCCGGCCCCGCAGAAGACGCGCTGGAAAAACTGACGCATGCGAAAAACCCCTCGGTGGCGCTTCGTGCCGAAGAGGCCATCGATCGTCACGCCGACATCCGCGAAAAACGGGCGGTCCGCGAAATCAGAAAGATGGGCGGAACTGTGAAACTCTGGACGCCTGAAGAGATCGCCAAGACGGCCCAGGGCAATACTGTGGAACCGGGGCAGGTGCGTTACGTGGCCCTGGGTTCCAAGTGGAAGGGGGGCGAAAACGGGCTCAGATTCATCAAACGGGTTCGTAAGTTTCCGGTCCTGTATCTGATCAAGGGCCATCCCATTCCCGAACTGGCAATGGAAGATCTCATGAAAGCCCTGCCCGCGACCCAGTTCCAGACCCGCGACAGTGATGCCATGCTGGGCATTACGCACATGGCCGGAATCAGAGACCGGGGAGGCTGTCTGGTCGGTGATGTGTCTGACGGGCTGGCGGCCCAGAAAGCGGGTATCCGCTCCGGCGACTTCATTCTCCAGTTCGGCGGAAAGCCGGTTGAGAACTTTGACACCCTGGTCGGGCTGATCGGCGAGAAATCCGCAGGCGATGTGGTCGAAGTCGTGCTGTTGCGCGACGGGCAGATCAAGACACTTCCCGTCACACTCAGCAGCTGGCTTGACCGCTAAACGATCGCAGTCTTAATCGTGCAGCTGACGCAGCAGCTCCAGCGCCGTCTGTCGGATTTTGGTTTCCGCGTCAATCTCCAGATAGCTGCTCCGCGCGGGCCAGGTTTCGTAACCTCCCAGTGCGTGCTGTTTGGGTGTGGGCAGATAGCCGCTCGAACCGTTGGCCAGTTCCATGGAGAACGTCGCTGAAAACGGGCTGCCGGCTTTGATCGCCAGACCGGTCTCCGTGAATGTTTCGCAGGGAAGCCCGGCGATGCCCAGATCACCAATGCGGATCGCCTGAAGTTTGATCTTTTCCGTCGCGGGGTATTGATCCAGTTCGACTGCTTCCGTGGCGTAAATTTTCGACCAGGGATGCACGGTTTTCTGTTTCGGATTCGCCAGGATTTCACGTGCCCAGGCCAGTCGCTCCGCATCCGGCTTGCGGATCTCCAGTTCGATTTCTCGTTCGACCATCTCCACGGGAACGTTGCGCTGGTATTTCAACTTCTGTAACACCTTGACTGTCTGTTCGGCGAACTGTTTTCCCGATTCATCAATCCAGGCGAAAGGCGGGTATTTCTTTTTGTCCTGCTTCATCACTGCACCGACATTCCCGCTGGTCCCGTTCGAGAGCATGCCCACAAAAGGAGGATGCGAACCGGTCGATGCCAGTTTTTCCGCGAGGTAATTCGCATACGCGCCGAAGTAATCCGCGCTGATCTCGCCCTTCCTGTAACCGCCGCAGTAATGAATGCTCATGTTGCCCAGCACCGCCAGGGGAGTACCGTCCGCGTGTTGTACCGAAAGAATGGAACACTGGGGGTCGATGGGGGCGGCTGGTTGAATGATCTGCTTACTGCGACCAGCTACTGATTTGATTTGCTCGCCTGCCACGCCGAACGGATTCAGTGATACGCTCCCTTTCTCCGCCAGAAAACGTCGGCACGCGGCATAGCGTCCCGCATCGAAAGAGCCCCAGGCAATCTGGGCGGGAGCCAGGTTCTGCTCAGCGGTGATGATCGCTGTCGCCATCTTCTGGATCAGCGATTCATAGTAGGCGTCGTCCTGCTCACTTGCGCGACCGTAGGGGACGCGGGGCGCTGCATGCGTGTGCGTGCTGGTCATCAGCATCCGGTTCACGGGGAGACCGGTTTTCTCAGAGACGATTTTCTTGACTCGGTCGAAGTAGCTCCGCTCGACCATGCACAGGTCGTTCACGCAGATGGCGACTCGTGTGTTTCCATCATCGAGTACCAGGGCACGCGAATAGATCCGGTCGTGGACTCCCGTGACCGGGCCGTTCTTGGAAATGACGCCGTCCAGTGAGACACCGGTCGGAGGGGTGATATCAACCTGCGCGGCACCAGCCCGGAGGCCGGTCTCTTCCGCGTGGACTTCAGTCACACTGAGGCACAGTACCAGGGTGGCGGGAACAAACAACAGCAGAGCACAGAAACGCGAGACCATGGTAGACCTTTCCGTTTGTGTCAGAGGGCTTTTCAGATCATTCCAGTATTCACCATTCCCGCTCCGGTTTCCAGTGCCAGACGGGGAGCGGCGCCGTTTAATCCAACTGCTGAGCAGCGTTGGCGCGTTCGTTGAGCCACTGCGCCATCTCGTTGGAGACGATGAACGCCATTGCACCGCCGCGGGCATCGGGGCCCAGAATCGCCATACGGTCCAGGTAACCGCGGACGCTGGTCTGCTTCCCGGTTCCGGTACAGACATCGACCAGGGTTCCGTCAAAGGCGACCCGGGTCTTGATCCCTTCCCAGGCCTTCTCGATGATCGGCGTATAGACTTTCGCATCCAGCCAGCCTTCCCGCACGCCCCGGATCATGGCGAAGGTGATCATGCAGGTCGAAGTCATCTCGCGATAGCTTTCCGGATGATCGATCACCTGGTGCCACATGCCGGTCGGATCCTGATGTTTGCTGAGTGCCTCCAGGTGCTGACGATGTCCGGCCACGAACTGCTCCCGCAAGGGTGAGTGAACGGGTAGTTCGCTGAGAACCAGTGCCAGTCCCAGTGCGGGGAAACCATTCCCGCGTCCCCAGGCGGCGTCGCTGAGTGGCGAGTTGCGGTAAATGCCGTCCGGACGCTGGTCCAGCTTCTGAATGAACCGCCAGTGCTGCATGGCCATGTCGTAGTATTTGGATTCCCCGGTCAGCCGGCCCACTGCTGCCAGAATCGGACAGGACATGAAGACCGCATCGCTCATCTCCACATGGTGCGGCATCGATTCTTTCATTTTCCCCTGTTCATCAAAGCCCAGGTCGGCCGCCTGTTGGGCGTACTTAAGATAATTCCGGTCTCCGGTCGCCTTCATCAGTTCGGAGAACAGCAGGTGGCCGGCAATCACGGAGCCGCCCCCTTTGTTGCTGAGCGGTTCCGGATTCTTTTTCAGATACTCCTGTGTGATCTTCTCCACGTGCGGCAGTCGACTGTGATCGTCCGTCAGTTCGCCCAGGCGAATCTGGCTGATCAGTGACAAGACGGGAAGGTACGAGAGCCGCCCCAGGTCATTGCCATAGACTTTCGACAGTTGCGTCGCAACCTGAATCGGCGTCCGCTGCTGGCGTCGCATCAACTCCAGCCGGGCAGGGGACGGGCCGTGAAAGCCGCTCTTTTCGATCCTCGACAGTAATGCGGGCAGGAAGGCGGGCGCCTCTTTAGAGGGGACTTCCAGCGCCAGAGCGGGAATGCGCCCGATATTCGACGGAGATTTAATCGCCAGACTGGATACCAGCTCCCAGCCGAACACCGGCTTGATCTGTGGCTGCAATTCTTTTCCCAGTGCCCTGGTCGCGGGCAGACTGTCGACTGGAACCACCCACTGAAACTGCTTCCCTTCACGCACATCCAGAACCAGATCGGGGGCATGCATGCCGATCCACCGCCACAGGTATTGCACTTCCGGCTTCGTCGGGTCGTGGTAAGCAGGACCCTGAGGCGGATAGCCAGTGGTCGGGTTCCCGCCGGAACCATTCTTGGGACCCTCGTTTAGTACCCAGCCGTCCGGGTTCGCAATCGGAGCCGCGGAGAGCGAGAACTGTTCCCGCAGCGGCGCCGCCTCTTTCGATCCATAAAACCAGTTGACGGCATCAATGACGGCATCGACCGACGCCTGCGAACCGTCCAGCCCCCCGATCAACAGGATGCGTGTTTTGCCCGTGTGAAAGTTCAGATCGTCGGCGGAGAACACGCACGGAATAGGCGTCTCTTTGCGAGTGACTCCCAGTGCCGATTGAATCAGCGCCGGTTGTTTTTTCAGGGAATCCAGTCGCTGGGCGACTTTCCCTTTGAAATCGACGGTCGGCTGTTCCGCTTTCTCATCGGCCGCGGAGACCACCGAGACGGGCAGGGAAATCAGAGTCAGTAGAGTGAAACACAGGGGCAACAGATGCGCGTTCATGGCAGGCAGGTTCCCGGCAGGTATGTTAAAGGGATGAATTTCAGGTTTGAGGATGTTCCCGCTCATTGTAAATCTGTGCCAGACCAAATGCCAGCGGGGAACGCGATTACAGGCTTTGAATTGATCTCTCAATCAACCGGGCGTAGGGGTAGCCCTGTGTGGCTACCCGCAGAGCGAGTCTGTTTGCGTTTTGTACTTCGGACGATTGAGAAAGCTGCCTTTGTTGTCTGTATTCCAGACAAGCCTCGCCAGGCGGGCGGACACACAGGTCACGCCCCTACTTCTCATCTCATCACATGTCGATCTGTAGCGATCGAATTACGGTTCCACCCGCACATGCAGTCGCGTCTCTGCTTTCACGCCGTCTTCGCGGCTGCGTTCGACCTTCACCAGGTAATCGCCCGGTTTCTGATAGGTATGTTGCGTGATCGCGTAACCGTCTTCATTCAGCGGCTTCACGTTGCCGTCCGATTTCACACTGACAGTCGGGCTGCCGTCACCAAAGTCCCAGACTTCCTTTCCGTACGTATTTCCGAACGAACGGACTTTGAAAGTGATCGGATCGCCGACTTTGTTCTTGAGCGAAGGCCAGTAGCTTGCATGCAGGCGGGGCACATATTCTTCCGGGTGGTTCGGATCCAGTACCTGAACTTCCGCGAAATCATAGTCGACGTTGCCCTCTACGTCGGTGACTTTAAGCGTTTCACAATAGATACCGGGAGAGTCATATTTGCGTTCTATCGCCGGGCCCCGGGTCGTCGTGCCGTCACTGAAGATCCATTCGAAATCAACGATGCTGTAATTAACACTGTAGGACTGTAATCCGCTCAGGATGACCCTGTCACCTGGCAGGACCATGTGTTTGCGGCGTGTATTCGCGACCAGTTTGGGATCGTATTGATTACGATACGCTTCCCAGATAAACGCATAACCCGCCTGCGTGCCCCATTTGCCCGATGGCTGGCGGCTCTTAATTTCAAAGTGCAGATGCGACCAGCCGCCACTGGCCCCTCTCTTTCCGAGGATGCCGATCTCTTCGCCCTGTTTGATCAGTCGTCCCGGGCGGATCGAATCGTTGATTTTGTGCAGGTGGCTGTAACGGTAATACCAGCCCCGGGCATCCAGCAGATAGACGACGTCATACCGCTGTGCGATCGGCGTATCTTGTTTGTGGCCGTCCAGCACATCCGTTCCAGAAGAGACGACAATCGCATCGGTGGCCGCAATGACCCGCGTCAGTTTCTCGGCACCGCCGATGTCCAGCCCGCTGTGATAGTAAATCTTCGGCAGGATCTTAGTGCCCCCGTCTACCGGCTCATTATCATACCAGGTGCGAGTGGCAAACCAGCGCTGTTCGACCGGGTAAATGAACGAGCCCGGCTTGAGCAGCGGCGAACCGTTCGGCCAGAAGCGGAGGCGGGCATCCTTGTCGAGTCCCCAGAAGGATGGTGTGCCGTTGGAGTTGTAACCACTGGTAATCGAGCAGTCGACCTGTACTTTGCCAATCGACTGCGGCAGATTGTACATCCCCGATTCCAGCTCGATCGTTTCGCCGTCCACTTCCACTGTGACGATCGCACTTCGAACGGCGTTGCGAATCGGATCGCGGGTCTCCTTGAGGTCACAGAGTTTGACTTTGACCTGTTCCCCATTGCTGAGCGTGACGGTCGTCGTTTCACCCACATTCAGATCAACAACCCGCACGATCGGATCCAGGGCCGGCTTGTTTTCATCCGCGCGAGCCGGTAATGCGGACAGGCTGCAACAAAGTGCGATGAGCAGAACACAAACCAGGGCGTGCAGGGAAGATTTCAGCATGGCGGGAGTCTCTTGTTATGGGGTCAACTTTCGGAGGAGGAACGCTGCTGGTCGGCGATCAGGCCAGCGATAAAACCGGCTTTGAATCCGGCATTGATATTCACCACGGTCACATTCGCAGCACAGCTGTTGAGCATCCCGAGCAGCGCCGTGAGGCCGCCCAGGCTCGCGCCGTAACCGACGCTCGTGGGCACTGCGATCACCGGGCAGGAGACCCAGCCACCCACCACCGAAGGGAGCGCCCCTTCCATGCCGGCAGCGACGATGATGGCCGAGACGTTTTGAATGCGGGGCAACTGTTCGATGAGGCGATGCGGTCCTGCAACGCCGACGTCTACAATCAGGTCCGGCTGATAGCCCATCCAGATCAGTGTCTCCATCGCTTCTTCCGCGACCGGACGATCGCTGGTTCCCGCTGTAAGGACCGCGATTTTACCTGTGATTGGTTCTTCATCGAAGGCAGCATCGATCTCCGGGATGCGAATGGTCCGCGCCACCTGATTGTAAATTGCCTGCGGAAATTGTTTGAGTACTGTCTCCGCCTGTTCTTCGGAAATCCGCGTGCCCAGGCAGCGCTGTTTCGATTCGAGCAGCAGTGTGAAAATCTCGACCAGGGCGGTCGAAGTCTTGCCTTCGCAGTAAATGACTTCGGGATAACCGCAGCGCGCACTGCGGTCCAGGTCGATGTTCGCGGAGGGCAGAATCGCGGATTTGTGCTGCCCCTGTTCCTGTGCCTGCTCGACTGCCTGTTCCACAGAGAGCGTCCCCTGCCGTACCAGTTCAAACAGTTGAGAAAGTTGATCGTCCGACATCAGAGAGCCTCTATTCATCAGGTATATATAAAACAGCAGGATGGCCGAAAGCGACCATCCTGCGAAATTGTGTTTTGTGCCGCGAAGCACATTATAATTGAAGGGGACCTGAGTCCGCGAGTCTTACTCGTCTTTCTGCCGCAGATTGGCAATCACGTTGAGATCTTCCAGCGTGGTGGTATCGCCCGTACTTTCCCGACCGGCGGCAATGTCACGCAGCAGACGCCGCATGATTTTACCGCTGCGTGTTTTGGGGAGCGCCGCTGCAAAGCGGATGTCATCGGGGGTCGCGACCACACCGATTTGAGTCCGCACGTGCTGCTTGAGCTCTTCTTTCAGTTCGGGGCTGCCGTCATCGGTCTTGAGCGTGACGAAGCAGCAGATGCCTTCCCCTTTAATTTCATGTGGGAAGCCCACCACGGCCGCTTCCGCAACCTTGGGATGCGCGACCAGGGCACTTTCGACTTCCATCGTGCTCAGGCGGTGACCGGAAACGTTGATCACATCATCAATGCGGCCCATGATCCAGTAATAACCGTCCTCATCGCGACGGGCACTGTCGCCGGCCAGGTAGCAGCCGGGAATCGTGCTGAAGTAAACTTCCTTGAACCGGTCGTGGTCGCCGTACAGGGTTCGCAGCATGTGCGGCCAGGGTTGACGCATCACGAGCAGACCGCCCTGATTGTCGCCCAGGCTTTCGCCTTCTGCGGTGACAATATCAGGCACAACGCCGGGCAGGGGAGTCGTACAGCTGCCGGGCTTGGTAGCGGTGACACCGGGCAGTGGGCTCATCATGATGCCGCCGGTTTCCGTCTGCCACCAGGTATCGACGATCGGGCAGCGTTCCTGTCCGATGACGGTGTGATACCACATCCAGGCTTCGGGGTTGATCGGCTCGCCCACGGTACCCAGCAGACGCAGGCTGGAGAGATCGTACTTGTTGGGCCATTCGTCGCCCCACTTGATGAAGGCACGAATCGCCGTTGGTGCGGTGTAGAAAATGTTGACCTGGTACTTTTCGATGATTTCCCAGAAGCGCCCTTCATCGGGCCAGTTGGGAGCCCCTTCGTACATCACGGTGGTCGCCCCGTTGGCCAGCGGACCGTAGACGATGTAGCTGTGTCCGGTGATCCAGCCGATGTCGGCGGTACACCAGTAGGTGTCATCCTCTTTGAGATCGAAGACCCACTTGGAGGTCATCATGGTTCCCAGCAGGTAACCGCCGGTGGAGTGCTGCACGCCCTTGGGCTTGCCGGTACTTCCGGAGGTGTAGAGGATGAACAGCGGGTGTTCGCTGTCGAGTTCGACCGGATCGCATTCTGCGGAGACGTCTTCCATCAGGTCGTGCCACCAGTAGTCACGATCGGGAACCATATCGACTTCACATCCGGTACGACGGTAAACCACAACCTTTTCCACGCTGGGTGATTTTTCCAGGCTCTGGTCGACGGCTTCTTTGAGCGGGATATTCTTACCGCGACGCCAGCCGCCATCGGCGGTGATGACCAGTTTGGCCTGGGCGTCGTTGTTGCGGTCTGCGATCGCATCGGCACTGAAACCGCCGAAGATGATCGAGTGAGTCGCTCCGATGCGTGAGCAGGCCAGCATGGCGATGGCCAGTTCCGGCACCATGGGCATATACAGGGTCACGCGGTCGCCGGTCTCGACGCCCAGTTTTTTCAGGCAGTTTGCGAACTTGCAGACTTCGCGGTACAGGTCCTGGTAACGCAGCACACGGGTGTCGCCTGGCTCGCCTTCCCAGACGATGGCGGCTTTGTTTTTTCGCCAGCTGTCGAGGTGACGGTCGATGCAGTTGACCGAGGCATTGATCTTCCCACCGGTGAACCATTTGGTTTCGGGCATCTCGCCTTCGAGGACCTTATCGTAAGGCTGAGCCCATTCCAGGCCCTGTGCCAGATCGCCCCAGAAGCCGGCCGGATCGTCCTTGGCCCGGTTCCAGAGTTCTTCGTACTGTTCCTTGCTGGAAATATTGGCCTGTTCGACAAACTCGGCTGGCGGCGGAAATGATCGAGTTTCCTGAAGCACACTTTCAATGTTTTCGTTAGCCTGGTCACTCATCGTTGTCATTCCCCTTTGCGTTATTTGGCGAGCGAAATAAGAACCGAAAAATGTGGATCAACGACCTGAACTTTCAGGAGCGCAGATTCGATTCTCTCCCTGTGTCTTGATGTTGAATTATTAAACAATGCTAAGTTAGCGATTTTAGGGTGCTGTTTTTTTGAAGTCAACAAACGGCCAATCGCTTCCTCTCAGAACGGAAATTTGAAAGGTAACCACTTATCTAAGCGTCAAAACAGGGAAAATCAAGCAGAACGGGGTACGGAAGTCACTTTAAATGACCGGAAAGTAACGCGGATGCCCCCATTCTTCCCGAATTCGTCCCTTTTCACGCCCGAACCGTTCCTCAGGCGGGATGTGAACACCTGCTAAAGCGAGGATACCCGTTGAATCAGCTCGCCTGCGATTCCATCAACGCCCGTGCTTTCTGATAGGCGTCTTTCATGGCAGGCGAATCCTGCGTATGGGTGCCGCGGAAGACCATCAGCAGGCCGAGCCGGGGCTGATCACTCACGTTCGGGGCGCTGAAGTGAATTGTCTGACAGTGATAAATCAGCACATCGCCCGCTTTGAGCAGAGCCGGCGTGGCTGTCGCTTCATCGACTTCTTCTGCCAGACCGAACGAATTCCCTTTGACGCCCGACGGCGTATGCACCTTGAGACCGTCCCGATGCGAACCGGCTACATATTGCACCGCACCATTTTCAGGAGTGACCTCATCCAGGGCGACCCAGACCGTGAGCACATCCGGCGGCTCCTGACAGAAGTAGGCATTGTCCTGATGTGGGGGCACACCTGAGCCGACTTTGGCCGGCTTGTTGAACGTTTCGACGCCCATGCAGTCCGGCGTTCCGTTGACCAGGGCCGCGATCAGAGTCTGCAGCCGTTCCTCGTTGGGGAGCTCTGCAAAAAACGGATCATGGGTCTGCATTCGCCAGCAGTTCCGGATCGCCTGTCCGTCCGCTTCGAAGACAACATCGTTCTCGGGAACCCCCGGCACCACTTCTCGATTATACCGTTCCACCGCAGCGCGGATCTGTGCCAGTTGGTCTGCCGAATAGAATTCGGGAATCCGCACAAACCCCTGTTCCCGGTATTCCCGCACGATAGCATCCTCAGTCATGGCTTTCTCCTTGTGGCAGCTCGGTCAAAATCAGCGCGAGCGAAGTTGTCAATTTCCATTCAATCTAATCTTTCGAAATCCGTTTTGCATCCTTTTTTCACAGATTCTTCTGGAGCGTCTGAGTTCAACGCCCTGTTTTTTGATTGACTGACGCTCTGGTGTAGATACGCTGTAAATGTATATCACCCGGCTTTGGATTTCAGGGAGAAGCAGTGATGTCTCGATTTGCGCTCACGAACAAACAGCGAAAATACTTCGGGCTGGAACCGGTCAAAAAGCAGTGGGATTCCGTCGAACTGAAAGACATGCTGGTCTATTTCGACGGCGATCTGATCCGCAAAGTGATCTGTTATGAGATCGGCAAAGAATATGGTTACCAGGAGTTTGATTACGAACTCGAAACCGATCAGCGCCAAAAGCTCCTGCCTGCCACGAAGCGGGGTAAACCCAAACCTCTGACGCCTTCGAATATTCTGGACCGTAAACCGATTGGATTTTCGTTCATCTGTTACTTCGGCATCCGGGGAAAAACTTTAACCTTCCAGCATCTGTATGTGACACATGTCGCTTCAGATGATTCCTTTGTTTCCCTGCACGATCATGGCATCACCGATTACGAACAGCTGTCTGACTGGGTGGATGAGTTTATCAAATCCTGCCCGGCCGATCATCTGGAGAAAGTGACAGGCAAAAGCACACAGAAAAAACGCCGCGTTCGCTATCAGCCAGGCGACCTGTTTGAAATTCCCTTTAACAAATCCTCCGTGGGTTACGGAAAAATCCTGCTCGATGTCCATCGGCTCCGCAAGACAGATTTCCTGGACCACGTTTGTCCCGAGTTTCCCTATGGGGGGTTAAACGGACCGCTGCTGGGCAGTGGTCTGATGGTGGCTGTCTTCAAGTATGCGGGACCGCGCCTGCAGCCGGAAGAGATCGCAGCACAGCCGATTCTCTACGTCACGCTGATGATGCACGACAATATCTATGAAGGTAAGTTTCCCCTGGTGGGAAGGGCCCCTGTATTACCCGAGGAACTCGACTTTCCTGAAGGGGTGAGTCAGACCAGTGTCGGAAAAAACAAAGTGATTTATCACTTTGAAAAAGGGGGGATCTGCGTCCGGCTGTCGATGACGAAAGAAGAATTTCGCGACGCCCCGCAAGCCGGCTGCGCGTTCGGATTGGATCCGAAACGCATCCTGAAAGCAATCAGGGGAGACGAGAAAGTGCTGAATCAACTCATTGGTGATCTTCGCTGTTCAGAGCAGCGTGCGGAGATTCTTTCCCGCTGTGGTCTCAAGCCGGAGATGTCCTATGCCGAGATGGCTGCGCAAAAGAAAGGCCTGTCACCGGAAGCATTCATCGAAGCATCACAGCAAATCTGAATCTTCTCTGATTCAGCGACGCATCAAAGTCCGCTGCTGGCTCTGCTGCCGCAGCGGGCGGCGGGAAATTTCCTGCCAGTGCCGGATGTCGATTTCATACGGACCGTGGGGACGGTCGAAGCCGCCGTAATCGCGATAGTATTTTTCCAGCTTGCCGATTTTCTGATCGACGCGAAGTTCCCCTCGACGCTGACTCTTGGGAGAGCGGCCCCAGACAATTTCCGAGCCGCCCGCGGTGATCAGCCGATAGATCAGATCGTCCAGGGAACTGGCTTCGCTCATGCGGGGTGGTGCTTCGATCGACACGATCTCCAGTTCTTTCCAGTGCGGCCCCAGGGCTTCCGCCAGTTGCGCGGCGCCGGTGACCGTCACATCACCCCAGGCATTCCCGGGAGGACCGGCGGGAACCGATTCGACGCCCGTAATCACTGGATAACGGCGGGCATCGGAGACCGAAAAGTCTTCGGGCGGCAACAGGACGCCCGCATTGTCGACGGGCAGCAGCCGCTGTTTGAATTCCACCATCGCCGCCGGTTTGCGGAATTGCAGTTCGACTTCGACCGTGCTCGTCTTCCGTACCGAGACCACTTTCTGCACCCAGGGATGTTTCTGAAAGGCTTCGGCGATCTTAATGACCAGATCCCGATCCAGCAGTGAAACCTTCTCGGGTAACTGATTGCGCTTGATGACCTGGTCGACCAGATCGATGGGGACATAGTGAGGCGGTGCCGGAATCAGGGACAGCTGGCGCGTTTCGACCTGGTACTGCTCCTCTTGTGCCAGATCGGGCAGCTGATTTTTGAGCTTCTGGAAACCGAACCAGCCAGAAATTCCCACGGCCAGGATCAGCAGCACCTTGGGACGAAACAGCAGGCGGATCAGTCGCGCAGGACTCAGCGCAGAGGGCTCTTCTTCCAGCGCTTCCTCTTCTTCTTCGATCTCTTCGATCTGTTTCTTAGCCGGGACCTGTTTTTTCGTCGGCTTCTTTTTGGATGCTTTGCGACTCATAAGCTCTGGTTGATGAGTTGATGTCTGATGCGCGCAACATGAAACCTGCGCACCGCCCCCTGCATTAACATTATCGCAATCTCAAGCCGCGCGAGTTGTGGTGCACCACAGAAAAGTCACAATTCCCGGTGGGCACAGGCCGTCTGGGTAAACTTTGTCAGTTTTGCGGCCGGGTCGTGGCTTTCGCCAGGCGGTTCAGCAGGACCCGTTCGCACAACTCACCAAAGTCGAGTCCCGCCCGGGCGGCCGCCTTGGGAACCAGCGAATGATCGGTGAAGCCGGGAATCGTATTTACTTCGAGGACCCAGGGCTGCTGAAAACGGTCCAGCAGAATATCGACCCGCACAATGCCGCTCGTCCCCAGTGCTTTACAGGCACCGACGCCGGTTTTCAGGATCGACTGAATCACATTGGTCGGCTGCTGGAACTCGAAATGATACTGCGTCGAGTCTTCCAGGTACTTGGCTTCGTAATCGAAGAATTCGTGAGGCGTTTCAATCTGAATCAGGGGCAGGACTTCATCATCTACCAGGGTGACGGTCCATTCCGAACCCACGATGGCCGATTCCAGAATGCCGAAGGAGTCATAGTGAAAGCAGCGGGCCAGCGCCTGAGGCAGTTCTTCGGGCGATTTGACAATTGTCACACCCAGGCTGGAACCCTGGGCATCCGGCTTGACCACCAGCGGATAACCCATGCTGCGCGCGTGCTGTTCAATCCGTTGTGCATCATCAGATTCATGAATCAGTACGTAAGAGGGGGTATTCACATTTTGTTGTATGAAGCGTTCCTTGGAGGCCGACTTGCTGAAGGCCAGCTTGGATGTCGGAGCGTCGCAGCCGGAATAAGGAACATTCAATCGTTCCAGCGTCGCCTGAATCGTGCCGTCTTCGCCATAGGTCCCATGCAACGCCAGGAACACGACGTCACAGGTTGACCAGTCATAAGTTTCCAGATCGACCAGAGAAGGATCGACGGTCACCACCTGATGTCCCCGTGCTGATAGTGCACGCGCCACATTCTCGCCACTCTGCTGACTGATCTCGCTTTCGGCGGATTCTCCACCGGCGAGGACAATAATATTGAGAGGGGTCGAGGGTTGAGTTGGTGAATGGCTCATCGGGTCGCCTCCTTGCTTCCGGCCATAAAATCGCTGGGGTGTTTCAATTATGAATTTCTGAGAGGTTCAGAGATTCGGGGAATTCTAGCAGTTGGTCACCAATCTGCAAATGGCGATCTTGGGAGATTAGCGAATGCTAAAACAGGGGGTCTGGGTTTGATGGGATGACGGTTATTGCAGTAAGCGAATGGTCTTCCGCAGCCCGCGATAGGCCTTTTTTCCCAGCGATTCCGGGGCGACCGCGATTTTGGCCTGTCCAGACGCGTGAATCACAGGTTGTTCCTCAGTCGCATCCAGTTTGACCTGGACCAGGTAAGAAGTACTGCTCAGCCGCCGGTTTCCATCAGAATCGACTTCCGTAATGACCTCTTCCCGATGAATCAGATTGGGATGCAGGTCTTCCAGATCGATCTCGGCGATCTCCTGGATCGTGCCCGTGATGACCTGGTCCGGGTACTCGTCGAGCAGAATCCGCACCGACTGGCCTGCTGCCACGAATTCGACGTCCTCCTGGTCGACAATCAGGCTCGCCTCCAGCTGCTGAGGATGGCCCAGCGAGCAGAGCCAGGTGCCCCGTTTCAGGTAGCAGTGCTTATTTTCCAGATCGAAAGGGGAGCCGGTCCAGTTGGACAGCTCCGCTTCGTCTGCAGATGCCTGTTCGCGCGGTGCGGGAATCAGGGTGCCGCCAGCGGGGGCGGTGAGGGTGAGCCGCCGTTGATCGGTCAGCCGTTGCTCCAGCTGGTCTTTCAGATCAGTCAGCTGTTCCTCTGCGGTGGGGAGTTCGCGTTCTGCTTCCGGATCATCGACCTGGCGCGTCTGCAGCGTGGTGATGCGGATCTGCTGTTCGCTGATCTGTCCTTTGAGCTTGAGGATTTCCAGTTCGATCTCATCATTCTTCAGCCGGGCAATCAGGGCTCCCGGTTTTACGACGGTCTGAGGAGTGGCGATCGATTCGACGAATCCGGGGGAGGTGACATAGATGTGTTGCGCGTCCTGCAGTTCAATCAGCGCCGGGGCTGAGATGCGGTGGGGAAACGGAATCAGCAGCAGCCCGGCCAGCAACAGCAGGACCAGGGCCGAGCGCTTCACAAACCGCCGACCATCGATTCGCCCCGATTGCACGTAGGTCTGAATTTCCTTGATTCCGGATTGCACGGGCACGATCAGCATTCCCATAAAGACAAAGGTTCCCAGGACCTGCGCGATGATCTCCAGGCCGTAGGGTTCGAGTACATAATAACAGACGGTCACGATCAGAAACACGACCAGCCAGCGGTAAATCGCCGAAGCGACGCCATAGGCAAACAGCAGTCGTCGCAGCCGTCGGGGTTCGCGGAGCAGCGTATCAGCCTTGTGTCCGAAGAAAAAGTGGTGCACGCGGTTGGAGACAATAGTCTGGGCCCGCTGCCTGAGGTTGGGCACTTCCAGCAGATCGAGCAGGATGTAATAACCGTCGTAGCGCAGCAGCGGATTGCCGTTGAGCAACAGCGTACTCACCGAGCAGACGAAGACGATATTCAGGCAGAGCGAATGAAACAGGCCGGGATAGGAGAACCACCAGAGGAAGACGCAGAGCGAGGAGATCACCAGCTCAACCAGGATGCCCGCGGAACTGACAACAATCCGGTGCCATTTCTGCGGCATCGTCCAGGCATCGCTCACATTCACATACAGGCAGGGGATGAAGGCCAGCAGCATGACGCCCATTTCGCGGCACTCCCCGCCAAAGTGGCGACAGGCCAGCGCGTGCCCCAGTTCGTGCAGGATCTTGACCAGTGCCAGACTGATCCCCAGCAGCACCAGGTTCTTCGCTTCAAAGAACGTGGTGAAGTCGGGCAGCTGCGCGACGACGGTATCGAAGTGCGTCAGGACCAGTGTCACCGCTGAGATGAACAGCAGCAGCGCGGCCAGCAGAAACCAGGGAGTGAAACAGAGCGACGCTACCGGCTGCAGCCAGGTGAGCAGGCGATGGGGATCAAAACCCCGGAAGCGGATCGCCAGCGGATTCATCCAGCGGGCCCGCCGGGCCTGCCTCTGTTTCTGCGTCTGACGTTCCAGCAGAATTTCACCCTGCCCGAACGCATCCGCCAGGATCAGCCCCGCCTCGTGCAGCCGTGATAAAAAGCCCTGCAGGTGTGAGGCATCCAGTTTCTGGGGCAGGAACTTTTTTTCGTACTGTCGCCGGATCGTTTCGAACGAGGCGACGCCGTCCAGTTGCTGCAGGATGAAATATTCCTCGTCCCGCAACTGGTAGTACTGAAGTGAAAATGGATCCTTAATGCCCCAGTAGGTTTTGCCGCCAAACTGGAGCGGTTGCACCTGCAGATCGGCCCGCTTCCGCAGGTGCAGTGGTTGATTCGAAAAGTTCGGGGAGCCGATAGACATGGGGGGACTGCCTTCTCAGTCGCGGATGTTTATTGAACGATCAGCGAGGCACGCATGCCCGGTTTCAGTTTGAGGTTCGGGTTTTCGATGTCCGCCCAGACGCGGGTCTGGTTATTGACGGCATTGATTTCGGGGCTCACGAATGAAATTTTACCCTGGAACTTCTGCTCCTGCTTCGTGCCCGGATTGACGACCAGCACGACGGGGCGGTCATTCAGATCCCGATCCTGCAGCAGGGACGCGTTGACCAGGCCTTCGGCCCGCAGACGATCCAGTTTCAATAACCGCATCACGGTATCTCCGGGACGAACCCATTCCCCGCTTTTAATCATGATCTGCACCACCATTCCGGAAATCGGCGAGACCACTTTCCGCTTCTGCACCGCCAGTGCCGCGATCTGTGCCGCGTTCTTCTTGAGCAGGGCTTCCAGCTGCGCGGTCTTCGCTTCTTCGGTCGCCTGTTCGATTTCCAGTTCCGCTTTCTCGGCAGTCAGCTGCAGGCGATCCAGTTCGGTTTTGGAGATGCTCTTGGGATATTTCTTAACGGAATCCTGCGCTCGTTGCAGCTCCGCGTTTGCGACTTCATGCGATTTACGGGCGAAGCGGATATCGACATCATTTTTTGCTTTCAGCTGCGCCATCTCATATTCCAGCTTCGCCTGCTCGAGCAGCAGCTGCGCTTCGGAGTCTTCGATCTGTGCCAGCAGGGCACCCCGTTCCACGGTCATACCCTCTCTCACCTGTATCTTCGTCAGCTGGCCTTCTTCGCGCGCGGGGACTTCGACCTGCTCAATTACGGTGACGAGTACCGAATCGATCCGCAGGCTCTGCTGGTCCGACGTTTTCTCTTCTGCGTGCAGCGTCAGGGGCAAGGCAAACTGCAGACCGGCCAGGGTGGTGAACAAACAGATCGAGACACACAACCGGAACATGATGTTTTCTTCCTTCTTGCGGGGAAGCAGCAGACAGGGATTCTGCTAACTCAAGATACATTACCGAAAAACCGTGTTTTCCAGCTGAAACTTCTCATATCACATTCTGTGAACAAAGGCCATCTTAATCGGGTCCGGGCAGCCTGACGAAGGGGAAACTGGTCGGCCTCGTCTGGAGAACATTGTCAGAATACCCTATTTTTTCCGATCCACAATTGAGGTGACCATATTCCGTCCGTTAAGATCGAACAGAAGGGCCTACCTTGTCTTACGTGAACCACACGTATTTTGTCAGAACTCTTTCCGATTCAGGTCACCTGCTCATGACACAACATGCTGCTTCTCGTTCATCCCAGTCCAGTTCCCGCCGCTCATTTTTGAAAACTGCTGGTGCCACGATCGCCGGCAGCTTTTTCGCGCCCGCGATTCTGGGGGCCGCCGATAAAGCGGGTACAAAAAAACCGGTCATCGGAGAAGGGGCATTCCAGTATGAAGTGACTCACGGCTGGGGCGAGGTGCCGAAACACATCCAGTGGGGAGAGACGCACGGCGTCTGTGTCGACGAAGCAGGCCTGATTTATATCAAACACCGTTCTCACTCTAAAAGCCCCATGGATGCGATCGTGGTGTTTGATCCGCAGGGGAAATTCGTCCGCTCCTTCGGCAAGGAATATCATGGCGGCGGGCACGGTATCGATGTCCGCAAGGAAGGGAACGAAGAGTTTCTTTATCTCTCTGATACGAAGCATGGTATCGTCGCCAAAACGAATCTGACCGGCGAAGTGGTCTGGAAGATCGGTCGTCCCCAGGCTCCCGAACATTACAAGAACGCCAAGCACCGCTACAGCCCCACCAACATTGCGTTTGCCCCCGATGGGGGATTTTATGTCGGCGACGGTTACGGCTCTCACTTCATCCACAAGTACAACAGTGACGGAAAGCCGGAATTTTTCTGGGGCGGCAGTGGTACCGAACCCGGCAAAATGAAAACACCGCACGGCATGTGGCTCGACACCCGCGACGGCACACCGAAGATCGCCGTCTGTGACCGGGCCAATCACCGTCTGCAGTATTTCAGCCTGGACGGTAAACACCTCGGCTTTGTCAACACAGTCAGCTTTCCGGCTGACATCGACATTCAGGGGGACATTATGGTGGTCTCCGATCTGCATGCTCGAGTGACGCTGTTCGATAAAGATAACCAGGTCATCACTCACCTGGGCTACGATCAGGACTGGACGAACCGTGTGCTGGACGGTTTCAAAATCCGCAAGCAGCCGCAGCAATGGGAAGCCGGACGCTTCGTTCACCCGCACGATGCCTGCTTCGATCAGGCGGGCAATCTCTTTGTAACCGAATGGGTCTCCACGGGCCGCATCAGCAAGCTGAAAAAACTCAGCTGACCACACATGAGATCCTGAAGTTCAAACTCTCTTTTTTCTATTCACCCTGGTTGGATCCTGATGAATTTTTCTCACGAGTTCGATGAGCAGCGCTTCTTCGAAATCTGGACCGCGGTACGGATTGAGCGTCCCGTGAATTATTCCCTGTTTACTTTCGGCGATCAGCAGCTTCCCTATTACCTGGTCACGGGCGCGCCGGAGCCTGGCTCGACGGTCAAGATCCGCAAAGGGAAGGTCAACATCACCCGCCCCACGATCATCACCCCCGACTCGATGGAACCGGAATTTCGCGACTTCTTCGAGGAACAGGAAGAAGCGGACCTGGCTGCGTTTCTGCTTTCGCGGACCGCCGGCTTTTCGAACCTGAAGTTCTCCAACATCAGTGGCCCCGAGCGGATTGTCAGCGACAGCGTGGAAGAAGCGGTCGACAAACTGAATCGGCAGCTGGACGACGAAGAGGAAGACCACACCGCGATCCTCAGCGCGCCGCCCGGCATGGGAGGCATCGCCATCATGCGTTACGCCGCCGAGCGTGTCTGGGAAAGCGCACCGGGCAACATCCAGGAATTACGCGAACGCGGTTTTCTGAATTAACGCGCATGTTTTCGATTCAGTTCGGGTTTTGATTCGATTGAGGGTTGATACTCGATCACTGTTGGCAAGCCAACAGTGCCACCGACTTACTGTGTGAGGTCCGTGCTTTGATAAAACAGAAGTAGGGGCGTGACCTGCGTGTCCGCCCGCCTGGTTGGATTCAATAATAGATCGAAGGTGGTGGGCCAGGTTGAACCGAACCGTACCCGCGGGTAGCCACACAGGGCTACCCTACGCCGGTTGATAGAAAGAGTAATCGGGTGCCCCCGAATGCAATTCGGGGTTGTCGCAGACAACAGGAACCTGTCTGAGCAGACGCTCGCACTGGCACGGGATCTCGCGTTCCAGGTAGCGTTTCTTAATTCGGATTGTATATACCAAAGTCGTTTCAACCGGGGCTAACGCCCTGCGGCTAATTTGGCTTTTCTGTTGTTGAAGTCCTGAAAACAAGAGTGACAGCATACCCTCGGCCACGGTGAAGACTTACTTAACTAATGCCATAGACTTCATTATCACGGCGAAAACAATTAAATAAACGCTACCTAGTCCTTCGGAATCCGGTTGAGCGTATAGTAGGCCTGTGGATGCAACAGCGACTGGCCGGCTTTGTTCTTTACGCCGTCCGCGACGAGTTCGTGCACATACAGTTCCCGCAACCCTTTCACTTTGAGGCGGACCCGCGTGCCGTCCTTCGAGACGGTGATCTTCTCCAGGGGCAGGTCCCGGTTCAGAATTTCATCGCTGCCGTACGTGGAGTGATACGTGTAGGTGTAGCTCTTCAACTTGTATGACTCTGGATCAGTCGCGGTTTTCGGATCGACGGGTTGAGTGAAGACCAGTTCGAAACCGTCGGGTTTCGCCCGCATTTCCTTGATCTCAAACGGCGTCTTTCCCGTCCAGACCAGTCGCTGTAAGCCATAGGAGGCCGTTCCCAGGCTGCTCCAGCCCCGGTTGGTCAGACCGACGAACATACTCCCGTCGGTCCCCTGTGCCAGACGCAGGACCGCGGAGGCGAAGCCTTCGCGAAAGGGGAAGCAGGCTCCCTGGTATTCTCCGTCAACCCGTTCCAGGAAGACGCGGTTGATGGCAGCCTGTGTGAATTCGCCCACAAAAAACTGACCATCGAACGGACCGAACTTGCCGCCGCTGTCATCCAGCATGACATCGGTCGCCGACTGTCCCGCTTTTTTATAAGGGAACCAGACGGCGGGGGGCTTGAGTTGCGGCATCTGTTTGACAGCCTCGGGGAAGGGGAGGCCGTTGGGAATCGTTTTGATGCCATGAATGGGAGAACCCGGCAGACCCATCGAAGCGAGTGCTTCCACGTGATGGAAAAAGGCGCCTTTACGCATGTGATGCAGCGTGTTGGTGGCGACCCAGTTTCCCTGCTGGTCGGTATAGAACACGTCGCCGGCCCGGTTCACGCCGATTCCGGCAGGGGACCGCATGCCGGCACAGACCGGGATCAGTTCTCCGTCGGGGGTGACTTTCATGCCCCAGCCGCGCCAGCGTCCCTGTGCGAAGCCGAGCGTCGGATCCTTGACGGCCCGCGCCTTGTGTTCTTTTTTCAGACCGAGGCCGATATTCAGCGTGAGCCACATGTTGCCGTCATGATCGAGTTTGGGACCGTAGGCGTATTCGTGGTAATGCCCGGTCACGCCCCAGCCTTTGGCGACCGTCAGGTATTCATCCGCGGTCCCGTCGCCGTCGGTATCGCGAATTCGCGTCAGTTCGCTGCGCTGCACTGTATAGAACGCGCCGTCTTTCCAGATCAGCCCCAAAGGCTCATGCAGCGCTGTGGCGAAACGTTGATAGGTCACGTTCTTCGGCGGGTCATCATAGACGCCGTCCAGAATCCAGATCTCACCTTTGCGGATGGCAACCGCGATACGATGATCGTCGAGCACCGCGATGCCGCTGACTTCCAGCACCAGATCGCCGGGCGCGGGTTTCCAGTTTTTCGAACGCGACTCGGTCTGCGCCCTGGGAGTCATGATGGAGACGATGCGGTAGTAATCGTCTTCACTCTCTGCAAAGACTTTTGCCTCAGGTCTGGCAGCAGTCAGACAGAACAGGCCCAGTAGCAGGCAGAAAATCGGTTTTACCATTGGTATGTCACCTCAATTGTGGTGTTCCCTGTCAGAGGCAGGGGGATAATCCAGTCTGTGATTTGATCATGGGTCCGCACTTGAGCGGCTTTGGCAAATGCTTCCGGAACCGTAACACGCAGGCCGGTTTCGTTTTGCATTGTGGTCGGATTGACGGCTTTCAGGGTCTTTCCCGCCAGCCCGCGAAACCAGAGTTGAGTCGCCGCGCTGGCATTCGCTCCCGGTTTGATCGTGAGTCGTCGTTTGAGAGTCTGTTGCTGTGTCGCTTCCAGCCGGTCTTCGATGTCGATCCCCTGGTCGCGATACAGGAATGTGGGCACGCCCTGTTTGTCGACGCGATAGCCGCGGAACTCCAGTGTGCTCTCTCCTGGTTTGGAGATGGGCCAGGCCTGTTGTTTCTGTTTTAAGAGTGCAACCGGTGGGCCGGCAGGAAACTGCACCACCGATTTCCCCAGCGGATCGGCGGGAGGCGCGAAGCGGATGAACCAGGTTCCCTGGGCATCGAGGAACCGGCCTTTCCAGGCCAGGGCAGGGCGGACCTGTTCGGCGTCGAAAGCGATGTGCACTTTTTGCGGGAAACCGACGGCGATTGCATGCGTGCCGGCCTCGTCCATAAAGGTCCGCAGGATGATCGGTTTTTTGTCGGGGACCAGTTCGTAGTTCTTCGCTTTCTCTGCCAGGATTTTTGCCGGGAGCGGTTGTTTGTCTCCCGCTTTGAGATACGCCCAGATCGACGCGATTTGCTGTTCCACGTCCCCTTTGAGCACCGCCTTGTTCTGGCTTTTCCCGTCGGGGAAGAAGGTCGGCATGCGGGTGCGGGGTTTCAGCGATGCGGGATCCAGCAGAAAGTCATGAAACCACTGAGGATGCACCCGCTCGGTCACTTCGCCCAGGTCCGTGCCCACGACGCCCGGCATGCTTTCACCTCGAATCGGATGGCACTGGATGCAGCCGGTCTCCAGCATGATGCGACCGGCGGGGGCCAGCTGCTCATGTTCGGGGAAGACTTCCTCTTCAGACCGTTCCACTTTGCGATCGACATTCTCAAACTGGTTGGGCAGTACCGCAATCTGCCTGCTGGGGAAGAGGGGCATCCGGGCCTGCATGTGTGGGCGAATGTCGCCTTTCCCCTGGAGTACTTTCGACAGCCAGTCTTTCTGCAGTTTAAATCCGATGCCGGTCAGCGTGGGAGGGATGCGGCCCTCGTCCCCCAGATCGACGTGGCCGACGGTTTCGAAATAAGGCTTGCGGTTAAAGCCCACGCCTCCCCGTTTGTCCCGCTCGTGGCAGGCATAACAGTTGAACTGCAGCAGGTGAATAGCCAGCAGTGCTTCCCTGGAGGGTCGGGGATCCTGGGAAACCTCAGCAAGTACTGCTGTGATCGCGGCCTGCTGCTGTTCATCCAGCGGATAAGCGGGCATTGCCGCTTTGGGGTTGTGATAACAGCTGGCCGCTGCGTTTGCTTTCAGTTGAACCATCGGCTGCGCTGAGAACATCGGTCGGAGATCGTCAACCCGGTGACAGTTGACGCATTTGAACTCAATGAACAGTTTCCTGCCTGCGATGATCAGCGCTGCCGCATCTCGGTTGTCAGCAGTTGCTGGTACGGATTTCTGATTGCGGAGCAGATACGCGGCAATGTCAGCTGCTTCGACTGCAGCGAGTTTCAGTTGCGGCATGCGGCCGGCGGAACGCGTCTGTTCCGGGTTGAGTAGAAAGAAGGTCAGGGCCTGGGGCGTGTACTTGGCTGCCAGGTCCGGATGGGGAACCGAATTCACCGGACGCACCTGTGCTGCCAGCCCGAGTTCTTTAATCTCTTCCGGATCGAGTTGCGCGAGCAGTTTATCATTGGGCGAGATCTTCGTTTCACCCGGTTCATAATCCGGGTCCGGTTCGTGGCAGGCGACACAGCCGATTTTGTGATACAGATCTCGACCGCGACTGATGTTGCCTTTGTTCCAGAACTCGTAAGGAACCGGGTTGGCACCGGTGGCTTTGATCGTGGGAAACGGTTGCTGTTGGGACATCAGAAAGGCGGTCAGGGCTTTGATCGCGGACTGTGTTTTCTCTTTCGATAAACCGTGCAGGACATCGGGCATTGTGGTGCCGGGTTTCATGCTTTGCGGGGATGAAATGAATTGCTGCACCCACTTTCGCTGCAGGCGATTGCCGATGCCCTCCAGGATAGGACCGCGTTTGGCCTGCAGATCGGGACGATCTCCCGGGTGGCAGGCGTCGCAGCTCAGTTCGCTGACCAGCAGGCTGCCGCTGATCTCCGGTGTGAGTTCCGCATGGCGCCCGAAACGATCAAAGCCGGAAACAAAGGGGGCTGATTTTGGGGCGGCAGACAGGGAATTCACCATGATCAGGCACAAAAGTCCTGTCAGTATGCAGGTCCTGCATTGATTCATGAAACGGTTTCTTTCTGTGTGATCAGCAGCCAGGGCCGGTATCTATCGATGTGGTGGTTTCGCAACTGTAATTCAGGTAAGTACTTCGATGATAAAGCAGTGACAGACCTGAAGCAATCAGAGAACGCGTTCATTTTGTATGAGTTTGCGTCGTCGCGTCCGGAACGAGTGTACTCCGCCCCCGGGCCCAGCCCTGCAGACGTCTGAGACGCTTGGCGCCCCGCAGGAAATATTCCTGCTCCAGGGACTCCAGTTGTTCCCGTCGCAGTTGATCCCGGGTGGCTTTCCAGTCCGGGGGCGAGACAATCAGTTGCAGGTCGCACATCTTCTCGTAAATCGCGTCCGCGATCAGCTGGTGTCCTTCGATGCTGGGGTGCACATGATCGACGAGCAGTTCGCTGCCCGGAATGCCGTCCGGCGTTTTCTGTTCGATTAATTGCCGGGCATCGATCAAGGGCACGTCATACTGCTTTGCCAGGCGAAACAGTGAATCGTGCATCGGTTCCCGCATCCGCAGCGGACAGACATCTGCCTCTTTGGCTTTGATGAACCAGGATTTCGCTGCTGAGAATTGTTTCAGATACTCGCAGGTCTTACCGACGCCATACAGCAGGCTGGCATGACTGTCATCGATGTCGGTCGCCTGACGCCAGAAGTCCATTTTGCGTTCTGCCTGGTCCCAACTGCATTCGTCGGCTGACTTCCAGAGTGCGTTGATCCTGGCGATCTCTTCCTGGGTGAGCCGGGGATCGAATTCGCTTTTGAAGGGGATACAGTTTTTAAGGTTGCTCACCGGGTTGACCAGCAGCAGCGGGACACCGGCCTGGTGCGCCAGTAGAATCATCTGGCGGATGTTGAACTCATAGTGGGCCATGATTGCCCGATGATGTTCCGGATCGCGGTGATACTTTTCCAGTCCTTTCTGAAAGTCGAGCAGCGCGTTGACATCCGTTGCCAGTACATTCTCGGATTCACTGGAAGCGGGCGTTGTGTTCTGCTCGGTCGGCAGCAGACTCTGAATGACAGAAGCCAGCCGCAGGTTCAAAAGAGAACGCTGCGTCTGTAGCAACAGTTCCGGCCGGTGTTTCAGACTGGCATAAGAGCGGTCTTCCAGAAATTCATTGTGCCCGCTGTAGACGATGAACAGATCGGGTTCGTAATGCAGCGCTTCACGCAGGATCGGCACCAGGCGATAACTGGCATACGAGACACCGCCACAGTTTACCACTTCAAACTTGTGCGCGGGATCTGCGGCCTGCAGATTGAGCTGCAGCCAGTTGGTGAACGAGGTCTCGACTGCATACGGTCGTCCCTGCACAGTCGACCCGCCCAGGACAAACACGCGATACGTATTGGTTCCCTTCTGCACCGGAAAGTGTTGCGGACGAAAGAAATCAGAGCGGTCGGCAGAGGTCAGGTACTCGGTCCCCGCCTCGTTTTTGACGAACAGGGTTGAGTCTTCGCTGAAGGAGACGAAAGGGTCCCGGCTATAGGGGAGCGGCTGCACGCCCCACAAACGCAGGCCCCCTTCCAGCAGGCCGACCAGCGCGAGTCCCAGCAGGACCGCCAGCAGGCGAAACAGGACGGGATGCCGCTGCTTTCGCTGCTGCGGTTGCGGTTCTGGTTGTGAATCGCTCGTCTGATTCATCGGGGAGTACTCGAGCGGCTGATCATGCAGGGACGAAGAAACGACAGAGAGTCTTTTTATCGTACCGCACGCCTGACCGTGGGTCCAGAACGAATGTCGGCAGGCGGTTGCTTTCGCAGTGACAAAAAAAGCGATGCCCGCTGAAGGGCATCGCCTGTTGTGTTTTCGAGTCCGTTTGTCTGGAAGCCGGCTATTTCTGTTTGGAATCCAGATCGAAATTCACGGTATTGTCACCCACTTTGACCTCTGCGGTCAGTGTGGAGGTGACGTTAAATTGCGCAGGGATCTGATTTTCCGTGTCATTAGGAGAGCCGGGCTCGCCAAACTTGGAGATGCGCACCGTATGCGATCCCGGCACGGCACCATGGGCATCCTGATTGTAGATGAGCTCATATTTGCCGGCTTCGTCTGTCTTCCCCACAGAGGGAGCACCCGCGCCCGGTTCAAAAGTGACCTCAGCGCCACTGAGTGGATTTCCATCGAGGGTGACGGTCCCTGAAACTTCTCCCAGTTCCGGCGTATCAGATGCACCGCCGCCACAACCTGCTGTCAGACAGGTCAGCAGGATCAGCAGTCCCAGAGCACGGGCTGTTTGATATTGAGAATGGATTACGTTTCGCATTAGAACTCACCTAAGATTTCGTTGCCATTGATGGTCTGAATACCTCTCAGCAGATTGATGTCGATGTTCTCACTGAGAAAACGGACGGCTCCATCTGCCAGGAGAGCATGACAACCGCCCACGTGTTCGCTACCGGGTGAGCCCCAGACAGCCACGGGATTTGTAGAACTGGTCGGGTGATTGATCTTCCGGTAGGGAGCAGCAATCACGGCGCCGGTGGTGACGTAGGCTGCCACGAAAGGACCACGGATCGAAGAGTCTTTCTCCATCGGAGTCTCCATGAACAGCATGGAATTGCTCGTACCATCTTTGAAGTCACGAATGCGGGCCGCGCCATTGCGACCGAAGGCCGTTTTGACTCCCGTCATGGCGCCGTACGTGGTCGTTGAGTCATAGCTGAGATAGATGACACTGTAGCTCGTGCGATAATCTTTGGTCGTCGCATAGGCTGTGTTCGAGCTGTAAGTGTACGGTCCGGGATTGTAGGAATCGGAGGGACACTGGAAGACCGCGATCGGGTGCGATGTTGCCGCAGTCTGAATGCCCTGTGAAGGACCGGTACAGGCACCGTTACCATCAGCAGCACCGGTCGCCATCGAAAAATTAATCTGGTTGTACATCGTGGTCTGTTCGATGTAGGGCAGGAGATAGAGATAGGCGGTGTGATTTCTCGTCTCCCGACTTCCCAGCCAGGAGCAGCTGTAGCCACCCCCGTTGACGTCCCCCGGCGGAAGGATCCGGTGTGAATCGTGATAGTTGTGTAATGCCAGACCCAGCTGCTTGAGGTTGTTCTTGCAGGTCGACCGGCGGGCTGCTTCCCGTGCCTGTTGAACCGCGGGTAACAGCAACGCGATCAGAATCGCGATGATTGCGATTACGACCAGCAATTCGATCAGCGTGAATCCCTGTCTGGTGCGCATCTTGAACTTAAGTGCCATCGTTCAGAATTCCTTCTTAGAAAATAAGAAAAGATTAGAGGTAGTTTCAAAACCCAAAACTACGTGAACAGTTTGGTATAGTATTTGTACGAGTACCTCCCTCGAAAGGAGGTCTCATTATGACCATGACCCGCGTGTCACGACCTGCCACAGGTCGCAACATTACCGGGTCCAGGACGGAACCAAAACCACAACTCTCGGACGAGCAATGGCTTCTGATCAAAGATCTGTTTCCAGAACCACCGGTAAACGCAGCCGGAGGGCGGCCCAGAGTGGCTCCCCGCGAGTGCCTCGAAGGAATCCTTTGGGTATTAAGGACCGGTGCCCGATGGAAAGATTTACCAACATTTTTACCATCTCCCAGCACCTGCTGGCGGCGTTTCAAGGAATGGACCGAAGACGGTGTCTTCCTGGAAGCGTGGCAGCGATTGCTCGAACACTTAGACCGCCGGAAGCTGGTTGTCTGGTCGGAAGCATTCGGGGATGGCACATTCTGCCCCGCAAAAAAAGGGGCGCCGATGTCGGAAAGACAAAACGGGGAAAGGGAACCAAGCTTATGCTGCTGGTCGACGGAAACGGGCTCCCTCTCGCTTTGGATCGTGCCAGTGCCTCTCCGGCAGAGGTGAAGCTGATTGAATCCCTGCTGGACCAGCGAGTTTTGCCACGCGACCCCGATCGCCTGATTTATGATCGTGCGGCCGACAGCGATCCCCTGCGCACAGAGCTGGCGGAACGGCAGATAGAGCTGATCTGTCCGCATCGCAAGAACCGTGTGAAACCAGCGACGCAAGACGGGCGTGCTCTGCGGCGATATCGACGCCGCTGGAAAGTCGAACGCACCATCAGCTGGCTGTTCAACTTTCGTCGTCTGGTAATACGATATGAACGATACAGTCATTTGTTTTTAGGATTCGCACAACTCGCGTGCGTGTTCACCTTACTTAATAAGTTATGAAACCACTTCTAGTAAGAAATTAAAAAGAAATTTAAGCGCATTAATTATTCTAGGCTTGGATTAGTCGTGATCGCAAGCTGTTTCTGCCGTAAATTCATGATGGATAAGCGATTTCTTATCGATGGATGGGACAGGTAGTGTGCTTGCTCTGCTCGTTTTGGAGATAAAGGAGGCGTTTGCCTGACGCTGAATGCAGCCAACGCAGTTACCCGAAAGAGAGATCAGGTATTTGACTCAAGCCAGGAAGGAATGCAGTGTTAACTGCTGACTGAGCAGTCAGTTACTGGGACTGCTGGCTGAGTGTCCGCTCGTCGAGGGCTTTCTGCAGTGCCATCGAATAGGCCTGGTACTCGCGGTCGAGCTCCTGATAAGAGAGTCCCGTCAGCTCGGCGAGGGTCTGTGCGTTGTTGCGGATGCGGGAATCGTCGCTGTAGAGCTCTGTCATCTGTTTGATAAAGGCATCCCGGTATTCACCCCGGTGTGCGTGCATGAAGAAGTGAGAGAGTCCTGACGCCTGACTGTAGTTGGGGCTGATGTTCGGGCTGGACTGGAAGGCCGTTCGTCCCATGGCGGCAAATTTTTCCAGGGGCACGTAATACTGATTTTCCAGGAGCCGATAACGGGCGGCATTAAAGCGGATGTGATGGGGATTCCCGGCCCGGAACTTGTTGCCATGCTTCTCGAATGATTCCATGTAGCAGGCGATACCTTCGATGGCCCAGAAGTGATTCTTCTCCCCCACCTGCCGGTTTCCGCGGTAGAAGCCGGTTTCGTAAAACAGCTGGTGTGTTGCTTCATGATACAGCGTTCCCAGATCCCCTTCCGCATCGGGGCGATGATAGAAGTGGGAGATCCGGTCACCAAACAGGTAGATGCCGTGCGTCAGGCCGATCTGGGGAATCTCTTTCTGCAGCCGCTGAATGTATTCCTCGCGGGTACTGTAATAGTGCATCACGTGCTGCTGGTTATTATTGCGGCGGCGGAACGGATTGCGGGCGCCTTCAAACAGCTTCTGCAACTGTTCGGGGGTGTTGAAAAAGCCGGCGAACGTCTGATGGAAATAGCGGTAAAAATCTTCCATTTCTGTCGCCAGTTTCACGCCCATTTCCAGACTGTGATTGGTTTTGATCTCGAAGTGTTCGGTTTTAATTTCCCACGCGTTGCGGAAATCCCGTCTGATTTCTGCTTCCTGTGCTGCCGACATCCACCGCCCGTTGACATAGCGTTCCCCCCGTTCATAGCGGTCGATGTGAGAGGCGGGCAGCCAGCCAAACTTCGGATGCCATTTCTGTTTCCGTTTCTGCATCTCCCTTTCGAAGGGCGTCATCCATTCCGCACCGTTGCGGACATACCCCAGGATCTGTCTGACCGAGCGGTGATCAGGATCGTGGTAGGCGGTTTCCAGAATCAGTTCATAGGCAAAACTGGGAAAGCCGGCATGCAGCACTTTGCGCGAAAAGAGAAACAGATCGTTGGCCTGCTCTTTCCGCAGGATTTTCAATTTCAGCCGCCAGATCCGTTCCGCCTGGGGCAGGCTGACGGAAAGCTCCGGCTGAACATCCCGTGGCAGCGTATAGGAATGCGGATCGAACTCATTTAACTCTTTGAGCAGAGCTGCGATTTCCTGAGCTCCTTCACTCTGCTGATTCTGCTGACAATATTCGGCCAGTTGTTTCAGTTTCTCCTGAAACTGATCCTGCAGACCCTGGTACTGTTTCTTATAGATTTCCAGTGCCCGCGGATTTTGCGCCAGTCCCGCGCGGGGAGAAAATAGAATCAAAGCAGAGAAGATCAACAGACAGAGACCTGTTTTGCGAACAGTCTGCTGAATGACACGGGAGGCAATCCCTGGATGTTCTGGAGCAGATTGTTGATTCGGAACAGGCATATGATTCGATTTTCCTAACAGGACAGGCAGACAGGCTCGATTACTACGATTTTAGGCGAGAAAGGCAGAGGAAAAAAGGAATTATTCGGCAAATTAGCCGTCAGACCGGTTACGGAAGTCCCTGTATACCGGTTACGCCGTGCAACGTAACACGATCATAGGAGGGCGCGAATTCAATCTGCTGGGCTTCACTGGGCGTCGTGGACGTCTTGCCGGTGCGTGAATAGCGGCGGATGGTGGCTTTTCGATTGCCGAACGAACGCATCATATACAGGTCTTTCGACTGGTCATAACTGATCGTATCCGCCCGGGCGATAAACGACTGGTTCGACGGTGCCTTCTTGTTTTTGACGAGGGCGTTCCCTTCGAGTTCCGCGTTCCCTTTGGCCAGCATCGAGATGTATTTCTTTTTCTGTCCTTCAATTTCATGTTGAATCAGTTTCAGGCTGTTACTCCGCATCCAGCCTGCATTGGGTGGCAACTGGTCCGGATTGATGGTATCCAACGGTCGCTTGACGCCTCCATAGGTGATCTGCACACGATCGTCGAAGGTGGTACTCCGCTGGGAGACGTTGCCGGTCATTTTGCCGTTAAAGTCGATGCGGGTGTAATTCCAGTTGTCGGTGTCTGTTTTCTGTGGCTGGTTGGCCTGGGAGACCCGGGATTCTGCATGGGACTTCTGGGGATTTTCCCTTCGCCAGAGAATCAGCCAGCCCGGGCCGCGGGCTTCGGCATTTCCGGTTTTCTGATCGACGTTCATCTGCCAGAAGCTGGCGCGGCGGATTCCGATCAGCCGGTTTTCCAGGTATTCGTTGCTCTCCACTTCCACGCCGTCGCGGCAGGTAATGAAGTGCACCGTAGGCTTCTGATCTTTGGACTGTTTTTCGGTGAACGAGACCCGGTCCGAGAGGACTACTTCCATTTCCTGGCAGCGTAGCCGATTGTCGCCCATGTTGGTGCGGACCTTGCCGAAGAAGTTGGCCGTGAGCCCGTCGAAGACCATTTCCTGTTCCCAGTGAATTTCGAGCAGGTTGTCCTGGTCGTTGGTCTGTTCCTCAGGTTTGCCGACCAGGCCGCGTTCCTGGGTGATCCCCTCCGCGCCGGAGAGCAGGCCGGCGGCTGATTTCTTACCCCCGCGCACGGGAAGCAGCAGCAGCCCTTTGCCCTGGACTTCGGCCCGATTCGCCAGGCGGTAGAGATAAATGTCATCCCCTTCGATCTGGGAGCCTCCCCCATTGATTTTGGCAGGGCTGCCCATCACGTGCAGGATCTGATCGTTCGTGCCTTTGTTCTGAATGTGTAACTGATTCCCCGTGATGTGCATCGGCTGCTGCTGTGCTTCGTGCAACTGTTCGACCGAAACATTTCCCTCCGTCCAGACTTCAGAGACTTCCGCTTTCCCTGTTTCGTCCTTCGACATGCGGAGCTTGATCAGATCGGCGACGACCATGACCGGTTCGGGTTCCTTTTCCGCAGAGAGCAGTACCCGCCCTTCCCGGGAATTGGTCGCTGAATCTTCAACGGCAAACGCGGCCTGCTTCACAGAGGATTTCTGCGGTGCGACCGAGTCACCAACGGGGGAATTCGGGGCCGACTCAGGAGCGGTGACTTCAGCGAACCAGACTTCCAGCCGTTGCGTCTTGCCCCTGAGTTGCGGGCTGTAGATGGCCACGTTCCGGGTGGCTACCATTTTATGCGGATCGATTTTGTGCGCAGTCTTCTCGGCGGATTGTTGCTGGTGCTGAGTCAGCAGTTCTTTCTGTTTCAGCGATCCCAGATCGCCTTTGAGCCAGAGACGAATCTGCTGGGCGGCCAGCGCAAATTTTTCAGCGGGCTGTTTCACATAGCATTGCTGTTCCAGTTCCACCAGATCCAGTTGCGTTTCCGGATCGCGCGATTTTTTCATCAGCTTCGCCCAGTGGGCAGCGATCGTTAATTGACCGGTGGCGGGATCCACGTAGTCAACCTTGCCGGCACCTTCGCAGAGGACTGTTTCCACCCGGCCCTCTTCATCCTGGTGGATCGTGATCCGGGGGCACTTGAGTAGAGAGAGCTGCTGATAAATTTCGACGGAGCGTTCGTCGGAGAGCACGATGGTTTTAGTGGCTTCATTATAAGAGAGACGCGTCATTCGTCCCGAAAACTGATTCTCCTGGGAGACCAGTGTGACATTTTCTCCCGTGGCCACCAGTTCCTGGAATTGCAGCTTGCCACTCCCATGGCCGGGTTTCTCGTCGTCGGCTGACTGCTGATCAGCAGGATCCACTTTCCGCACAAACTGTAACTGCAGCTGATCGCAGTCCAGGGTGTCGGCGTGTTGGGGACTGGTGGGATGATAGACTCGCACATCTTTGTGAAAGGTGCCCTGATTGGTTTCCAGGTTGAAAGTGAAACTGCCGGCACTTTTCACTTTTGCAAATCGCGCATGCTCTCTGGAGCCGGTCTGTTTCTCTTTCTTCAAAGCCAGTTCCATGTAGACATCGCGACGCAGGACGATTTCGCGAATCCCTTCGGCGGCCGGTTTGAGTGCTTTGGGTTTTTCCGTTGACGGAATCAACTTCATTTCAATGCCCCGCGCGCGGCCGCGATGCTCCTCGTAGGCGAACCGCACCTCACTGTCGCTCCAGATATTCATCGACGATTCATCGTAGAAGAAGTTCCGCCCGTAAATGATCAGCCCGTTGGGTCCTGTAATTTTTACAAAACCTTCCAGGGACCCCGCGATCATCCGTCCCGGGTCGGTCTGTTTGATGCCGAACGGCTGTTCGAAGCGAATCAGTGCCTCTTCACTCATCAAGGCGAACGGTTTTTCCGAGTCCCCTTTCTTGGGGTCGAACATCAGCATCGCGAACGGCTTCAAGCGGGCCGCTCTTTTTTCTTCTTCCTGCTGCCAGCGTTCGGTATAGATGTAGACGTTTTCATCTTTAAACTGATAGCGGGCATCCGCGGCCCAGGGGATTTCGGGCAGATAGGTTTTGGCCTGCTCGTTATTTGTCGAAGCATACTCGGGTGACTGGAAAACCTCTTCCGGAAACTCCTGGCGAACGATTTTATCCTGGATGACAAAGCGCATCGCATGCGCATACGTCAGATAAACCCCCGTCAGCGACAATGTTGTAACCCAGGTCAACAACATGCGGTTGGCTATCAGGCGATCAAACAATCCATTCCTGTTGTATCGAATGGCTGCGGTCATGTATGGATTGAAATCGTTTCTAACTTAAGTGAGATGTACTGTCGAAAGGGAAATGGTAATTCTATTATCCTGCCTGGCGGTCGGCAGAGGAAGTCTCGGGTTGCCAGCCGATCACATCGGTGATGTCGATCAGTCCGGCCAGGCGATTCTGTCGATTGACGACAGGCAGTTCACTGAGCTTGCGTGCTTTGAGCAGATCGACGGCGTCCTGCAGTGAAGCATCCGCCTGAATGGTTGTGGGCTTGTGTGTCATGACTTCCCGGATCGGGCGATCCAGTTGCTCATCGCGGCGCTCTTCCAGCAGGCGGGCCAGATCGCTGTCGGTAAAGATGCCCGTTACGCGATCTGATGCATCGACAATGATCACGGCGCCACTCCGGCGACCAGGAGAACTCAGCCGGACGAACGCTTCGCGGATCGAAGTCGATTCGTGGGTCACCCGCACTTCCCCGCGGGGACGCATCACTTCATTGATTTGTGTCAGTTGTCTGCCCAGGCTGCCGCCGGGATGAAAATTGGCGAACTGCAGCGGAGTAAAACCGCGGGCCTTGCTGATGACCAGCGAGAGGGCATCGCCCATGGCCAGCATCGCGGTGGTCGTGGTGGAAGGGGCCAGCTGATGCGGTCCCGCTTCTTTCAGGTCGCCCAGGCAGAGCACCACCCGGGAGGCACGTCCCAGCGCACTGGTTTCCCGGGCTGTGATTCCGATGATGGGCAGGTCCATTTTCTGGATCAAAGGGAGCAGTCGTCTGAGCTCTTCGGTCTCGCCACTATTGGACAAAGCCAGTACCGTATCGTCCTGATGCAGGCAACCCAGGTCACCATGGATGGCTTCCGCCGGGTGCAGAAAATGCGAACGGGTTCCCGTCGAGGACAGGGTGGCGCAGATCTTCTGAGCAATCAGTCCCGCCTTGCCCATGCCGGTCAGGATGACGGCTCCGGGACGCGACAGAATCAGATCGACGGCGTCACAGAGTTCGGTGCCCAGCGAACTTCCCATCTGGCGCAGGGCGGCGGCTTCGCTGAAGATGATTTCGCGCGCGTCTCGTAACTGATCAAACTGGGAAAACTCAATAACCGACCTTGCAGGCAGGGAACTCATCACGCCATTCCTTATTCGCATCCTTGCGGGCATGTGTGGGGGAGCGGGAGTATACGGCGCTGCGGAAATCGGGTCAATCCGATTTTATTTAAGTAGTCGTGTTGTAAGTGACAGACTGGTAAAGTGTTATGGTGAGATGATGTCTGTCCGATTCTGTTGGTGATTCCAAAAACGATGAGGAGTCTTTCTTTCAACGCTGTTTGTTGCAGATTGCTGTCAGAGGACCTCGTAATTTCTGCTTGAGAACTTACAATGACAGGTTCGGTATGGAATGCACCCTCTGCCGTTGATCTGGTGTCCTGACCCGATGGCGCAGGGAGAACGCTTCGCTGCTGAAGTGTTGTAACCCCAGATAAAATCACCTGTTAGCTGCCTGTTTGAAGACGAAATCTTATGTTTGTTGATCGCGTTGACATTTATTGTAAAGCCGGAGACGGCGGAGATGGTTGTGCCAGTTTCCGACGGGAGGCGCACGTTCCGCGGGGCGGTCCGAATGGAGGCGATGGCGGCAAGGGGGGTGATGTCATCGTCCTGGCGGATGAAAACGTCAGCAGTCTCGCGAATATCATCGGTCACAAACACTGGAATGCCGGACGGGGAGGCCACGGCCAGGGAAGTCTGAAAACCGGTAGAAATGGCGAAGACGCTGTGATTATGGTCCCCCCTGGAACGCTGGTTCTCGACAGTAAACGGGGGCACCTGCTGCGGGATATGAAACAGAGCGGGGATCGGGTGGTCGTCGCCAAAGGAGGCAAAGGGGGGCGCGGCAATCGTCATTTCGCCACCGCCACGCATCAGACTCCTCGCGAATTCGAAAAGGGCGCGCTGGGAGAACAGCGTGATATTTCCCTCGAATTAAAGCTGATTGCCGATGTCGGACTGGTGGGAAAACCCAATGCCGGGAAATCGACGCTGCTCAGCCGTCTCTCCAAGGCACACCCGGAAATCGCTGACTATCCCTTTACGACCAAGTATCCCAACCTGGGGCTGGTGCGGGTTGGTTTCGACCACCAGTTTGTGATGGCCGACATTCCGGGATTGATCGAAGGCGCTCACGCAGGCGTGGGTCTGGGCCATGAATTCCTTCGACATGTCGAGCGGACCAGGGTGCTGGTACACCTGGTTGAACCCGCGCCCATGGACCAGACCGATCCGATCGAGAACTATCGCCATATCCGGGAAGAGATGCGGCTCTATGATCCGACATTGATGGAACGTCCCGAAATTGTGGTCGTTACCAAATGTGAGCTCCCTGATGCGGAAGCGGTGGCAGAACTGCTGGCAGAAGAGCTGGGGCAGCCCGTGATGCAGCTCTCTTCCGCCACCGGAGAACACCTGGATCAGCTGGTGAAGAAGATCATCAACGAACTTCAGAACCTGGAAACCGAGGTTTAATCGACGTGACTGCAGAGCAACCCCCGTCTGAAAAACCGGGGCTCGAGAAACCGGAATCGGAAGCAGAAACCGGTGCCGAGACTCCAATCGAAGATCTGCCAACTCCGGGTGAAGTCCGGGTCCGATTCGGCTTATATGGGGCCGGCGTGATGATGATGCTCTGTTTTCTATTTCAGTCCTTCTTTCCTGCCACGGGCAGCGAAGCGCAGCGGGTGACCGCACTGGGCCTGATCATGCTGGCCGGTTTTATCGCGGGCTGGCTCTTCGCCCGGATTCGTTTTTGAGCCGCAATTCCGGTCGTCGCAGGACGATTGTAAATTTTGCATTTCCCGCAGCACGCGTCTCTGATTTGCAATTTCTACAAGGCACATCAGTGCACATGGCAGTCGCGATTTTGCACAATCCGATTTTTTCAGGAATCACGTAAGGTGTATTAAAACAACACTTTAGCAATTGAACGATTCCGCACAGGCTGGTGTGATTTCAAACTCAGCCTGTCATTGGTCTTTCGTTTGCAATAAGATCCTCTGCCTGTCACGACCCCCATCGGTCTGAATGGAATTCACCGATCCCCGTTGCAGGACCCCGATCAAATCTCAAACCCCATTTCGAGTGATCGACCCAATACTATCCCGTAACAATTCATTGAGTGTTTGTCAGCCGCCATCCCGCCGGCGGCTGCGACAAAAAGGAACAAGAGGGCATGGAAGCTCAACTCTGTCGCTGTTTCGTGTTACTGCTGGCTGCTTTTTTATCTCTGGGAGCCTCTTACAAAACCCCTAATTTTGTGACCCACGCTCCTACCCCGGAAATTGCCAAGCAGGTGGGTGATGCCGCTGAAATCTATCGCAAAGAACTCGCGATTGCCTGGCTGGGACACGAACTCCCCAAATGGTATGCCCCCTGTCCCATCAAAGTGAAAGTCGGTAACTACGGTGCCGGCGGTGCTACCACGTTTTCTTTTGACCGTGGTCATGTCTTTGGCTGGGATATGCAGATCCAGGGTTCACTGGAACGCATCCTCGATTCCGTGCTCCCCCACGAAGTCAATCACACGATCTTCGCCTGCCACTTTCGTCGCCCTCTCCCGCGCTGGGCTGATGAAGGGGCAGCGACCATCGTCGAACACGAATCCGAAAAGAAACGTCAGCGACTGTTGAACCGGCAGGTGATGGGCACCAATAAACGGATCCCTCTCCGCCACCTGCTCTCCATGACCGAGTATCCTGAAGAAATGCAACAGGTGCTGACACTGTATGCGGAAGGCTACTCACTGGCCGACTTCCTGTTGCAACGCGGTGGCCGGAAACGCTACCTGATGTTTCTGCAGGATGCCCACAAGAACGGCTGGGATGAAGCGATTGCCAAGTTGTACAAATACAAAAACGTGGAAGAGCTGGAACAGCATTGGGGTAACTGGATCATCGCTGGCAGCCCGGATCTGGATCTGCCCGCTGGTCAGCAGCTGGCAACCAATCAGCCTCAAACTCAGCCGGCCACCGAAAACAAAGATCTGGTGATCCGGTCTCAAAGTCCTGACCAGGAGGATGCTGAGTTTGCTGCAGTCGAGGAAGAACAAACGGTTTCCCTGAATCAGATGCAGGGCGATTCCGAGAGCAGTCGGAAATCCCGACCACTGCCCATCAATTCCCGGGTTCCCTTCAGCGGTCGTCCTGCTCAGAGCAGCCAGCCTGCAGAAGATGTCGCCTTCGTTCAGGAAAATCAGCGGCGTCCCCGCACGTCACTGCATCAGGACTCACAAAAACAGCCGGAACGCTATGCAGCTCAACCTCGGCGTGCTTCCCTGGGCAACAGGCCACAGCAGCGGCCCGCTGCTCGCCGCACTCAGTCTGAACCCAGCCCGGGCCGCGGCATCGATCTGGGCCAGTCAGCCGAGATTGACTTCTAGTTCGAGGTCCGGTTCCTGATTTCGACCGGAACCGGAAAGCGAATCGTTCAGGATTTCTGTTGCGGCAGGACCGCCACCCGGTAAGAACGGTGCTCGCCGGAAGCTTCGAAGGCCTGGAGTACCTCCTCCAGCGAGAAGCTCTGGTCGCAGAGTTTCTGAAACGGATAGGTGTGCTGGTAACGTTCCAGAAAATTCAGGGCGTTGGCCAGGTCGAGGTCGACGTAATTATGAATGCCTTCGATCTTGAGCAGTCTGCGGACGATCTGTTCTGCAGAGACCTGAAGCGGACGGGCCGGGTAAACTGAGCCGACCAGAATCATGGTGCCCCCGATGTCCAGCGTTTCCAAGCCACTCTCGATGACTTCGGGAACCCCCGTCATGTCGAAGACAATATCCACGCCCCGTCCCTGGGTCAGGTGGAGCACTTCAGAATGAAGCGGTTCGTCTTTCTTGACCAGGATGGAATGTGTGGCGCCGAATTCCAGACCGCGCTGCACACGTTGCGGATCGATGTCGGTGACGATCACGGATGCAGCCCCTTTCGTCTGGGCCACCGCGGTCGCCGTGATTCCCAGCATGCCTGCTCCCAGGATCAGCACGCTGCGATCCTGGATGTCGCCCGCCAGTCGAAAGGCGGCCATGACCGTCGCCGTGGCGCAGTTCGCCGGGCTGGCGATCTGATCGGGAAGTGAAGCCGGGACTTTAAAAATGGTCGTGCCTTTGACCAGGTGACAATGGCTGGCCAGACCGCCGCTCAGATAGTTTTTGTCAGTCAGTTTCTGATGACCATATTTGAACAGGCTGGTGCATTTCTGGGTCAGGCCCCGGCGACAGTATTCACACTTCTGACAGGCCACCGCGACCGACCAGGTGATGCGATCCCCAATCTTGACGGGACGGTTCAGGAAATCCACCGTGGGATATTCCGGATGCAGATCGACCACGCGTCCGACCATTTCGTGTCCCAGAATTGTCGGGCAGGGGGTGGAGCGCGTGCCCTCGTATGTGTGCAGATCGCTTCCGCAGATCGTGCAGCATAAGATCTCCACCAGCACTTCACCCGGCTGTAACTGGGGACGTTTGACTTCAGTACGCTGCAAGGCAGGCTCTTCGCCTGTCAGGATGATCGAGACGCAGGGATCACTCATAACGATGTCAATTATATTATCTGAAAAGCCAATGGAATGAATCGCTGATTCCATCAGCTTCGATATCTACTGGATCTGAGAAGAAACCTCTTAATTAGAAAAGATACTTTTTTATAAACTGCTGCTGCAGAACCGGAAAGTGTACCGATTTTCTCTGCAACGGAACTTAACCGGATGTCGTCTGTTCGAATGTTACCTGCATCTCATCCAGGACCAGTCCGATCTGTTCGACCAGTTGCCTGAGATCGTCCGGAAAAACATGGCCGATATTGCCGATACGGAACGTTTCTGCCTGGCTGATCTTGCCCGGATAAATCACATACCGTCGGCGTTTCAGTTCATCGTAGAGCCGGTTAAACGAGAAGCCTGCCCATTCCGGATAATAGAAGGAAGTGATGATGGGTGACTGCAGTTCCCGAGGCAGCAGGGTGCGCAGGCCCCGTTGTTCCATTTCCCGGACGAGGGTCTCCTGGTTCTCGACGTAGCGGGCATGCCGGGCAGCGATGCCTCCCTCTGCATCCAGTTCGTTCAATGCCTGCAGAAACGCGTTGACCACATGCGTGGGAGACGTGTAGCGCCATTTACCCCCCTTCTGTTCCATTTCTTTCCATTGATCGTACAGGTCCAGGCTGAGCGAACGCGCGAAACCTGCTGTCTGCTCCAGCTTCTGCTGATTGGCAATCACAAACCCGAACCCGGGTACTCCCTGAATACATTTATTGGCGGAGGAAATCAGGTAGTCGATATGGAACTCTTCCATCGACAGCGGGATTCCGCCGAAGGAAGACATGGCGTCCAGAATATAATCCCGGCCTGCCTCCGCCACAAGCTGACCGACTTCCCGGGCTGGATTCAACATGCCGGTCGTGGTCTCACAGTGCACCAGCGCCACGTGTGTGATGGATTCATCGTCTGCCAGCGCCTTGCGGATCTGGTCGAGATCCGGGAGCTCCGTTTCCGCGTAAGCCAGGGTGACCCGGGGAATGTTCAGACAGTCGGCGATCTGACCGATGCGATCGCCATAGGCGCCGTTGGAAATCAGCAGTAGTTTTCCATAGGGGGGGATCACCGAACCGAGGGTGGCCTCGACGGCAAACGTGCCGCTCCCCTGCATCAGCACCGACGTATAACCGGGCGTGCTCGCAGCCAGTTGCACCAGTCGCTCGCGAATTTCGACGACACGCTGGTTGTAATCCACGTCCCAGGTCGAATAGTCGGCCAGCATTGCTTCGCGAACGGTTCGCGTCGTGGTCAACGGTCCGGGGGTCAACAGTAAGTAGGGGATATCAGCATCCATAGCGCACTTCACCTGCTTCAATCTGGTCAATGATGGCAGACAGGCCGTCGAGTGTCGGAATGACAAAATGGGCGCCTGCGTTTTTCAGTTTCGTTTCCGCGGCCTGTAACAGCTGCTGTTTCTGGTCCGGATCCAGTGCTGCGAGCTCGTCTATACTCAGGCCCACTTCACTGCCGGTCTGTGTGAGTCCGACCGTCCACGTGCCTGCATTCAGGCCCGCTTCAATATCGGGAACGGTGTCACCGACTTTGATGACCGCCCGGGGGGGATAGACGCCGAGGGCTTCCATGTTCCGATAGATCATCCAGGGCGCGGGCCGTCCCGCGGGAACTTCATCCGCGCACATCGAAAAGTCGGGGTAGTAACCCTGTTCCCGCGCGGACTGCAGAATCGGTTCGGCCACGACGCGCGGGTAGCCGGTCGTCGAGCCGATTTTGATACCCCGTACTTTGAGCGGCGCGAGTGACTCGCACAGTCCGGGTACCAGGTCCGTGTAGAGTTTGGCTTCCTCGATCTGGAGCGGCATGAACGTTTCATAGATCTGTTTCACATCGTCTTCAGACCAGGGACGCTGGTGCAGGGCCTCCCACTGGGCGGCGATCTCGTCCAGTTGAAACAGGCTGCGGATGTGATCCTGCTTGTGCAGTCCCATGGGACCGCGGGCCTGCTGGGGAGTGACCTCGACGCCGCAGGCCTTAAAGGCTTTGATGAAGGCGGAGATCGGCGCAAAACAGCCGTGGTCAATGGTGGTACCTGCCCAGTCAAAAATCACCAGTTTAATTTGTGTCGATTGCATGCTGACTTTCATTCAGTTGAGGTCCCCGGGCTGCTGCTGCAGGACCCGTTGGACTGAGGTTAAAAAATATTCGAGTTCCGGCGTTTCCAGACCGGGAATCTTGGCTGCTTCATCCCAGTTCCGCAGGCGGAGGGCCTCCAGGTGCCAGGGATTGCTTTCAAACTGTTGCTGCCCGCGTTCATCAAAGGGGCCCCCCTGGAGTTCCAGGCTCAGGACCGATGCGGGTGAGAGGCGGGACAGATACTCCGCATTTGTGGCACAGCGGTAACGTTTGGCATCCACGTGCAGGCGAATCGGTTCGGTGACCGCTTCGGGGAAATACTTCTTCAGCCAGGCCGCGCCGATCCGTTCATGCAGATCATCGATGCCTTGTGTAGCACAGTCTTCATCGTGCTTATGTAACAGGTGACCGATGTCATGCAGCAGGGCCGCGGTGATCAGTTCCGGCGGTGCCTCTTCCTGTTCGGCGGCAGAGGCGGCCTGCAAAGCGTGCTCAGTCTGGGAGACCGCTTCGCCGGCATACATTTCATTGCCTTTCTCTGCGAAGAGGGCGCGTATTTCCTGGAGAATATCCTGCGTTTCAGCTTGAGGGGACATCGTTTGCCTCCGGAGGATTGATTTCGGACAGGGTTTGCGCCAGGTTCATTTCACGTTCCTGAATCATCCAGTAAATGGCGCCCGCTATGATCGCGGTACAACAGATGCCGGCCAGTCCGCCGAAGGCCATCTTCCAGCCGTAGTACTGGGCAATCATGCCCACCGTATGGCCGGACAGAATCGCGCCCAGGTAACCGGCGGAATCGACCAGGCCGGCGACGGTCGAACAGCCCCGTTTGCCTCCCAGGTCAATCGCCATCACGCCGGACAGGAAAGAGTAGGGGGCCATCAGGAAAAAGGCGACCAGCGACAGCAGCGTCAATGCCAGGTAAGGCTTGCCGGTCACATCGACCGTACTCAGCAGGACCAGCGAGAGCACGAGCAGAATCAGGCTGGGTAACACCACGCGCCCGTGGCGGCCGCGGAGTCGATCGGAAGTGATGCCGGCCAGCAGGGCCGAACAGCCTCCCACCAGCGGAAACAGCATGCTGCCCACTGCCGCCGATCCGATATCGAACTGGGCCACCTCATTCAAAAAAGTCGGGGTCCAGAAATTAAACGTTTCCCGAACCAGAGTCAGGCTGAAGTTCATTACACAGATCAGCCAGAACAACGGACTGGCGACCAGCGGCTTGAGCACCTCTTTAATCGAAATCCGTTGCGCATGATTGCCTTCCGCTCCGAAAACATTCAGCGGATTGGCCTCCGGTTCTTCCAGGCCCACATCATGGGGACTCGACTTGAGAGTGAAATAGACGAAGATCGCGATCGCCGTCAGCGTACCCGCAGCGACGAAAAACACGGTCCGCCAGTTCGCCAGGAAACTGAGCGAACCATAATTCTCACCGAGCATGATCAGGCTGCCCAGGTAGACGCGGGCAAAGGCATCGCCGAACAGAAATGAGAGCGAGAGGATTGCCATGACCGTCGCATGCCACTGCACCGGAAACCAGCGCGAGGCGGTTTTGACCAGCGCCACCCAGCCCATCGACTGGACAAAGCGGTTACAGGCCCAGATCAGGATAAACAGGGTCAGGCCGGCAGCCAGGCCGAACAGCACTGAGAACAGAATCGAACAGAGCATGCCCGTCAGAAACATCAGCCGCCCGCCGAGGAAGTCGGCCAGATAGCCGTTGATGATTTTACCGAAGGCATACAGCATCACGCCGACCGAGGCGACCGTGCCGATCTGAATTTTGGTGATCCCCAGACCGGATTCTTCCGAGAGCAGCAGCGGCGTCGCGACGGCCAGGTTGGAACGGCAGATATAGTAACCGACGTAGCCTAAAAACAGACTCGTCAGAGTCACGATCTGCCAGTTACGGTTGGAGTGATTGGACATCAGGGCCTGCTTTATCAAAGAGAGAGTTGACCGATATTTTCTTTTGCCAGACCTGGTCCCGTCGTCATTCCTTTGCCGCCGATCCCCGTGAGGAGCTGAATGCGTTCGCCCGGTTGTTTGTGGAACAGGCCCGCCGCTTTCTCCTCAGTATAAATACCGCACCAGCGGTCTGTGACCTGAAAATCGAGTTTCACGAACATCTTTCGCGCATAATTAATGATAAGTTCTTCCACCTCCGCCGACATCCGCTCGGTGGGGGGATCGACTGAATAGGCGTGCGAATCGCCGAGAATAAATTCGTTGTGCTGATTCTGCGTCATCCAGATCTGAATCCCATGCTCCTGCAGTTCCGCAGCGGGCGCATCCAGGGTGATTCCCTGCAGAAACTGCGTATTCAGGAACGCCGGATAGCGCGTCAGAGCGATCGGAGAGGCAATGCTGGTCCCCAGTGTACGATTTTCGGGATTGGAAATTTTGAGCATCTGCAGTTTGCAGTACTGCACGTTCCGCTCGATATATTCTTCGGGGAAGAGTGTCTGCAGGTCCGCGCCGGAGCAGACAATCACGTGTTCCGCGTGAAAGGCTCTGCCGTCGGCGGTTTTGACCTGGCAGTGGCTGCTGCGTTCCCTGACCGAGACGGCAGTGGTTTTGGGCAGGTAATCGCAGTCCGACGTGCAGGCGATCCAGTTGATCAGCTCGCGAAAGAACTGGTCCGGATCCAGTTGCAGATCCTGGGGAAAGTACAGGCTGCCCGAGCAGAATTCGGGGTTCAGGCAACAGCTGGAATGGATCGTTTCCTCCGCATTCAGAAATTCTGCGGGACAGGGGCTGCCCTGCATCGCGATCGACATCTGTTTTAAAAATCGGGCTTCTGCTGCGGTATGCGCAAGGTATTGCGTACCCACCCGTCGCAGGGGGACTCCCAGCTGACTGGTCAGCTCCTCATAGATGTCACAGGAAGCCAGTGCGCGATCGCGCCAGATTCCCGGCGGCATGGCACTGGGAATGATCAGTCCAAAATTCCGGACGGAGGCCTGCTGGGGGAAAATGTCGCGTTCGATCAGCAGGGTTTTCCAGCCGCGCTGCATGGCGAAGTAGGCATGAAATGCACCCAGCACACCGCCGCCGATGACAATCACATCATAGTTTCGCTGGTAAGTCTGAGTCGACATGGTTTGCTATCGGTGAGGGCAGAGCGAGCGACCTGCTACGGGTTTCCTGCTCTGGTGAGGTTCAGGAAGTTCGCGGCCTGGCGGGAAGACAGGAATTCCTCCCGCCAGGCTTTGTCAAACTTTGTTATGCCAAACTTAAAGTTCTGTCTTGCCAAGTATCGGGATTGGAAGTCAGAATACAATGATAATATACGCAGTTAAATTGATAATATTTACACGGTCTTCATCGCTTCTTTAACATGTTCTGGCAGTCTGTTTTCCGTGGAACCGGGTGGAGTATCAGGCCTTAACTACAGAAAATAACAAGAGATGAGATTTCCCGAACGACGCAAAATTGCGCTGCTGATTCAGACCTCCAGCGACTGGAGCCGTCAGATTATTCAGGGCATCGCCGACTATGCCTTCGAGCAGGGGGGCTGGGATTTCTGGATTGAATTCCGTGGCTTGCAGGAGCAGTTGCAGATTCCTGCTACCTGGCACGGGAACGGAACGATTTGCCGGTTGACGGATGCCCGGATTCGTCAGTCCATCGTCGGGCGGCGTCTGCCTGCGGTGAATGTTTCCTGGCTGGGAAAGCATTCGGCCCGCATTCCGAAAGTCGTTTCGGATGAACGCGCCTGTGCCAGCCTGGCAGCCGACTTCTTTCTCAATAAGGGGTTTCGTTCGTTTGGTTACATCGGTGCCGACCCGAATCTGAAATATCCACCCACGATCCAGCGCGAATTTCAGTCCGCCGTCGAACAGGCGGGGGGCGTCTGTTATGACTTTCCCTACTATGAGCTGACGAAGGAAGCCGACTACGAACAGCAGCAGCATCGACTGAAAGAATGGTTGTGGGAACTCCCCCGACCGGTCGCGCTGCTGGTCTGGTCGAGTAAGGTGGGGCGTGAAGTCGCTACGGTCTGCGTGAACCATCATCTGGAAATCCCGGACCAGGTAGCCATCCTGTGTATTGAACACGATCCGCTGATGTCGGCCCTGTCGCCGGTGCCTCTCTCCTGTATTAACCAGGGGCCGCACGTGGTCGGTCATACCGCGGCACAACTGCTGGATCAGATGATCCAGGGGCAGCCCGCGCCGCGCACGCCGGTGCTGATTCCTCCGCTCTCCATAGAAGAGAGGGCCTCGACCGATACGCTGTTCGCGGATGACGATCTGGTCCGCGAGGCGATTCAGCTGATCCGCCAGCAGGTGCATCTCCCTCTGCAGGTTTCCGATCTCACGCAGCAGTTGAATGTGTCGCGCCGCATCCTGGAGCATCGCTTTCAAAAGGCTCTGCATCGTTCTCCGGCTACTGAAATCCGCAAGGCAAAACTGAATCGAATTACCCGCCTGTTAAGGGAGACCAACTTGACCATCTCGCAAATCGCCGACCGTTGCGGCTTTCAGCATCAGGAAGCCATGATCCGCATGTTCGGTCGCCTGATGGGGATGTCGCCCCGCGAATATCGTCAGACGAGTCATCCGCTGTCCTGAGCGGCTCCCGCGCTGTCAGAAATTTCGCAGGAAACTGACAGGCACGATGATGGCAACCGGTGACCGTCGATGGTAGGATCGAAAGAGAGTTTGAACTCTACTTTACACCCCGCTGTTCTGACTGAGGAAGATCACCATGATTTCAGCGTTCTCTCGACTGTTGCTGCTGCTGGTATTCACAACCCTGTTGACCGGGCATCTGCGCGGCGCGGAAGATGACGCCGGTTCGATTTTTATCGAGGGCTATACCAACCAGTTGAGCTATCAGCCGGGAGAGAAAATCCGGTTTCATCTTTCCAGTTCTGAACCGCAGTATTCGATCGAGATCACCCGCCTGGGAGCGGAGAACAAGACGGTCTTCAAAGAGACACGCAAAAACGGGATTGCTTACCCGGTGCCCGAAGATGCCTCTTCCAACGGCTGTCAGTGGCCGGCCGCGTTCGAGTTGACCATCCCCGATTCCTGGGCCAGCGGTTATTACAGTGTCCGCCTGGGCGTGCGCGATCGGGGTGGAAAATTCATTCAGCGGAATACACGCTCTGCTGAATCGAGCCTGTTTTTTATCATCCGTCCGAAACAGCCGGGAGCTGAGACGAAGATTCTGATTCAACTCTCAACGAACACCTACAACGCCTACAATAACTGGGGCGGTTCCAGCCTGTACAGCTACCATGGACGCAATCATCTGCAGGGGCACCGCGTTTCTTTTGATCGTCCCCTGGCCGGACAGTTTTCCAACTGGGAATATCCTTTCATCGCCTGGGCCGAACAGAACGGCTATCAGCTGGACTACGCTGCCAACAGCGATCTGGAGTTCCATCCGGAGCTGCTCAAGCATTATAAACTCGTACTGAGTGTCGGCCATGATGAGTACTGGTCGGCACCGATGCGTGATCACCTGGAGGAGTACATCAGGCAGGGGGGGAACGTTGCCTTCTTCAGCGGGAACTCGGTCTGCTGGCAGGTTCGCAGTGAAGATGCGGGTCGCGCCCTGACCTGCTGGAAGCAGTGGTATAACCAGGATCCCGTTTTCCCGACCGATGATCGCAGTACCCTGACCACTCTCTGGAGTCATCACCTGGTCAACCGCCCGGAAAACCAGTTGACCGGTGTCGGCTTTCTGTATGGCGGTTATCACAAAAGCCACGGCCAGTTCATGGATGGCGCTGGCGCTTACCGCGTGCATCGACCCGAGCACTGGATCTTTGCAAAGACCGGCATCAGGCAGGGAGATGAATTCGGGGGCAAGGATACGATCGTCGGTTACGAGTGTGACGGCTGTCAGTTTGTGCTGCAGGATGGTCTGCCCGTGCCTACCTTTAAAGATGGGACGCCCAAAACGTTCCAGATCCTGGCGACCTGCCCGGCGAAATGGGCACCCGGCGACAGCCTGTGGTATGACCGTTTCGAAAAAGACCGGGTCGGTGCCGCAGTTCTGGGGATGTATACCAACGGGGGCACCGTACTGACGGTGGGCAGTACCGACTGGGCACACGGACTCCGCGGGAAAGATCCGATTGTCCAGCAGATCACAAAGAACGTGCTCGACCGGTTGTCGAAGTAAGGGCTAATTCGGCTGCAGGGCATCCCGTTCGGAGCGGGTGATGCAATAGAGTACGTGGCGTTGTAGTGGGTCGTTGTCAGGCAGTCCCGGGTGGTCGAAATTGTCGATGTAGGACATGCCGATCTTCTCCATCACTCTCCGCGAAGCGATGTTGTCGGGTACGGTGAATGAGACCAGCTGGTTCAGATTGCATTCATCAAACCCATAGTCCAGTACCGCGCGTGCGCCCTCAGTGGCGTATCCCTGATTCCAGTATGGTGCTGCCAGCCGCCAGCCGATTTCGATGCAGGGGGTAAAAAATGCGGTGAATTGAGGAACTGCCAGACCGATAAATCCCGCGAATTTTGCCTGGTCTTTGATTTCGACTGCCCACAGCCCGAAGCCGTATTGTTCAAAGTGCTTTCGGATATCTTCCACCATCTGCGCACTCTGTTCGTATGTCAGAGTGGACGGAAAATATTTCATTACTTGTGGATCGTTGTTGAGATCTGCAAACGGTGCGACATCATCATCACACCACTGTCTCAAGATCAGTCGAGAAGTTTCCAATGCCCTGTTCCCCGGAGTTCATCAAGTTATTTCGTCAGGTAGTAATCTCACTACGCAGGCGTCCCGTTTCTAACGGGGAAATTTCCAGCAAATCCATCTAAATTCAAAATCCATGTGACATTTTTATCGATATTGAAAGTCGTTCCTCCTTCTGTTCAAATAATTAAATAATATTTAATTATCGCAGTCCTTTTAATCAGAGCTGAATCCTGAATGGAGTACATGAAGATGAACAAGTCCTGTTTTGTGGCGTTATTCATAACTTTAACTCTCTACAGTATAAATTGTCTTCAGGCGGCGGATCCTAATGCGAAAACTTCTCTGATTCAGGTTCCCGGGGCATGGGAAGACCAGCAGGCAGGCAAGTATGCCGATCTGGATGGCTTTGCCTGGTATCGTTGCTACGTCAAAGTTCCCAATAACTGGGCCGACATGACTGCCCGTCCCCTCTGGCGGGATTCCGTCACACTCTCGATCGAAAAACTGGCGGACGCGCATGAGGTCTATATCAATGGAACCCGCATCGGTCAGATCGGATCATTCCCCCCGCAATTTAAAAGCGGCTTCGACAGCTATCAGCGCTATAAAGTCCCCCCGGGAACGCTCAAGCTGGGGAAATACAATACAATCGCGATCCGGGTATTTAATCAGGAAGGTCCGGGCGGCTTTCGTGGCGTCCCTCCGATTCTGGCCGGCTACTTTCTCGAGTGCGTCCTCAAAGGGGAATGGGAGTTCCTGCCGGGCGATGATCCCCGGTGGGCATTAACCGCCCGTGATCAGAAGCCCGCGCAGGCGGCCTTCGATCAGTTCACCCCCGCGACATCGACGCTCAAACGATCGGCGAAACTGTCGCCGGGACGTCGGCTCTCTCCGGAAAAATCGATGACGCTGTTTGAAACCGATGACGATGTCGAGGTGGAACAACTGCTCACCGAACCTCTGATCGGTCAGCCACTGTTCATGAGCTTCGACGAACGGGGGCGGATGTGGGTCGTGCAGTATCGACAGTATCCCTATCCCGCGGGGCTCAAGGTATTGAGCCGCAATAAATATTACCGCATGGAATTCGACCGGCTCTCGCCCCCGCCGCCGAATCACTTTCCCGGCAATGACCGGATCACGATTCACGAAGATACCGACGGCGACGGCAAGTACGACGAGCACAAGGTCTTCGCCGGTGATCTGAATATCGCGACCTCGGTTGTCAAAGGGCGGGGAGGCATCTGGGTGCTCAATCCGCCTTACCTCCTCTTTTATCCCGACAAAGACAACGACGATATCCCCGACGGCGATCCGGAAGTCCGTCTGCGGGGTTTTGGTCTGTCCGATACGCACTCTGCGCCTAACAGTCTGCAGTGGGGACCGGACGGCTGGCTCTACATGGTGCAGGGGAGTAACCTTGTCTCGCATCTGAAAAACAGCGATCAGCCGGATGCGAAATCAATCTACTGCGAAGGCCCCGCGGTCTGGCGGTATCATCCCGAAACGGGGCGCTACGAACTCTTCGCCGAAGGGGGCGGCAATGCCTTTGGACTGGAAGTCGATGCGGACGGCCGCGTCTATTCCGGTCACAACGGGGGCGGCACCCGCGGATTTTATTACGTGCAGGGAGGCTATTACGAAAAGGGGACCGAGCGGAAGTATGGCGATGTGAGTAACCCTTATGCTTTCGGCCTGCTTCCTTTCATGAAGCATGCGGCCACGCCCCGCTTCAGCCATGCCCTGGTGAAGTACGAAGGGGACACACTGCCCGCGCGTTTTAAAGGGAAGCTGATCTCCGTCGACCCGCTGCATCAGTATCTGGTACTGACCAAAGTCGAGCCTTTGGGATCTTCCTTTCAGACTGAGGATGTCGGCTTTCCTCTGAAGAGCACGGACCTGGGCTTTCGGCCGGTGGCGATCTACGTAGGACCAGACGGCGGCGTTTACGTGGCTGATTTTTACGAAGAGTTCATCGCCCATGGCCAGCATTACCAGGGGCAGATCGATCCCAATTCGGGCCGTATCTATCGTTTGAAAGGGAAAGACGCACAGCCCCGCAAGGTTGAGGATCTCAGTAAAAAGACGACCCGCGAACTGCTGGAACTGCTCAAGCATCCCAATGAATGGCACCGCCGGACTGCCTTACGGCTGATCGGAGATCGCAAAGATCCGTCGGTCATTCCGGTGCTCAAACAGTGGATCAAAGAGAACGACGGGCACCTCGCGCTGGAAGCGTTCTGGGCATTGAATCTCTCGCAGGGATTTGACGATGCGGTTGCGGAAGAGACATTGAAACATCCGCAGCCGATGGTTCGCTTCTGGACGGTGCGGCTGCTGGGGGATGACAAAGTGGTCTCCAGTCATATCGGCGAGAAGCTGGTCGAGATGGCGAGGACCGAAACGAACGCGGAAGTTCGCGGCCAGCTGGCGGCAACGGCGCGGCGTCTGCCCGCTGATGTCTGCCTGCCCCTGGTCGAAGCGCTGAGTCGACATGCCGAAGACGTGGATGATCCCTTTCAGCCGCTGATGCTCTGGTGGGCACTGGAATCCAAGTCGATCTCGGATCGGGAGCAGGTCCTCGCTCTACTGAAAGACAAACAGTTCTGGCAGCGCCCGCTGGTGCAGACCGCTCTGCTGGAGCGACTGATCCGCCGTTATGCGACCGCGGGAAGTCGGACCGATCTGGTCACCTGTGCGAAACTGTTCGAACTGGCCCCCGATGTGGACTCGCGCAAACTCCTGATGACCGGTTTCGAGAGTTCCTTCAAGGGACGTTCGCTGGCCGGTCTGCCCGAAGCATTGGTCAAGGCACTCGCGGATGCGGGCGGCGGCTCGACGACCCTGCAGATGCGACTGGGCAACAGCGACGCCATTCAGAAAGCGCTCGATGCACTCAAGTCACCAGAGAAAAAAGCAACGGGCAAAAACCAGGCAGAGCTGGTGGATTATATCCAGGTACTGGGTGAACTGCAGGAGCCCCAGGCACGGCCCGCGCTGCAGTCGTTGTTGAGCAGCACGAAAAATGCCGACCTGCAGACCGCGTTGCTGGTCGCCTTACAGAAATATCAGCAGCCGGAAATCGCGACTGTGATTCTGGAGCGGTATCCAAGTTATGCGGACGACGTCCGCGAAGTGGCGTTGAGTACGCTCGTCAGCCGTAAAGCGTGGACGCGTGCGTTACTGGCGGCTGTTGAAGAGGGGCGCATCGAGAAACAGTCGATCCCGGAAGATCTGGTCCGTAAGATGACGATTCACCAGGATCCAGAGATCAAAGAACTGGTCGCTCGGCACTGGAAAGAGATTCAGGGCGCATCCAGCCAGCAGATGCAGGCCAGTATTGCCCGCATCTCCGGGGTGTTGGAGCAGGGAGCCAGCGATGTTTATCGCGGCAAGGAACTGTATCAGCAGAACTGCGCCAAGTGCCATGTGCTGTTTGGGGAAGGGAAACGCGTCGGACCCGAATTGACGCAGTACAAGCGCGACGATTCCCTGCGGATGCTGATGCACATTGTGAATCCGAGTGCGGAAATCCGCGAAGGTTTCGAAACGTATCTGGTGATCACCGACGACGGTCTGGTGGTCTCCGGCTTCCTGTATGATCAGGACAAACAGATCGTCGTACTTCGCGGCGCCGACGGTCAGAACGTGACGATCAAGCGGGAAAACATCGATGAAATGATCAAGCAGCCGAAATCCCTGATGCCCGATGGACTGCTCGATAAACTGAGCGACCAGCAATTGCGGGACCTGTTCGGTTTCCTGCGGAGCAGTCAGCCGGTCTTTAAATAATGATCGATGTTACAGAGTGATTCATGACTCAATGCGAAAACTTTTCGATCAGTTCGCTGGCGTAATCGAGTTTGGGAATCAGGCAGGGGTGCTTGTACTGCTCCAGGCTGCCTCCCGGTTTCTGCTGACGCTCAGTTGCGAAACGCTGCCACGTGCCCGGCTTGAGCGGGCAGGGGACTGGCGGCGCGAGCCGACCGGACTGTCGTTTCTCCGCATATTCACAATTGGCTTCCTGCAACTGCTGATCGAAGGCGGCGAGCAATCGCGTGAGTGATTCAGCCGACAGCGTGGGGGATTCTTCAAACAGCAGCTGATAGCGCGGCGGTTCACCCCATTGGGGGATGACTGTGAACTGACCGAGTTCGAGAGCGACCTCTTCTGTGGCGCCGCGGACGGCTGTCACGACCTGGGACTCGGTAATTTTCTCACCTGTCAGGTTGGAGATGTGAGCGCCCTTGTGCAGAAATTCGAGCATGGGAGTGGACTGATAAAAGCCGGTACAACGCACGACGTCACAGATGTGATAGCGATACAGGCCCGAAGGCGTGGTCAGCAGGATATAATAATTCTGCCCCTCTTCCAGCTGATCCGCCGTCAGAATATGGTCTGTCGTCAGCGGGTCTTCTGCTTCGGGAACAAACTCAAAAAAGTGGGACGTGATATCCAGCACGCCACTCGAAGTGCCGGAGGCGAGGGGAATTGTCATGCGTCCTTCACTGGCCGAGAGCCCATGATCGCGGACCGGCAGATCTCCATAGTAGGGTTTTAGTTGAGACAGGTACGCACCCGCACTGCCTCCGGTCCAGACCGCCAGTACGCAGAGCCCGGGCCAGTAGTCGCGCGGATAGAGGTGACCGGTGCGTTCGATGATCTGTTCGAGTTCGCGTGCCCGCCGGCGGTTCTTCCGCTGCAACCGTCGTTTTAATTTTCCCAGGACCCTCGGATCCATCTGCGCGGCGCCGGTCAGTCGGCCGTCCGCGATGTCCCGCACCAGGGATTCTTTTTCCTGGTCGGCGAACCGGGCCAGGTGCAGCAGTGTACTCGGGTTGGCCGTGGTGAGCATGCCCACATAGCGGTCGGCCAGCGCGAGCCGCAGCGTGGTGTAGTATTTCAGCTGTGCGTCGTCGATACGGGAAACTTCGCCGGGCACGGTATACATCGACTGCACGACGGGACTCTGCATCGCCGCGACCAGGCCGCTGATGTTCCCACAGGGAGCGCCGCCGGGCGTGCGAAATTTATCATAGTTGCTGGTCAGCTGAACGATGTTGTGATATTTGAGCGAAGGGTAGTCGTCGTAGGTCAGGATGCCCCAGTTCTGCCAGCCCTGGCGGTAACTTTTCAGAAAGGGGACCGTGATCGGAATGAATTTGGAATCCGTGGTCGTGCCGCTGCTCAAGGTAAACATCAACAGCTGATTCTCGGGACCTAACAGCGCCTGCGTCTCACCCTGTTTGACCCGTTCGATATAGGGTTGGAAAAAATCGTATTCCGTAACGGGAAAGCGGGATTGAAAATCTTCAATCGTGCAGGAGCCGTCCAGTTTGTGCTGGCGGCTCAGGTCGCTGTCGGCGTTGAGTTGCAGGATGTCCTGCAGGGTCTCCTGCTGGACGGCGCGACAGGAACTGGTGCGTGCAAGGAACTCACGGGCGGCACCGCGATAGCGTTGTCTTACGAAAATCCCTCCGAACGCTCGCAGCAGATACAGGGCATGCATTCCTTGCTCCCCGGTGAAATGTTCTGCACTCAGAAAAGGGTCCACGTGGAGGAGAGTCTGTATACAGCAGGAACTCTCCTCCGTTCAGACGGGACCGGACGATTAATCTTCGTCGTCGTCTTTCTTCTTTTTCTTCTTCTTGCCGATCGAAACTTTTTCGACGCGGACTTTAGGCAGTCCCAGAGCGCCCTGGCCTTCGACCCAGCGATCTTCGAACTTCAATTTTTCAATACGTTCAGCGCGCTTCAACACGTTACGGGCACGGGTCAGCGAGCTTTTGCTCTTCAAACTTTTGTCGAGTGACACGGTGTCATCCCCTCTGAATAGATGTTATTTCGAAGACGGTCATTTACTATGGAAATTGACCGTCAAAACTGGCATAGTGGTGTCTTAATCGCAAGAAGCGCTCTTAAAGCATGCTGGTCAAACGGACATTTCGCCCGCGACGATTTGCGAAGCGACATATGGTAAAGGGAAATGTCAACGATTGCAACCGCTGCTAAATGAATCCTTTCCGCTGTTTTTCGCGAATTTTCGAAATTCAGCACCAAAACCGGGGCCGAGGGAGACCAGACCATTTCGCTGTACGATACAAATTTCACCCTGTTGGACTGGTTCCTCGTCGCCTGCTACCTGCTCTCATCGATCGTAATTGGTTTGTGGGCCAATCGTTACGTCGGAAACCTGTCCGATTACCTGGTCGCCGGGCGGAAACTCCGCCTGAGATTGGCCCTGGCAACGATGACCGGGACCGAACTGGGCCTGGTGACCGTGATGTATATGGCCGAACTCGGTTTTACCCAGCAGTACGCTTCGCTGTACCTCGCCTTTCTGGAAGCGGGGGCGGTGCTGCTGATCGGTCTGACCGGCTTTGTTGTCTATCGGCTCAGGCAGTCGTCGATCATGACAATCCCCGAATATTACGAACAACGCTATTCACAAAAAGTCCGGGTCGTGGGGGCGACGGTGATGGTCATCTCGGGCGTCTTGAACATGGGCCTGTTTCTCAAAGCGGGTTCCCAGTTCCTGACCGCGATCTCCGGATTGCAGGACGAAATTTATCTGAAGCTGATCATGACGGGCCTGTTGCTGCTGGTGCTGTTCTATACCGTGCTGGGGGGCATGGTCTCCGTGGTGATCACCGACCTGATCCAGTTTCTGATCCTGGGGACCGGTATGGTGATTGTGACCGGCGTGGTCTTCTGGTCGATCGGCTGGGATGGGCTGTCGGCGATCGTGACTGAGCAGAACGGTTATTTTGATCCCTTCCATGACAAGAATCTATCGGGGAACGGAAAGCCCATCGGCTGGCTGCAGGTAGTGCAGATGGCGATTGTCATCGGTTCGGCAGCGCTCCTCTGGCCAACCAGTGCTGCCCGCACGCTCTCCTGCCAGAGCGCGGAAGTGGCTCAAAAACTCTATTCGCTGAGCTCCATCTCCTTTCTGGCACGTCGCGCCCTGCCGGTATTCTGGGGCATCGGGACGTTTGCCTTTTTCGCGTCTCAGCCGGAACTGTTTCGGGAATTTAACCAGGCAGTCGAGACCAGGGCCTCGATTACATCACTGTCCGCCATGCCCCTGTTTCTGGCGAAAGTGGTGCCGACCGGCCTGCTGGGACTGGTGACGGCGGGCATGATTGCCGCTTTCATGTCGACCCACGACAGTTACCTGCTCTGCTGGAGCGGCGTGATTACCCAGGATATTATCGCTCCCATAGCCGGGCCGATGAGCCAGCGTTCCCGGATTCTCACGACACGGATTTCGATCTTCGTGATCGGGGCCATGCTTTTGACCTGGGGGCTGTGGTATGAAGTCAGCAGCGATCTCTGGGGGTACCTGGCTGTCACGGGTGCCGTTTACCTCTCCGGGGCGATTCCCACGGTGGTCGGTGGTCTGTACTGGAAACGGGGGAGCCAGGCCGGGGCACTCGCAGCCATTCTGGGAGGTCTACTGGGACTGTCGGCGATGGGACCCTGTGTGGAAAAGATCAATGAGTTGAATCAAATGAAAGTCGGAGAAACGATGTCATTGGAAGCCGAGAAGGTCAGTCCACCCGAAGGTACGATGTCCATTCAAGCGGAATTTGAAAAGGAAAAGTCTAAAGAAACCAAGCAGGCTAGCCCAGTCATAGGCAGGAAGTATATCCAAATGGAAGTGAACGGGACCCATCTGACGCTGCTCACGTTCGCATTTTCAATTACAGCCTACATCGTGTTTTCACTGTTGTTTCCCGACCGACGTGCCGAAACGAATCCGAGCGCCTCCGCCAATCCGGCTTAACCTGAGAGAGAACTGATTATGTATCTGTGGATGAGCATCTGGACGTTATTACTGTTGATCAGTGGACTCGCGTTTCTGGTCGTACTGGTTTACGTTGTAACCGGCGTCAAAGCGGAATTGAAAGAAACGCTGGATGACTTGCGGATGGATGTGAGTGAATCGCAGGCGCATGAAGAAATTCTGGATCAACCCATCGAGTGAACGTATCGCGGGTTTGAGCGTGTTTTTACTGATGATCGGTAAACCACTAAAAATTCGGGTTTTCTGAACAATTGACTGGTGAATCAGTTACGATCCTGCTATTTTTTAACAATAGCCTGCAGAGCTTTAATGGCTGAATAGACGGGCTGTTGCTGTTTCCTACCGGGAGTCGCGTCGCTCATGATGTGCCCTTTTTGTCGTGATGGTGAGACGAAAGTCATTGATTCGCGCTTGAGTCAACCTTTCAGTGTGCGCCGCAGGCGTGAATGCCTGGCTTGCGGCAAACGCTTCACGACCTACGAAAAGATCGAAGAATCCCCCCTCAAAGTCGTCAAGAAAGATGGTGCCCGCGTGCCCTTCGATCGGATGAAAATGGTCAAGGGGATTGAGACCGCCTGTTACAAACGCCCCGTCAGCCCCGATCAGATTGAATCCATCGTGGCTCAGATCGAAGCCGAGATCTATGAAAACTTCGATCGCGAAGTCCCCTCGCGGTTTATCGGCGAGCGGGTTTCCACGGAGTTGAAGAACGTGGATCAGGTGGCCTTTGTCCGCTTCGCATCGGTCTATCGCAACTTTACCGACGCCAACGATTTCGTGACGGAAATCCAGCCCATGCTGCGAGCTGACGACTGACCGCTGCTTACGCGATGATTTCCGGCACCACGTTTCCAGCCACTCCGGTGATCCGCATGTCGAGCCCCTGGAATTTGAACGTCAGCCGTTCGTGATCCATGCCCAGCAGGTGCAGCAGGGTCGCGTGGAAGTCATTCACGTGCATCGGCTTTTCGGCGACATTGAAGCCGATGTCATCGGTCTTGCCGTAAGCGAATCCGCGTTTGACGCCGCCGCCTGCCATCCAGACAGAGTAGGCATCTTTGTGATGATCGCGTCCCGGCGATTTGCGGTCGCCCTGAACCATGGGAGTGCGGCCGAACTCAGCGCCCCAGACGACCAGCGTATCATCCAGCAAACCCCGCTGTTTCAGATCTTTGATCAGAGCCGCGATCGGCTGGTCGACCTGTTTGCACTTGCGTTTCAGTCCGTTGACCAGGCCGCCGTGATGGTCCCAGCCCTGGTCGAACAGCTGCACGAACCGCACACCCCGTTCCACCAGCCTGCGGGCCAGCAGACAGTTGTTGGCGAAGCTGGCTTTACCGGGTTCGGTGCCGTACTGCTCGTGAATGTGTTTCGGTTCGTTGGAGATATCCATCAGCTCGGGCACCGCGGTCTGCATGCGGTAGGCCATTTCGTACTGGTTGATGCGGGTGGCAATTTCGGGATCGCCGACATCCGCCAGCTGGACCTTGTTCAAATGGTTCACACTGTCGATGATCCGTTTACGGTCCTCGCCGGTCATCCCTTTGGGATTCGACAGGAAGAGCACCGGGTCTCCCTGAGAGCGGAATTCAACGCCCTGGTAAATACTGGGGAGAAAGCCGCTGCCCCACAGGCTGTTGCCGGCACCGGCGACATTACCGGTGATCAGCACGACGAAGCCGGGCAGGTTACTGTTTTCCGAACCGAGACCGTAGTTGACCCACGAGCCCAGCGACGGCCGACCGAAGCGGGAAAAACCGGTCTGGAAGAACAGCTGTGCGGGAGCGTGATTGAAGTGATCGGTTTTCAGCGAATGGATCATGCAGAGTTCATCCGAAACCGACCCGAGGTGGGGCATCAGTTCGGAGATCGGGATGCCTGCCTCTCCCTGGCGTTTGAAGGCAAACGGACTGCCCATCAGTTTGGGTTGTTCGCGGATGAAGGCCAGTCTTAAGCCTTCCCAGAGTTTATCGGGAACCAGCTCGCCGTCCAGTTCCTGCAGTTTCGGTTTGGCATCGTATAAATCGAGGTGCGAGGGCGCGCCGACCATGTGCAGGAAGATCACATTTTTTGCTTTGGGTGCGAAATGCGACTGGCGGGCCGCCATCGGATTCGTCCCAGTGGGGATGTTCCCCAGCAGGTCATTGGCGAGCAGGGTGGTCAGTGCAGCGCCCCCGACGCCCATGCCGGCCCGTTGAAAGAATTCACGACGGGTATAGTTCAGCAGTTGTTGCATGCGTTCGTTCATGATTAGCCCTTCGTGATCGTTTCGTCGAGGTTGAGCAGGATGTTAGCGACATACAGCCAGGCCGCCATGCGGGACGCCCCAACGCCTTCCGGCCGGTTCTCCGCTGAGATCAGTTTCTGGGCTGACTGGGGATGGTCCTGGAAGTGCTTTAGTTCCTGTTCGAAGACTTTCGTGAGGTGATCGACTTCGACGGTTTTGGGTTGTCGAGACAGACAGAGTCGAAACGCGTATTCGATCCGCTCTCGATCGGTCATTCCGCTGGTCAGACCTCTGGTTGCCAGCCGTTTCGCCAGACCGGTGGCGATCTCAATATAAGCGGGGTCGTTGAGCAGAGTGAGTGCCTGGAGAGGCGTATTCGTCCGCGAACGGTTGATCGTACAGGCCCCGCGGTCGGGGGCATCGAAATTTGTGAAGCTCGGGTAGGGGGCACTGCGCCGCCAGATGACATACACGCCTCGGCGGTAGCGATCTTCCTCAGTGGAGGTGTTGTATTTCGGAGCATTACGACCGACGTGTCGCCAGAGTCCGTTGGGCTGTGGCGGGTAGATCGGCGGGCCTCCCATTTTGGTGGAGAGTAGACCGCTGATCGCCAGTGCGTTGTCGCGAATCGTTTCCGCGGAGAGTCGCAGGCGGGGACCGCGGGTCAAAAGTTTATTGTAGGGATCGGCTTCCAGCAGGGCGGGAGTGACTTTCGATGACTGCTGGTACGTGGCGGACATGACGATCAGTTTATGCACGTGTTTCATCGACCAGTTGTGTTCCATGAACTCGACGGACAGCCAGTCGAGCAGTTCGGGATGCGTGGGGGGATCGCCCTGGCTGCCAAAATCTTCCTGGGTGGCGACGATGCCCTGTCCGAAGAACTGCGACCACCAGCGATTCACGGTGACGCGGGCAACGAGTGGATTCTCCCGAGCAACGAGCCACTTCGCGAAGGCGAGGCGGTTGGGTGTGCCCTGGGCCTGGAGCGGATGCAGCGCTTCGGGTGTCTGCGGGGCGACTTGAGCCCCTTTGTCGAGGAAGTTGCCCCGCTTGAAGATGTTGTTCATCCGCGGCTTGTCCATTTCGACCATGACCAGCGACGTGTCCGGCTCCAGTTCGTTCAGCTTTTCGCGCACCTGATTGAGCTGTTCGTTCAGTTGGGCGTAATCGGCATCCTGTTCGCGCTGATAGGCGGTGAGTGCCTTGGTCTGTTTGGCAGTCCGTTTGTCGGTTTCCGTATTCAGAATCTTGCGAATATTATCGGGAACTTTTGCGCCTTCTTCGCTGTTCTCCAGCAGCGCGAGAGTCGACTCTTCCCAGGTTTTGTACGACTCTTCCAGTTGTTTCTGTCGCTGGTTGACTTTCTTCTGCAGTGCCAGACGTTCGTTGGTCAGCTGGTCTTTCTGCTGTTGCGTTTCTTTACTGAGTGGCACCATCAGTTTGGGGCCGGTGACATCGAAGGTCACACTCTTCCCGACCTGCTTCACTTCCAGCGGCGTGTTGTTGAAGAAGGCGAAGATCTGGTAGTAGTCCTGCTGCGTGAAGGGATCGTATTTGTGATTGTGGCACTGGGCACATTCGAAGGTCGTACCGAGCCAGACCATGCCGGTGGTGTTGACCCGGTCGAAGATCTGGTTGACGCGGTTCTCTTCCGGATCGACGCCCGCTTCCACGTTACAGGTGGTACAGCGATGAAAGCCGGTGGCGATCTTCTGGTCGAGGGTCGCATTCGGAATCAGGTCGCCGGCGATCTGTTGAATGGTAAACTGGTTGAAGGGCATGTCCCGGTTGAGGGCGTTGATGACCCAGTCCCGGTAGAGCCACATCTCCCGCAGCTGATCCGCCTGGAAACCGTTCGAGTCGGCATAGCGGGCCAGGTCGAGCCACTGGCGGGCCCACTTCTCGCCGTAGCGGGGGGACTTCAACAGGTTGTCGACATACTTTTCATAGGCGGCCGGGGAGTGATCTTTTTCAAAGGCGGCGACCTGTTCCGGGGTGGGAGGCAGGCCGATCAGGTCGAGCGAAACGCGACGCAGCAGACGGGCCGGGTCGGCAATCGGGGCCTGCTGCAGCGGGGGGTTCTGCTGCTGCAGTTTGCGGACGACATACGCATCGATGGCATTGTTTACGCGCGCGGAGCCTTTGATTTTCGGCAGCGGGTGTTTTTCGGGAGGCAGATAAGCCCAGTGTTTCGGTTCTTCAGATTCGCTGGGCCAGACGGCTCCTTCGTCGATCCACTGTTTGAGAGTGGCGATTTCCTGCGCAGTGAGTTGATCGCCCACATCCGCGGGGGGCATCTGTTCGCCTTCAACTTTGGTGGACACACGATGAATCAGCTCGCTCTGGTCACTTTTACCGGCGACGATGGCGGGCTCTCCCGAATCGTTGCGGAGCAGCAGATTTTTGCGGCTCGTCAGACGCAGCCCCCCTTCGCGGGCATCGGGACCGTGGCAGTCCTGGCAATGCTGGACGAGGAGTGGCCGGATCGATTTCTCGAAATCAATCTTTGCGGCAGCGGGTTTGTCAGTTGCCTTCGGTGCTGCGACAGCAGACCAGACAGACAATGTGACTGCACTGAAAAAGGAAAGACCAACGATAAGCGCTCGTGGAACTTGAGAACCATACATACGCGTTCAATTCCTGACAGGCGGTACTCCTGAGGCACGAAAACGCGACAGGGGTGACCTGATGAGAACATTGAAAGTAATGCCGGTCCGTCAGAACCGCCGATCTCGGAGGGACGGTAGTCAGACACCACTGCCTGACGGGCTGAATGTGTTGCGGGTGAGTTCGTGTGGTTGATGAATCTCCAGGGGAAGATCAAGCCTTTAAGATAACCTGAACGGGGCCGGAATTCAAGTTTTTTTCCGGATCGCCGCCAGGCTGGTACAGAGTGAAAATTTCGTAAGTTTAGAATATAAGTTTATATATAATAAGGTCTTGCGCACGTCCTGCTTCCCGGGCGGGTGACCCCGAATGGAATCCGGGCGGACCCATTTTTCTGGGGGAATTGCGAGATTATTCGATCACTGTTGGCAAGCCAACAGTGCCACCCAACGTGCCAACTGTGCCACCGACACGCTGTTATCGGGTCTTCTCATTGAGACTTGACCTGGGGCTTTTTCTGCTTGATTCTTTGCGGTCGTTTTATCTTCTGAGCCGACTTGCCTGCTTCGAAAATGTCGACATCCCCGGTGTTCTTCTGGGGTGCTCCCGGCGTGGAGCGACCGCGGTCGGCGTAGCTCTGCAGCAGGTCGGTCAGTTCTTTGACGACCTCGGGGTATTCGGACTGCACGTTCTTCTGCTCATTCAGATCGTCGTTCAGATCGTAGAGCTGAATGGCCGGGAGCTGGCTGAGATCATCTTTGCCCGGTTTGGGGAAACTCCAGCCTCCCGACCCCGGACAGAGTTCCAGTTTCCAGTGTCCTTTGCGGATGGAGAAGGCACCCCGAATCGAATGGTGGACGGCGGCTTCGCGGAGGGGCTGTGTGTCTTTGCCTTCCAGGGCGGGCAGAATGCTGACGCTGTCTTCTCCCGCGTTGTCGGGCAGCTTCGCACCGACGATGTCCGCGGCGGTGGCCATCAGGTCGGTCAGGCAGATCAGCTGATCGGAGTGCGTGCCGGCTTTGACGCGGGCGGGCCAGTTGGCGATGAAGGGGACGCGATGTCCGCCTTCATAGATGTCGGCCTTGTGACCCCGGAAGCGGTAGCTGGGCTGATGATCTTTGTCAGCCATCTCTTTGAAGTTGGCTGCGGGCGAGCAGCCGTTGTCCGCGGTGAAGATGACCAGCGTGTTTTCGTGGATGCCCTGTTTCTTGAGCGCCTGCATCACCTGGCCGACGGTGTCATCGACCTGCATGACGAAATCACAGTACTTGTTGATACCGCTTTTCCCCTGCCATTCGGGTGTGGGCAGGATGGGCGTGTGCGGTGCGTTGAGGGGGAAATAGATGAAGAACGGCTTCCCTTTTTTAGAAGCGGCCGCGTGTTCGTCGATGATCTCAACGGTTTTATCGGTGATGCGGGGCAGCACGTCGATGGCTTCGAAATCTTTGTGGGCCGGTCCCTCCCGGAAGAAGGCCTTGGTGACGGTGGGGATGCCCTGGCTTTTGTTGTTTTCAATATAGACATAGGGAGGCATGTCGAGTGAGGCACTGATGCCGAAGAAGTAATCGAAGCCGACCGTGTTGGGGCCGTTCTGAATCGGTTTGGAGTAATCGACTTCCCAGCCGGGATTGGTTTTTTTGTTATACGATTTCTCGGTGGCGATGCCGCCGTCCTTGAGCGTCCAGTCCATACCCAGGTGCCACTTTCCGACCGCGGCGGTATAGTAACCGTGCTGCTTGAGCATTGAGGGGACCGTCATGCGGTCCGGTTCGATCAGCCGCTTGGAAAGTCCCCAGAGGACGCCGCTCTTCAAGCGGGAGCGCCAGTTGTAGCGACCGGTGAGTACGCCATAACGGGTGGGGGTACAGACGGAGGAACTGGAATGGGCGTCGGTAAAGATCATGCCCCCCTTTGCCAGTTGGTCCAGGTTTGGCGTGGCAATTTTGCATTCCGGGTTGAGTGCCTTGATATCGCCGTAGCCCATGTCGTCTGCCAGGATGTAGATGATATTGGGATCGTTTGATTTTTCTGCTGCTGCGGCTGGGGCAGCGAGGCAGAGCATGGCCACCCAGCATGTAAGCGTGAAGACTATAGAGAGAAACAGAAAACGCGATGTGCGGGTTCTGGCAGATAAAGCGAGCGCAACTTTGGCAGACGGCATGGTGAGTCCTCTGAGAAATGTTAGTGTGTTGTTTTTTCTTCAGTATCAACCAACGGGACCGCAGGGTCAAGCAAATCGTGCTGTGAATTGACTTTGATACTGGGGGATTGCATGCAACCAAAGTAGAAACAGACCTGCATCAGAAAAGCTGACCTGGCCTGAGGAATCAGCCGTACCAGTCTGCACAACGGGCCAAGCTGCAACCGTTCAAACCGGCACAGCCTGCGAAGATCGTGATGTAGAAGCCAAAAGCAATACCCCGATGAAAACGCTTCAAGTTTTGGCAATTGCTCTTCCTACGATGACAGCGAAGGATACGCATCATCTGATATCAAGAATACGTTCTCTAAATCCTCGCATTCACAGTTGATTGGTTCCACATGCATCACAACAAACCAATTCTCTGGATTAGCATCACCATGTGACACGGTTGTTGAAATGAATTGCACTGATTTCTCTGGAGATCCACCGACCGAAAACACTTGCCCTTCCTGAAACCGGTCTAATCCTTTGATATACTCAATGCGCACGCAAAGACGCCCCTTTCGACCGGGCTTGGCGAGAAGGCTCTTGACTGCCGCTTGAGGTTGTCGATCAGTCAAGCGAGTCAAACTCTCGTAGAAATCCTTCAAGTCGTTTTCGGATATTTGCGACTTCATCGACGGTAATTCCCCAGCTTTTCGAGTTTCGCAAAAGGGTCAGAAAAGGATGTCGGGAACCTTAAATTGACGCATGGTGTGGTGTGTTTGCTTCAGTATCAACCAACGGAACCGCAGGGTCAAGCAAAGTGTGATGCGAATTGGCTTTGATATCGGGGAGCGGTCTGGTCTTTAAAACCCGGTATTCGGGTACCAGCGACTAAAATAATTTTCGCCCAGTCTGGTCAGGGGGATGGCAGTGGGTTTGAAAATGAATGAGCCATCGCGGAGTTGCTGGCGATGACCGAGCTTTGAAACCAGCGGCCAGTAAGGATGGCGCCCCTTTTGCCAGGTGACGAACTGATTTGGATCCCAGACGGCGATTCCATCGGCCCCATTTTCATAGTCCCGCGTGACCGATTTCAGCAGGCTGTCCGCACTTTCCATTTTCCAGCCAATGTAGAAAGGGAAGATTTTCACATTGGTTCCCTTGGTGATGCGGGCGTAGTAAGCCGTGTCTCCCGACTTCGATTTCAGCCCGCTGGTATAATACGCGAACCAGGCAATGCCGATCTGGTCGATCAGTTTTTCTTCAATCCAGCGTTCTACATCCAGTCCGAACTTCCGATTATCTGCAGGGGTGGAAAAGGTAGAAACGGCCAGTTTAAGGCGACGATTGGGGGTTCCGCGCTGAGTCGAAACCTCATCCAGCAGCTTGCGAATTTTGCGCATGAACTCTGTAACAATCGTCGCCCGCAGCTGGAGCACGCGCGGGTCGTCTTCGGCCAGCTGGCGGGGATCTTTTCCGTATTCTTTGATGAACCGCTGACAGAACGGTTCTTCCCACAGGATCATGGGCATGCCGCGATGAAAGAGAAAGCCGGCCCCATCTGCGCCTCGCTGCAGTGCTTCGCGATAGACTTCGATCAGATGGTCCTGAACTTCCTCTGCAGCGTAGCTGAGATGCATGGTGGGCGTGCCGTCGTAATCGATGCAGCGCCACTCGGGATGTGCTTCGTAAAAATCACTCATGAAGAACTCCTCCCACGGCGGTGCCGCTTTCCAGCCGGCAGCACGCAGGCAGATGAGAATTTCCGCCTGTTGTTTGTGTGCTTCTTCCACTGCCACTTTCAGAGGGTCAATTCCCTGCTGATGCAAATGGCGGACCGATTCGACATACTCGCGATCGACTTCCCGCGGGAACGTATCCAGCTGTGCCCCCATCAGGTTTCCCACCTGGCTCGGGTGATGGACGAGATCAGCGCCCCCCACCTGAAACCACCAGGTCTTGAAATCACTGTCGCGGTAAGCGGAAAACGTCGCCGCGAGATCGGCGCGATTCTGAGGACGAAACGGATGAATCCAGGTATAGCCGTCAAACGTGGCCACCGCTGTTTTGGTTTTCTTTTGCGCACGATCGGCCAGTAGCGAGGCGACTTCCTCGTCGGTCAGCGGAATGGTTTTGACAAAATGGATCCGCGCCGGCATGTGGTACACGGTGGAGAACTGTAAGTCGTTGTCGGTCAGGTCTGCGGCGCCCAGAAACACTTCTTCCAGCACATCCCGGCGTTGTGGACCCAGGTCGAGGCGATTGCTCAGCCGGGTGTAAGCAGGGTCGCTGGTGAATTTGGCCTCCACATTATTCTTAGCGGGGCGCACGAGATCGGTGATCGAGCTCAGTCCGATATAGACGGCGTGCCAGCCTTGCTTGCCTAGCTGCAATGTCAGGTCCGGCGCGGATGACTCACGTCCGACCGAGATACATTTTCCCGAGAACTCAGCCGTCTCGTATTCAAACACTTTCCATTTATTATGCTGACGACGATCTGACAATGCGTTGGCCGGGATGCAGCGGGTCAGGTCTGTGATGCGTTCGGCCTGCTGGAAGTTCTGCCATTGCTCAGAGTGCGTCAGCGGAATCTGTTTCCGGGCAGACGTCGGTTCCGCAGCAGCCACGCATGTCGCTGAGGTTGTGATGAGACCGAAAAACAGCGCGACCCTGATATGCCTGAAAATGTTGTGATTCATAGCGTGTTTCCTGTCAGCAGATTGCCGGTTTGCGTAGTCCCCGTGAATGATACCAGCCACACCCTTGCGTGTGCTGTTATTTTCAGGGGAGCACTTCGCTCATATCGACCGGATTGCCTGTCTCGACCGAGCGCTGGGCTGCAACACACATCGCGACGGACCATTTGCCGTCTGCGCCGGTTGTCATCAGCGGCTTGTCGTCCCGGACGGCGCGGACCAGCATGGCCATTTCGTCTTCCAGCTCGTAGACTTCACCGGTGATTTTTTCGATGGGGATGTCGGTGACGGTTTCGCCGTCAGAGGTCTTGAGGAAAAACGTCGGATGCAACGTGCGGTCCATCGCGCCGCTCCAGCTGGCCCACAGCGAGCCTTTCGTGCCGGCCACTTTGACGGTCTGGTGGTGCTCGAACATCGACAGTGACTGCGAGACCACGGCGTACTTGCCGCCGTTGAACTTTACGATCGCGCTGAAGTTATCCTGCAGTTCGGGATGGTTCGGCTGGCGTGAGTTGGCGGTGGCGAAGACCGAAACCGGTTCGCCGGCAGACGACAGATACCAGCGGGCGAAATCGAAAAAGTGAATCGGCTCTTCCAGGATCCAGTTCCCCACGCGGTCGATGTCGTAACGCCAGCCATCCGCTCCGAGTCGATATGGGTTGCGCGACAACTCGACGAGCACGTACTGTGGTTCGCCGACGAAACCCTCGTCGATCATCTGCTTGACTTTGCTCCACAGGGAAGACAAGCGCAGCTCATGTCCAATGGCCAGCAGTCGGCCGCCTGCGCTGGCCTGTCGGTTCAGATCGTCGCACTGCTCGACCGTCAGGCACATCGGCTTTTCCAGGAGCAGGTGCTTGCCCGCCTGAAGGACGGCGGAGGCGACTTCGTGATGCAGAAAGCTGGGCAGCACGACATCGACAATGTCCACGTCGTCACGCGCCAGCAGATCCCGGTAGTCGGTCGAGACAGCCGCCTCGGGAAATGCTTCCCGGGCCGACGCACAGGTCGACTCGGATTTGGCCGCGATGGCAACGAGTTCCGCACCGTCGGTTTTGCGGATCGCTTCCGCGTGGCATTGGCCCCACGCGCCGTAGCCAATCAATCCAAAGCGAACGCCAGGTGTTGTCATGTCACTTCAACTCTTTGATAAACAGATTGCGGAACTCCACGGGGTCGTTGTGGTGCTGCAGGGCGATGGGGCCTTGCGGAGGAATTTCCGGGAGCTGTGCGCCTTCGATGACGGTGGTGCCATTGAGGACTACTGATACGCGATCGCCGCGCATGGTGATCTCGAAGCGGTTCCATTGACCGAGTGGACGGTCCGCGTTTTTGATGGGGATGCATGCGCGGCGGACTTCGGGCGGCATTGTCTTGTCGGTGCGGTAGCCGTTGATTTCGCCGGAACCGAGGACCTGGCTCCAGACGTTGAGCTGGGCTTTGGAACTGCCGCGAATATAAATGCCGCTGTCGCCGGCATCGAGGTGCGGGCGGGTGACGCGTTTGCGGGGATTGTCTGCCTCCATCAGGAAATCGCCGTTAAACAGGACGATGGGGTGCGGCTTCATTTCCGGTTCGGCAGAGAGACGCCAGTCGACGATCAGGACAAAGTCTTCGAATTCTTCCTTTGTCCAGAGGTCGCGGTCGGCCCGTTTTTTGGACTCGGCCTTGCCGTCGTAGTGGATTTCGCCGTCATGCGCGACCCAGTGCCCCTTGTGTCCCGGCCGATGGTTCCAGCCGGCAAACGTGAGTCCGTCGAACAGCGACTTAAAGCCTGCGTCAGCCTGCGCGATTTTTTCCGGCGGCGGGTTGCTCGAGGGCAATTCGCGAATGCGGATGTTGCGAAAATGCACCTTGGTGTGTTCCGACTGCAGGCCAATGTAGCCTTTGACGAGGCTCGTCTGTTTCGCTCGCGTGACCACCTTTCCGTTGACGGCCAGTTCCACGGTGCCGTCCTTTGATGTGAGCACGTACTGATTCCACTGGCCGGCGGGTTTAAAGCGTTTTTCGAGGGGACGGGCTCGCGCAGTGGTCCCCTTTTTGTCGGGATCGGTCAGCGGCACGAGAGAGGCACCGCGAATTCCAAACAGACTGCCATGGTCGTCGTCGAACAACTGGGCTTCGATGGCACGCGGATACGGGGCACCGATCTGCGGCAGTGCATCGGCGTGGAAGAACAGGCCGGAATTGCCGCCGGCTTTCTCGTGCCGCCACTCGAGTTCCAGGACATAGTTCTCAAACATCCGATCGGTGCGCAGGAAACAGCGTGGTTCGCCCGTGCAGACGATGGTGCCGTCCTTGACCTGCCAGGTGTCTGGCGCGCCGTTGACGTTGACCCAGCCGGAGAGATCCCGGCCGTTGAACAGCTCCGTTTCTGCAGCGGGTGGTTCCGCTTCTACCGGGGCAGGGCTCATGCAGAGTGAGACGAGACACAGGGCCAGTAGTTTCACCCCGGCGTTGATTTGTACGTTGCTCTTCATCTGTTTCTCGTCCTTTATGATATCTTAAGCCAGGTGTGAGTCATCAGCGGTCAGCGATTGTCATTACGCTTCGGGCGGCTTGCCATCGATCCAGGGGCCGGCGAGCTTCTGATATTCGGGTGGGTACATGACGCTGCCCGTGTCTCCTGCATGCCAGCCGGGCACATGGCGGGGTTTGGCTTCTGCCTTGGAGAGTTTCTCCCAGCCGTCCGCCCAGCTGCTGTTGCCTTCGCCGACCTGTCCTTCGCGATCGACGTGGAACACCTTGCCTTCGCGGTAGCTGCGTACGGCCAGGTTGACGAGCATCACCGCGGCTGCGCCCAGTTCCGGATCGTTATTGACGGAGGTGGGTTTGCCCGAGCGGATGGCGTCGAGCCAGTTCGCGCAGTGCGTCGACACGATGTCGAGCTCGGTTTGTACGTGGAATGTCTCGGGTTTGAGTTTGCTGTTGAGCGTGACCTGCGGTCGTTCGGGGACAAATTCGAACGAACACTTGCCGCTGTTTCCTGAACAGCTCTTGTCGAACAGCAGCAGTCCGTTGTGGCCGCGGATGATGTGATCCAGCTTGCGTTCTTCGCTGACCATGGTGCTGCTGACCAGCCCCTGCACGCCTTCGTGGAAGTCGGCGATGATCGAGGCGACGTCGGTGACTTCGCGATCGTCGTATTCAAAAAAGATCCCGCCGCCACCGACCACGCGACCGGGCTTGCGGAGTCCCGTGGCTTTCAACATGCCGGTCACACGGTGCACGAACAGGTCGGAGAACATGCCGTACCCGAAGGCCCAGTAACAACGCCATTGTCCGAAGATCTCACGGTCGAAGGGCACGTCGGGATGAAAGCCCTCATCCACGCCGAGGAAGCGACGGAAGTCGACCGTCTGCGGCGTCATTTCTTTGGTGATCAGGTTGTGCCGCGACATACCGAACTTGCCGTTGCGGGCACACTCGGTCTGGAACTGCACGACTTTGCCCAGCAGGCCAGCGTCGATTTTCTCGCGGGCCATGTCCCAGACAGGTGCACTGGTCGATTGCACGCCGACCTGCATCACGCGGTCGCTGGCTTTCCAGGCAGCTACGACTTCCGCGCCTTCTTCGACCGTGTGCGTCATCGGCTTTTCGCAATAAACGTGTTTGCCTGCGGCGAGCGCATCCAGCGTGATCCGGGCGTGCCAGTGATCGGGGGTGGCGATGACGACCGCGTCGATGTCCTTGTCGGCCAGCAGATCGTGATGGTCGATGTGCGTGGTCGGTGTGACGCCGGTCTGTTCCTTGATGTAGTCGACAAAGCGCTGACGATGCACCGAGTAGACATCGGCGACGGAAACGAGGTCGATGTTGCGACCCAGCCCGCGGAGTTTGACGAGTTTTTTCGTGATGGTATTGAAGCCGCGATTCCCTGCCCCGATCACGCCGATCCGTAATCGTCCGTTCGCACCGGCTGCGCGTGTCTGTGCAGTTGCGGCCAGCAGGCTCGCTGCGGCACCGGTCGTGGCGCTGGTCTTGATGAACTCGCGTCGTGATACGTTTGATTCCGTTGGTTCCGTCATTACTCGTTTCTCCAAACTACGGGTGAGCTGGTCTGCTGTTGCTGACAATAGGTGCATGCGCGGGTGATGTTGAATATAAATCAACTCCAATATGAATTCTTTCAGTATCAGACAACCGGACCTCTGGGTCAAGTATGGCTTAGCAGTCAGAGACTTCGATTGTGAGTAATCAGTTGATACCTAAATATACTGTGCGCCTGACACTCAGTCTGTCAGTTCTCACTGGGAAGATGTTCAATTTGCTTTCGTTTTTTCAGCTCCTATGCCGCTTTGATTTCTATGGAAACCGGCCGGTACGTTCTGAAATTATGGCTTTCTCTGCCAGTGCAGATTACGAAACTCCGGTGCAGGGCCGCGCCAGTTCTTACCGATGATTCTTGGCTGTCCTTTACCTCTGCGTGTTGGCTGCAGTCTCTCGGCGTGAGTGATTTTCAGCTGTCGAATGCCTTCCCAGCCTGGTAATTCATCGCCGTTCCAGCTTTGAAAATCATCTGCTTTCAGAACAATGCTCTCCCAGTCGCCGCCCCCTTTGAGTTCGACCTCAGCGGCGTATCCGTCAATGACGAACACCAGCAGATTGGCTTCCGCAGCGCGCACTTCCAACGCAAGCTGTGCCTGCTTTGGCGCTGTCCAGGTAGCGTCATTGAGTTTATGTGTGATCAGCGTCCATTCGTCAGGTCGATAGTTAAACCATTCCTTGTGCCAATCGTCTTGAAAGTCTTCGATCAGGAGTGTCGGTTCAAGAGTCGCCCGGGCACCGGCATCACGCATTCGGTCGGGGGCGACCTGTGTGACCAGCGACGAGACGTTGAATGATTTTGTGGTGTAGGGCCGGTAGTAATAGCCCGCTCCGGAAACAGGTTCATCGAGAGAATACCGCACGTTGGCGTAGACCCAGAGCGGCTGGTTGATATTGCCCAGGGGGAGTGTTGCCGTCCAGGTCCCATCGCCTTCAGTAGCTGGCGCATGATGCCAGAAGCGATGCATGGTCTGCAGCCGGTCTTCGGGACGCTCGTCCTGTTTCCCCTGTTGAGTATAATAGATATCGACCGCGAGAACGGGCCGGGATCGATCTGGTTGCACCTGGAACCGGGGTACGCCATCGCTGGTTTTGAGTGTCAGTGTTGTTGTCGGTGTCTTCGGAAACGAAAATGATTTTTTCAAATGCTGGTCCAGCCAGAGCATTGTCGCGACTTCAAAATCGGGCGTGTCCTGGTGATTGTGGTGTGGCGAACAGGTGACACGCCATTCGCTACTTTTGATTTCGCTGACCGCAGCAGGCAGGTTGCCCAGACGCCCGTGAAAGTCGTTTGCGGGGCTGAGGAAGATGATCGGACAGGAGATCTGTTTCAGGCTGACATCATCACCCAGGGTCGCCCGAAAGAGCGGGCTTTGATTGTAACGATCGCTGATACCGCCACAGGAGGGAGCTGCAGCTTTCACGCGCGGGTCGGGTGCTGTCAGGACGGTGAGTTTGCCACCCATGGAATGTCCATATACGCCCAGTCGATCCGGGTCGACCATCGGCTGTTGTTCCAGAAATGTCAGTGCGCGACGTGCGGCGAGTGCACATAGAAACCAGCCACTATTGCGCGGCGACTCGACCTGGTCCAGCGTCCAGTCGGCGGGCCTGGCGCTGGGAAAGACGTTGCCGGGATGTTTCCCTGGCGCATGATAACCGTCGAGAGCGCCCCAGTCTGTGGTCACCTTATAGTTTGGATCGTCAGTCTTGCCTTCCCAGAACAGTTTTACTTCAACCGGAGTCACCCGGTAGTCGGGGGCATTGATCCGTCCTGCCCAGGCAATGGAGACTGTGGCGTATCCTCGCCTGGCGTTCATGAGACACGCCTGGTAGTCAGCGTATTGTCCTCCACCGTGAATCTGTACCAGTCCGGGTAATGTTTTCTTACTTCCGGCGGCGCTTTTGGGAAATCCAAAAATCCCCGCCAGTCGGGCGGTCTGACCTTTGAAGACGCCCATCCGGAATCGTACCACGCGTAGCATCACGCCGTCTTCTTCCCACTCTTTGAGAACTTCCACTTCGAGAGGTTCCTGACGTGGATCAAAGCCGGCCCACATTTCCTCAAAGTTTTGTGGTGCTGATCCGTCTTTCAAGGGGGGGAGTGTTTCGGGCTCCTGACCTGGCACCACGGAAGACGAGATCAGAATTAGAACCAGCAGGGATGTGAACCGTTTCATGATGAGGACTCCCACTGGAGACTGAATGAACTACAGGTGATCGTGGAGTAGTGTGATCGTCTTGCTGACAGATGGGCACGTTCAGTTTTTGTCTGTCTTTTTTGCCGGCAGTGCGGCTTTGATTTCGCTGGCCACCTGTTTTGCCAGTTTCGCAGATCCGGCGGGTTTGAAGTGGACGTTGCCCGGGCCGGCCCAGAGGGACGCGTCGAAGCTTAAAGCGAGCTGGTGCAGATCGTCGATTTTGATGCCGTGCTGTTTCATGATCTTTGTGGCGACCTCGTTGTATTTCAGGTCATCGCCCACAACGCGGCCCGCTTCCCCTTCGGGAACCGGAGTGGTGGTGGCCCAGATCAGTGTGGCGCCTGTTTTTTCGAGTTGCTTCACCAGTGCTTCCAGATTTTTCTCGTACTCGTCCAGGGGAACGGAGATGGTGCCGTTGACTTTGTCGCGGTGTCCCTGGGTTTTGGAATCCGGGTGCCGGTAGCAGAGATCGTGCAGTCCCCAGTTGAAATGGATCACGTCCCAGTCGGTTTTCCCCAGCCAGCGTTTGAGGTTTTTGAGTCCCCGCTGCGTATCGCCGCAATTGGCTTTGACGCGCTCCACGTCGGCCACCCCTTTGAGCAGTTCGATGGTGGGTTTGGTGTATCCGATCGAAATCGAGTCGCCAATGATCAGGACGTGGGGCAGGTCGGAGTTCTTTTTCGAGCTCTGCTGTGAATCTTTCCTGTCTTGCGCGGGGCAGACCGATGTCAAAAACAGGATCGAGAGGAGTGCTGAGAGAAGTCTGATAGTTTGCGCCAGTCGTGTCATTTTCTATTTCCTGCTGGAAGTAAAATTCGAATGCGGTTCTCTTCAGTATCAGTCAGGCCATGGGTCCGGTCAAGCGAGAGCACTTTCTCTGTCGTGTTCCACAGCTGGCGACTGATCATTCAGGAACTTTCTAAAACGTTGAATCTGAAAAAATGTTTCGTAATCCAGGTTGATCCGGGTAATTCCGATGATCATTATGAACAATACAATATGTGTGCATCTGCGCTCAGCATTGGGGCCTTCTGATTTTTTCATGTTGTCACTCTGTCGAATCCTTAAACCGCCACTCTATCCCGATTCAGAAGGAAATTCCCCGTGTTTTCACGCATTCAAAGGGTCGGACTCTCAATCTTGTCTGGATGTGTATTCTGCTGTCTCACGGTCCTGCAGGCGTCCGGCGACGAGTCGGAAAGGCAACGGAAACACGGACCAGGGGAAGCACATCTGCAGCCTGTCAATCTGCCGGAAGTGACACCAGCCCGGATGAAAGGAGAGCAGACTGTCATCAGGCTGCCCGGTGCCTGCAGCGAACTGGCGATTGGCGGCGGCGGGCGTTTTTTTGTATTTCACGTTCCGGACAAGAGACAACTGGTGGTGTTTGATGTTTCCCGACTCGGGATCGTGAATGCGCTCGATCTGAATTCACAGGATTTCTGTTATACCGCCGGGGCCGACAAGCTGGTGGTTGTCTATCGCGATCAACACAAGATTCAGCGGTATCAATTGCCCACGCTGAAAGAGGAGCGGTCACAGACACTGCCTGCCGATTTGAAAGTGGCTCACATCACCATGGGAGCGGCTTCCAATGGACCGATATTACTGGGGGCCGAAAAAACGCATGACGCGTGGCAGTTTCTGGATCTGGAGACACTGGGCCCGTCATCGGTTCAACTGTTATCCGAGTGGGAGCTGAATCAGGCGGGGCAGTGTGATGTCGAAGCTTCCGCCGATGGTCGCGTGTTTGGAATCAGCCTGGCGAATGAATCCCCTTCAGGGATGCTGCGGGTGGCGATTCAAGGGAGGACGGTTCAGACACGTTTTCTGAAAGAAACCTGGGGAAAAGTCTTTCTCAATCATGATGGCAACAGGCTGTTTAATCTGACGGGGATCTACGATCAGGAGCTGAAAAAACTCGATCCCTTTGGAAACCTGATCGGCGGGTACCCGTCCCGTTTCAGTGATTTTTATCTGCATCCACTTGGGGGTAGAGGAAATCCTTATTCGGTCAGTCTGCCAGGAGAGCATAAGAATTTAGCGGTTGTGCCGGGGCCTGGCCCTGAATTATCTCCGAAGTTAAATCGGATCGTTGTGCCGAACGGGTATCGCCCTGATGTCAAAACGCCTGGCTACCCGCGACGTATCTTTATCGAGCAGGCGCAGCTGATGATGTACATCATGGACACGAATAATTCGCTTGATGTGCGTTCGCTGGATGTCGTTGAGGAAGTGAAGAAAAAAGGAAAACTCGGGCTCTATGTTTCGCGTTCTCCTGCGGAAGTCGCATTTCGGGGGGAATTATACGAGTCTGAAATTAAGGTCAAGTCTGTCTGGGGCGATGATGTCAAGGTGGAACTGATTCAGCCTCCCGACGGGATCACTGTGACCCCGGAAGGTAAGATTCGCTGGGAGGTGCCTGAGGATTTCGGCGTCGACTTATCTCATTTGGCCGATCAGATCGAACTGAAGTTTCTTTTCAAGGATCCCCGTGGAAGAGGGACCGTCATCGAGACCACGCTGAAAATCAGGGATCAGCCTGTCAGATCGGAGCCCCGGCGTCTGACGCCAGCCGGGGAGGCAGGTGAAACACACCTGAGGCCCCCGATTTTGCCTGAAATCAGCGCGTCTGCTTTTGAAGGTGATCGCGCTGTGATCAAGTTGCCGCGCCACTTCAGTCGCGTCATTTCCGGGGGCGGCGGTCGTTATCTCATCTTTTACTTACCGGATATCCGGCAACTGGCGCTGTTTGATGTGTGCCGGGCGCGCGTCGTAAATTACCTGACCGTGAATTCCAGACTGGTATCCTTTGCCGCCAGTGCGACCAAACTGGTTGTCCTCAATCACGATCAGAGAATCCTCACACGATATGAGCTGCCGACGTTTAAGGAAGAATATACGCGGCGGATCCCGGTGGAGGGGGTCGTGGTGCAGCTGGCGATGGGAGCGGCTTCGAATGGCCCGGTTTATGTCGGCTCTGTCCGGACCGAGGAACGGGATCATCGAGTATTCCAAATCAGTTTTCTCGACCTGGAATCTCTGGAACCGATTGAACTCGAAAACGAGTTTCCCTCTGGGATGCAACTGGGAAAGATCAGCGGCATGCACATCAATGCTTCAGCCGATGGGAAGGTCTTTGGGTTCGGTATGGAGGGAGATCGCAGCTGGTCAGGGGGGACCTTAGAAGTGGACGGGAAACAGCTGAAAACCGCTTCCCTGAACAAAACTTACGGACCGGTGATCCCCGGACCTGATGGCAATCATCTTTTTGTCCGCGGCGTGGTCATGGACAGAGGTTTGACTCCTGTCTACCAGGAATTGAAATACCTGTATCCTTCCATGGATCCGAACCTGCTGGTGCACAGGAAACCCGGTTCGAAACGCGATGTCAAGATCTACATGCTTGGTGATACAGAGCCGCTGGTCATCATCCCGGATGTCTGGGAGACAGAGCATCATATCAACGAGTCGATGATGAGTTCCGACGGGAGATACATGAAAGCCTTTTATATTCCCCAGGCAGAGACCCTCGTCTACCTTTCCGAAACGAAAAGTCGAATTCATCTGCATCGTATCAAGCTGGATCAGATTTTAAAGGACCGCCAAGAGAATTACTTTTTCATCCAGAGCCAGCCGGTCAGGACCGCGGCGCGTGGCAAGCAGTATGAATATGCACTCGAAGTCAAATCAAACCAGACACCGTTGAAGTACCAGATCGATTCCGGGCCGGCGGGGATGACGGTTTCCGACGCAGGTGTTGTGAGCTGGACTGTCCCCCGCGATTTTGAGAACGACCAGGAGACAGTCATCATGACCGTGACCAATTCGGCAGGCAAGTCTCTATATCATCCCTACCTGCTTTCCATAACCGGAAAGGCGCCCGCTCGATCAGCTTCCCCGCCTGTACCGGCACGAATGCAGCTCGCCAGATTCGATTCAAAGACGGTCCGAGATCGCCTCGACCGTGCGTCTCAAATCACTCTACCACAGCTGGAACCGGTCCAGTTTGCAGGGAAGCAGAAGCAGGTCAAGCTGCCTGGAGAATTCACGGATCTGGTTACAGGGGGAGGTGGTCGCTATCTCATTTTGCATTTTGAGAAACTGAATCGGTTGGGAGTCTTTGATACGTCCCAGGCCAGAATCATCAAATTTGTGCCGGTCGACTCAAAAAAGGTGATGTTCGCAGCGGGAGCAGAACACCTGCTGGTGGTCGATCCAGAGAGTAAGATTCTGAAACGCTGGAGCCTGAAGACGTTTCAGCAGGAGGCGTCTGCGACGCTGCCTGTTGAGGAACCATTAGACGGGATCATGCTCGGACATGCCTCGCGCGGACCTCTGGTGCTGGTGGTGAAAAGCGCTACTCCCTATCGCTTTTTTGATCCGGTTTTGATGCAGGAGATCAAGCTGGAGCATCTCAAGGGAGAGCTGCCCCCCGGCGTTGATCGCAATTCCAGTGCGGGAATGGCGCTCAGGAGTCAGATGACGATTCCCCTGGAAAATGCGAGGGTGTATTCGCAATTCCTGGGGACCGACCGAATCTCGGCGGATGGCCGCATGGTTGTTGTATCAGGAGGAATTCTGAAATTAACGGCCGTTTCTCTGGAGACGTTTCGACCGGAAGGAATCAGTTCCGACCTGATCCCCAATCCGGCTGGCACGCGAGTTTATTCCACGAAAGGAAGCCACCTGTCTGCAGTGGAACCGAGCAGACCTTCGAAATACCACACCTGGCGGGTTCCTGCGGCACAACCCGGTTATTATTTAGTGACGCTCCCGGGCCGCTCAAAAAAGACGCACCGCAGCATCGACATGCTGACCCTGCGGGTGGAAGGGAAAGAGAACCCCCAGTTTGCCCTGGAGGATGTCGATTTTTCTCTCAGCTCGAACAAGTCAAAGAATCCGGTTCCGATTAAAAAACGGTTCACCTACCTGCCGGATGCGAATCTGCTGGTACAGGTTCCCAATTCGAGGGATACATTACTCCTGCACAAAATTGACATCAGGGAACTGCTGAAAGAATCGGGGGAAGATTATCTCTATCTGACTTCGTTGTATCCTCCGGCCGGCCAGCTCAGAACGCTCTGGAAACATCAGTTGTCCGTCCAGTCCAGAGAGGATGTGACCTATCAATTGGAATCTGCACCCGAAGGAATGCAGATCTCACCTGACGGCCTGATGACGTGGAAGATTCCTGCAAATTATTCCACATTACATCCGGAAGTTGAGGTGCTAATTAAAAGTCAATCCGGCAAGGAATGCACATACACCTTTAAAATCACCATTCCGGAGGTGTACTGAAACAATCAGAACAGGGCAGGACGGGAGCGTCTGATGTCCCTGGTTGCGTCGGCAGTGGAAGTACGGGATCAGTGAATACAACAAGGAAACCGATTATGAAATCAGCAGCAGTGACAGGTTGCATTTTTCTGATGCTCTGGCTGGGCGTCCAGGAGACGTCCGTAGGGCAGTCACAGCCTGGTGAAGCGCACCTGGCTCCCGTGAAGCTGCCCCCGCTGTCGGTCACACAATTTGAGGGCCCCAGCACGACGGTGAAACTGCCTGCCCCCTATGTGGGTGATGCCGTTGATGGTGGCGGCGGTCGGTACCTGATCTTTCAGTTGCAGGATCAACCACAGCTGGCGATTTTCGATGTGGTGGAAGCCCGAACGGTAAAAGTGCTCGATGTGGGGTCGGACGATCTTGCTGTCGCTGCCGGGGCCGACAAGCTGGTGGTCCTGCTCCGCGATCAGCGTCAACTGGAACGGTACAGTCTGCAGACGTTCGAAAAGGAACTGTCCGTGGCTCTGCCTCCGGGAGACCCGGTGTCGCGGATCACCATGGGAGCCGCCTCGAACGGTCCGATCCTGGTGGGGGCGGAAGCGGGGGCTGGCAGGCACCCCTCTTTTCTGGATCTGCAAACGCTCCAGCCGAGTGCGATCCAGATGTCAGAAGAATCATGGGAATCCATTGAAGGTCAGAACCTGCTGGTCAAGGCCTCTGCCAACGGGCGGGTCTTTTGTCTGTCCCAGTCGGGGAAAGATCCCACGTTCGGGACGATGGTGATCGCTGTGAAGGGGAATCAGGCGCAGGTTCACTATGCAAAAGACAGGAAGGGGTCGAAGAACAATGACGGAGAATACCTGAATATCGTCATTCCGGGCCCGGAAGGGAAAGCCATCTACACGGAAAACGGAGTCTACTTCCCGGATCTGGTTCGCCTGTCCAGGGAAACGGAGTATCGCGACATCTCCTTCGGCATACCTGCGTTGCAGGGGGACCTCAGTATGAGGCTCGTGTCTGGCAGTTCTTCTGTTGATATTTTTCGTACGGGCTCATTGCCAGTCCTGGTTACGTTGCCCAAGATCTGGACGAAAGACCTCTGGCCCGATTTCAGGCTCGGCTTGAGAACGGCCCACGCGCGTCTGCGATATCTCCCGGAGGCGCATCTGATTTCTTTTCTGCCGGAGAGTCGGGACGAGATTGTTTTGCATCGTTTTGACATCGATGCGGCTCTGGGAAAAAATGGAGACGAATTCCTCTTTGTAACGAGCTTTCCGACCCGTTACGTGGAGCGGGGAGATACCTATCAGTACCAGGTGAGATTCAAATCCCATACGCAGTCGATCAAATATCAGGTAACGTGGGGACCCGTTGGAATGACCGTCACGCCTGAAGGCCTCGTCAAGTGGGATGTTCCGGAAAATTCCACCAGTGATAAAGAACGAATCCACCTGCTTTTGGAAACGCCTTCGGGAGACCGGTTTCTGCAGGCGTTTGTGATTAACGTGGCATACAAGCCGGGGGTGTTAGGTGAGCCGCCGGTCAGGCCCGGCCGGAATTCCAGAGCCTCGCGGCGGTAGGGAGCGCGGGCATGGATTTTTCTCTTAAAGTTTTCAACATGTGAAAGTTGCTTCCGAGGTTTCGATGGTGATTCAATTCAAATGCAGTGGTTGTGGTAAAGGTTATCAAACCAGGGACGATCAGGCGGGCGAGCAGATCGAGTGTCCGCAGTGTCAAACCCTGCTGACCATTCCCCAGGCAGGCACAGGCCCGTCAATCGCTGCGAAAAGCAGGAAAAACCTCTTCGGCGAAGTCGCCGGAACGTTTCTGATGATCGGTGCGATCCTCACCGGGTTGGTACTGCTGATTGGCGGTGTCGTTTTTCTCGTGTGGCCGGACGATGATGCGGATGAAGCGTCCGGGGAGAATGCGGTTGCTGCGAGTTCCACCACCGAAGTTGAGTCTGGTCCTCCCGTAATCGATCTGATCGGCACTGCTCCCGGAAGTCCGCCAGAACTGCTAACGGTCTCCGGGATTGCCCCCACAGAGGAGAAAACCGAGCCGGGGTTCACAAGGTATGCGGGAGGGCAGCAGGAGATCAAGTTGCCGGGAGTGATGGCAGATCTGGTGGCGGGTGGCCGCGGGCGTTTCCTGGTACTCTATCTGAAAAAGCAGAAGCAGATCGCCATTTATGATGCCAACGAGGTTAAGATCGTCAAAACCATTCCCCTGGAGACAGATGACGCACTGATCGCAGCCGGGGCGGATGCTTTTGTGATTGCAGATCGGGCGGCAAAGAAGCTGGAACGCTGGTCGTTTGAGTCATTAGAGAAGGAGTCGGAAGCACCTTACCCCGGCCACTTTCAGTTAAAGGACATGGCGCTGGGTTATGCTTCACAGGGGCCAATACTCCTCTATTTCATGAATGAGAACGACAGGCAAAACCGGTATCTGCTGCAGTTCTACGATCTGGAAACGCTCCAGACTGATCCTGAATATGACAGGATCAGACTGACCGATGTTTCATCAGCAGGCCCGTTGACCTTCCGAGCATCCGGGGATGGCACCGTGTTTAGTATTACCAATTCCGAAGACGGCAACATTCGGGGGCTGTTTAATGTCAAACGCAAACCACTGGAGCCAAAAATCTGGCGATTCAATGGAGACCGCCAGCGTTTCACTGAGGGCAAATACTTTCTGCCGGATATGACTGGGGCGCTGATATTGTCGGACACCGGCCCCTATTCCCCGGAGTACCGGTATCGAGGCGATAAGCCCGGCGAGGGCAGAGTGGTGCCCTCCACGCATCCGAACTTCTATGTGTCCCACCCGCTTGAAGATACCAGGGTCGAAATTTTTCTTGCCGAATCCGGAGAAAAAATTGCTTCGAGCATAATCGGTCCCCTGGGAAGACTGTCTGACGAACTGGATCGCATCGACAGAGATCCTGAACGGCGCCGTGTGAAAGATCTGTTACCACTGGAAAAGCGGGTGCATTACATTTACCAGTCGGATCAGATTGTCACCGTGCCCTTTACGGATGACGCACTGCGAATTGTTCCGTTCTCACTGGTCGATGCGCTCAACAAACAACAGCAGCCTTATCTGTTTGCCACTTCAGTCGCTCCCCAGAGCTGCGTCAAAGGTTCAGAGCTGGATTACCAGCTGGAATTCCAATCCAGTTCCCCGTCCGTGACGGTTGAACTGAGCGCCGCGCCGGAAGGCATGACGCTGTCAGAGACCGGTCGGCTGACCTGGCAGGTCCCGGAAACGTTTGCAGACAAAAATGTGTATGTCATCATCACGCTCTCTGCCGAGGATCAGCAGATAGCGTTTCAGGTGCTCCCGCTGGTTGTGCAGGACCAGGAAAGTGGTTGACTGGTTCGTTGTTCTTTCCTGCAGACATGACTGGCGGAAACGCGTTCTTCTGTCGGCTGTCGATCCATTTGCTGTTTAACAGATTCAAGAATTCACGTGAGGCATTCATGGTCATTCAGTTTCGATGCGAGCAATGCGGTAAGGAATATCAGGTTGCAGATGAGATGCGCGGCTGGCGGTTGACTTGCAAAGCCTGTGCGGCATCGATCAGGATTCCGGAGACTTCCGCAGAGGATGAGGAATTACTGGAGGGCTCGGATTGGATCGAAGAGGACGAAGAGCCGGAACCAACACCGGAACCAACACCGGAACCAATAGCAGAGCCGGAAGTGCTGGAAGTGTTGGAATGGATTGAAGAAGACGATGAGATTGGAGAGCTGGAACTGCTCGAGGAGGATACACCGGCAGAAGAAGAGTATGAGGACATCTCCTCCCTCGTCGACCGCAGGAAAAAACGTTCCGAAGAAAAGCAGCAGCATGCTTCCTCAGGGAGTGGCGGGGCCGGAAAATGGTTACTGATGGGCGGTGGAACGCTCGTGCTTCTGTTACTGGTCGGTCTGGGACTGTACCTGATCTTCCCGTCAGGTGAGGACGCAGAGCAGGTGGCAGAAACCACTCCGCCAGGGGAAACCGAAGCGGATGCAGAGGCATCGGGACCGATCTTAATCAAGCCTGAAGTACGAGAGCCTGAGCCCGTTGAACCGCAGCCAGTGGCCTCGAAGCCTGTCGAGCCGAAACCAGTAGTCCCCCAGCCTGTCATGCCGAAGCCTGCTTTACCAAAGCCTGCAGTGCCGAAGCCCGTAGAGCCGAAGCTGGCCAAATCAAAGCCGGTTGAGCCGATGCCTGCTAAGCCGAAGCCGGTCGTGCCTCAGCCTGTGGAACCGAAGCCCGACCTGCCAACGCCTGCTGCGAAACCGGTTGCCCAAGACACTTCAAAGAAGTCTGAGATACCAGCTGTGGTCAAGCTCAAATTCAGACAAAAAGAACCAGTGACACAGCCAACGATGTCACCTGAGCGGTATGATGCCGTGACAGATTCTTTTCGTAAGATGACAAATGCATTTCATAATATGGCTGATATATATCAAGGATTTATGCCCGACCCCAAAATTTACAAGAAATACTACGATGAAGAAGGCCGTTTGAAGGTCAGCTGGCGCGTGCACCTGCTCCCCTATCTGGAGGAAGAAGTGTTGTATCGGCGGTTCAAGCTGGATGAACCCTGGGACAGTCCAGCCAATAAAGAAGCTGCCAAATATATGCCTGATGTCTATCGCTCTCCTGAAACACCCGCCGATTCGAATCTGACCCGTTTTCGTGGCTTTGAGGATCTGGAAAGTGTCGTACCGCCGGCAACGGTGGGGCGGGCACGGGGCAGGGGGGCGAGCGCGGTGGCCTCGATCTTTACAGTCGGTTCAAAAGGCAGGATGAGGGATATCATCGATGGTTCTTCCAACACCATCTTTTTCATCGAAGCGGGCCCCGACCAGGCCGTGGAATGGACGAAGCCGGGAGAACTGGATCTGGCTTCCGCATCCAAATCCGTCGGCAAGACACCGTTGGGCATTCCCACCGCCTTTGTTGATGGGCGGATCCGTTTATTGAAATCGAGCATCGACGATGAGACCTGGCGGAGTGCAATTCATCCTGCAGATCGGGTCAAACTCGATATTGATAAACTCTCGCTCAAGATTCGCAGGGTCGTGAAAGTGGCGACTCCTGAAAAAAATCTGGCGCAGATGCAGAAAATTTCGCTTGGACTCCGGAGGTTCGTCGATTCCCATCGTCGATTGCCACCTGCTTCTGAGCATGTCATGAAAGGGAAACAGCTGTTAAGCTGGCGCGTGCACCTGCTGCCGTCCCTGGATGCCTATGCCCTGTATGCGCAGTTCAAGCTGGATGAGCCCTGGGACAGCCCGCATAATATCAAACTGCTGGAACTGATGCCGGACGTTTATGAATGTGAAGGTGTGACGCAGCCCGGGATGACTTCGATCATGACGTTTGTCGGCCCCGGGACTCCCTTCCAGGTCGATCGACCGGGCCCTTTATACAGACAATTCCGCGATGGGAGAAAGTATACGATTCTGTTTGTCAAAGCCGGCCCGGACAAAGCGGTTCCCTGGACGAAACCGGAGGACCTGCCCGTCGATCCGGAAGACCCGCTCAAATCACTGGGAACGATCCAGGGAGATCATTTTCAGGCGGGGATCGCGGATGGAACCGTGCACGAGATTAAAACGGATATTCCAGCCGAGACATTAAAGCATCTGATCAATCACCAGGACGGCAAGGTCGTCGGCGATTTTTAAAGATCACAGTGTCTTAGTTCGTCTATGGTGAGTCACGACCAGGGAGAGTCGTTTCACAAACTCAAAAAAAGAGCTGGTTCTTTGCAAATCATGCGAACCAATGGACGTGGGTCGCTGTCTTTTATCAGCAGCAGACGGATGTGAAGACAGCGTTTGCGATAGACACCTCGCTGGCGAGGTACTGAAATCATTTGTCCCTGGAGTGTGCCGGATTCGCACGCGAGCCCGCGAAGCTCGTAGATCAGGTTCAATTCCTGGCGGGGGCACTGAACTGACGCTGGAGCCAGATGGCCAGGCGGCTGCCTGCAAAGCAGCATCAAGTGGGTTCGACTCCCACCGGCGTCTTCAATCGACCAACTGCCGATTCAGACTACATCTCTTTGTGACAGAAACGATGTCTGAATTATCCCTTCGTTGGTCGGTTTACAACTCGGTGCATTAAAGGGGTGCATTAAAGGGGTCTGGTCTCCTTTAATGCACTAAAACCCAACTGCCTGTCGGGATTACATCGTAACTATGACGGTCCTAAGGTAGCGAACCTGGAGTGATCCAGGGAGCGTGAGCGCAACGGCATCTCTCTGAGATGGTCTGGCGTGTGCCCACTGTCGGTCTCACATGCGGCCGATAAGAGCGGCAATTGAATCTCGACATCCACTTCGTTGGGTTTTGAAAAGTACGTAACCGACTGCCGATCTGGAGTACATGGCTCAGGACCCGGGGGTTGTGGGTTCGAGTCCCACCAGCGCCATTTTCAAACGTGTCGCGCTGTAGCTCAAAGGTAGAGCACCGTAAAAACTCTGGTTCACCACTTCGTCGGTTTTACTACAGACAGGAGACGATCTGTCAGACGCAGATCGCATGCATTCAAGGAGACCGAAACTTTGATCGTCGACAAGCTTCAACTCAACTAGCATCACATTCAAACAGGACCGACTGACGAATGGGAGTACATGTTAATCTGATCGATGTGGGTTCGAGTCCCACCAGCACTCTGAATCGGGTGCTGTAGCTTAACTGGTAGAGTTTCAGACGTTTTCTCGTTCCACAACTTCGTCGGTCATTTGAAACAACATCCCGACTGAATGCTGGAGTACATCGATTCTGTGATCGGAAGATCTTGCGGGTTCGAATCCCGCCAGTGCCCCCGGGCACTGTGGTGAAACTGGAAGACACGCAGAAATAATCTCTGGTGATCCCTTCGTCGGGAATCTCACTCGACTGCCGGAGTGGAGTACATGGTTTCGCCGGTTCAACTCCTGCCCGGCCCACTGAATTCTTTAATTCAGGGCCGGACCCTGAGCGCCGCGTGCGCGCGGTGAGGCAGGGTGGGCTCTGCTCAAACACTTCGTCGAGTGCTTTTATTGGGTCTGCATTAAAGGGGTCTGGTCTCTTAAAAAAGGAGACCAGACCCCTTTAATGCGAACTTTCAACCGGATCCGGCTGCCGTCAGTGGGGACTGATACGGATTTCGCCGGACCCATTCTTTAAAGGAGGCTATGATGGCCAATAAGTCTTTGTTTTCCAGTCAGAACAGTCAACTGCCTCGTGCGGATTCTTTCAACGAGGCCGGCGGTCGAGCTTACAAGTATGCGCCGAAGCATGCGCTGGCGCAGCTGGCGGCAACCGGTACTTTTAACAACGTGTTCTACGCGAATGCTCAGACACAGCTGGACGATCTGCGCAAGCTGATCGATCAGGTGGACGACAACCGCTACCTGGCACAGCTGGCCGTGTATGCGCGGGAGCGGGCCTGCATGAAGGACATGCCGGCAGCGCTGCTGGCGACACTGTCGACGCGGGACACCGAGCTGATGCACCGCGTGTTCGATCGGGTGGTGGACAACGGCCGCGTGCTGCGGACGCTGTTCCAGATGATCCGTTCGGGCCAGTTCGGCCGTAAGAGCCTGTCGTCGAGTCTGCAGCGGGCGTTTCAGCGCTGGCTGAATGAGGCCTCGGTGGGTCGACTGCTGTCGGCTTCGATCGGTCACGACCCGAGCCTGCGCGACGTGTTGCGACTGGCGCGACCAACGCCCGTCGACAACGAGCGGCGTGCGCTGTTCGGCTGGCTGACGGATAAGGAGTCTGCCAAGTGGGCTCCGGCGACCGAAGCGGACCTGCCACGGCAGGTGCAGCAGCTGATCGCCTATCGTCAGGCAGAAACCGATCATGCGCAGGCGGAGATCGTTGAGAATCTGTCTGTGCGGTGGGACCTGCTGGCCGATGCGGCGAAGAGTCCGCTGGTCTGGAAAGCGCTGGCCCGACAGATGGGACCACAGGCGCTGCGGATGAACCTCAACACGCTGTTGCGGCACGATGTGTTCAACGACGCAGCGCTGGTGGATTACGTGGCAGACCGCCTGGCGGACGCTGAGGCGATCCGTCGTTCGCGACAGTTTCCGTACCAGTTCCTGGCGGCTTATCTGAATGTGAGTGCCAACGTGCCTCACAAGATTCAGACGGCGCTGCACCAGGCGGCTGAGATCGCCTGCGGCAACGTTCCGGAACTGCCGGGTCCGGTGGTGATCGGTCTGGATACGTCCGGTTCGATGCAGTGTCCGGTTACCGGCTGGCAGCGACGTGCTGCCACCAGCAAGATGACCTGCGTGGATGCTGCGGCACTGTTCACGGCAGCGGTGTTGCGACGTAACCCGGACAGCGTGGTGATTCCATTCGATACCCGGGCGTACAATGCCCGCCTGGATCCGTCGGACTCGATTCTGAGTCTGTCGGCGCGGCTGGCGAAGTACGGCGGCGGTGGTACCGACTGTTCGATCCCGCTGCACGTGGCGAACACAAAGCTCAGCAAACGTGTGTTCGCCGGCTGTGTGCTGGTGAGCGACAACGAGAGCTGGGTGCGGCAGGGCCGTTACGGTTCGACCGGCGTGATGACCGAGTGGCAGCAGTTCGTGAAGAACCAGCGGCGACTCGGCGTGGCGGATCCGAAGCTGGTATGCATCGACATCCAGCCTTACGGTTCGTCACAGGCTCCGGAGCGGGACGACATCCTGAACATGGGCGGCTTCAGTGACGCCGTGTTCAACGTGGTGGCGTCGTTCCTGGACAACGACGCCGGCCGGTTCGTCGCCGAGGTCGAGTCGATCGAAGTCTGATCGGCTCGGTTGTTAATCAGGGACGCCCCTGGTCTGAGAAATCGGGCCAGGGGCTTTTTGTGTGAGATATTAGATTTGCTTAGTTCATTAGGTTTCGGATAATGAAAGACATGTTTTCATTTACTGTCAAATCTGATGCCTATCAATCCCTGAAGAATACAACTCAGCTGGAGTTGTATGACTCTGTGGATTACGCCCCCGCCGTGATCTCAACAGTCTGTCGAGCGCTTTATGAAAGTGGGGCTTTTGAGTTTAAGCTTTGTTTTGGTGACGCGGAGGAAATTCTGCTTCCCGTTGATTGTGAACTTTCGATATTCCTGGAGCAGTTGCCAGAGGTTATCTCTGCATCAAAGAATGAACACGTCCGTAGCTTTGTAATCCACTTTTTTGAGCAAGGTTTCAACTTTGATGTATTAGTGCAAAAAAAGAATGGACTCTATCGCGTGTCGTTTGATATGAGTGACTGCGATAATTCGGTACATGAAGGTTATGACATCGAATTTTCACATTTTGAATCGATGTTACAGGAGATTGCTCGGAAGTTTGTAGAGATCGCACTGGAAGTCTTTCCGGAGTTATCTGAGAATCAGGCTCTGATTCAATGGAAAAGAGAAGTGGGGATCCAAAATGGAAATTCTGGAGAGTAGCTGTGCATCTTCCTGATCCAAGTCATCCTATGGAATTAACCAGATCACAACTTGACTTACTGGAGCGACTGCAGACTGTACTGGCCGGCCAGGCGACGCAGGAATTCACTTATGTAACGGAGTACCTGGGTTATCTGCCTTATGGGCAATATTGCTGGCTTGCAGCGGCTGGCCAGGATTTACCAGGCGAGATTCTAGACAGCATGAAGTTCTCGGATCTTGAAGCTCTGGAAAAAGCAGGGTACCTGCGTCGGATCAGCGAGTGGCAAAATCCCAAAGACGAATTGGATTGCAAAATTACTTATATGCTGCGAGATGTTGAATGACATGAGCGGAGGACTGTCCCCAGTCCTGATTTGTGTCAGCATTAGTGGCCGCGATTTTTGTAGCCCTCTCTTGACAATTTCTTGCAAAATAGACAAAAATACACTGCCTCTGCCGTTGATCGGTTATACCGAAATCATTCCGTCTCATTCAGGTTCTGTGGATGATCGAAGACTTTTTTGCGATATCGATTCTGGTTTCCCTTGCCGCCGTGCCATTGGTTTTATGGCTTGGTCGGCGCAAGGTGTATGACGTATTCCATACCCAGGGTAAGTGGACGATTTTGCTGAGTTGTGTTGTGGCTTTGAACATTGTCGCAGCGATCGTGCATTTGGGTTTCGGGGTTCGAGTTTCAGGCGTCAACGAACTCTGTTGGGCGGGTATTCTGTTCCTCGTTTTCATCTGGATTCGAACGCTCGCATTGCTCACTCAAAAGGTTTCCACCTGACCAGACGTTTTATACGACGCTACGTTCGGAGCCCCAACTTTAGTAGCTCATGTCAGATTATAAACAGGGAGAGTTCTGACTCCTTTAAACGTCCCGAGTAAAATTAAAGAACCATCCTGATGTTGAGTTTCCGATTAAGTTGTCCCTGTGGATACTTATCAAATATTGTAAGTTATGGGAGAGAGCTTTTTTCACCAGTTGATTATTATGTACCCGTTATTGTGGACGGTGACGAAGAGTTACATCATATTTGTATCAAACTACGGGAAGGCGAATCCGAGGAAGCGTTTTTCGATCGTCTTGATTCTTCAACTGAGGAATGCTTTGCGCAACAATTTGGCGAGAATGCGACCCTGATGACTCCATTGGATTTATTTGGAGAGCAGATACTGAAGTGTCCTCGTTGTGGTCAGGAACGGGCAAAGTTTGTATCTGCCGGTTTTTAGTTTTGTGATTGTGTCTTCAATCAGGATGAACTGCCCCTGGCATTGATGGTTGTACCGAAACTGATCCTTCCGTTATTCAAATCAGACACAAACGAGGTTCCAGATGGATGACAAATACTTTTCCCGCAGAGGGTGCTGGCACACGCTGGAGGGGCAACTGGTGGTGCATGATACTTTCAGCGATCAGGCTCCCCGGATGATTACCATGGAACCCTGGTACGGGGTGGTCTTCATGTCTGCCGATGGAGAGCACACGGTCGACGAATTCGTTTCCAATATGGCCGGACAGTACGAAGGGGGCGCACCGGCGGGGCTACGGGAACAGATCCACGAAATCATCGGCACGTTGATTGAGGAAGGTATTTTGCGTCTCCACGAGGAACGCGAGCCGCTGCCGGCTTATTTTGCGGAAGAGTATTTCGAGCAGGATGCGGAAATCCGGAAACAGCAGATGCAGGCCGACGGTCTGATTGATTGAGCTCGATGATGAAATCCTGTTTTGAAGTACTCCTGTTTTGTGTGCTGCTGCTCAGCAGCGGTTGTCGTGAAACCCCACCTGAAGCAGCGAATTCCTCAGCCGAAAGTCAAGCCATGCCGTCAGCCAGCAGCCGTCGCTGGGTCACTCTGGATCAGGTCGCGGGCCTGCAATTTGTAGAGGACAGTTACGATCACGAATCGATCGAGTTAGCCGGTAAACGCCGCCACGAGAACCCGGATCTGGATTTAGCAGACATGTCCGAAGCGGAGATCAAACGCTATGGAGAGTTGAACGGCCTGCTGCATCGAAAAATGGAAGAGTGCGTCAACAACCATTTTCGCGACACACCTGTTCCGGAGATTCTGCAAAAAGAGGGGCTTGCTGATAAAACAGTCTCCCCCTTCACATATCAGAACTGGGACTGGTACGGTCCGAGCTATGAATGCTATCTCGTTGTCTGGGAAGATGCTCTGTCGTCAAAGTTGCTCATCGAACTGCAGTCGCTGCTGACGGGTGACCACCGGGACTGGTGCATTGTCGTTTGTACGACCCGACAGACGGACTTCGAAACCAACCACGAAATCGGCGTGTTTTCCGATGAAGTCCTGATCCCCAAGTCGGCTACGCCAGACCTGAAGATCAGTCGGCAAACCCCCAAAGCTCCCCCTGATCACCAGGGCGGATCAGAGTGACCTGTTCCGTTCCGGGCAGGCTGATCATTTTTGCGCGTCGGGAAACGGTGCTTCCTCTTCTTCTGCTACCAGAATCTTCGGGCGGATCAGCAGGACACTGCGGGTTTGATCGGCGCTTTTGTTTTTAAATACTTTCGATTCCTGTTCCGCTGCCGGGACGCCTGTCTGGTGCGGCTGCTGCCGGGCGAGTTCAATGAGGATCGTCTGGCCGTCGGGAACCGTATTCACGTAGGACCAGGTCACGGCACCAGTCGCTTCCCGGTCGCTGACCCGCAGGTTGAGACGGACGTCGCGGCGATCCGCGGAAATGACCGGCTGGAGATAGAGGGAATGTTTCAGCGGGTGTTGCTTGCCTCCTGCCAGATAGTCTGTCAGACCTGCTGTCTGCGCGTTGAACAGCGTGACCCGGGGCGCCTGGATCAGGTTTGTCCGGGCGTTGTTTTGTGCCTCGTTCAACAGCAGGGCCACTTCTTTGTCTGTGAGGATGATGCCCCCGAGGGGGCCGTTGTTCTGTGGCTGCTGGCGGGTGGTTTTCTTCTTGTCGAGATCGAGATCGAGGCCGATCTGTTCCCAGAAGTCCTCTGGTATGTTTTCGAGAAAACGGGTTTCCACATCAACCTGGAAGTCCTGCTGCCGACGGAGCTGCGTGAGCAGTTCCTCAACTGCCTGGTGCCCCTCTGACGACTGTCGGATTACCAGACTCAGCGTGGGATCATAAGATCGGATCGAACTTGTCCCTCCGATGCGCTCCCAGCTCCGGGGTTGTGCCGACGATTCAATAATCTCGATCAGCGATTCGAAGTTCACGGCGGAGGCACTCAAGATCGGTAGTTTCTCACCCGCGGGAACCGGACCAGCCATGGGAATAGGAACCACTAGATCGGCAACAGGATAGGTGCGTGTGGTTTGCTTGCCCTGGGCCCGCGTATCACTGGTGATGACGAGGACTTCATCTTTGACGGTATACGCGAGATCGAGCGGCATCAGCATCAGGTTGAGCACACTCTTTAACTGGATGCCTTCGACTTCGATGGTGATGGGACTCTCGGGGGTTAAGCCGACTTCGTTCAGGCCACGAGTATCGAGGAAAACGTTAATGCCGAAATCCCGGGAGAGCGTACGTAGCACGTCGGCCAGCGGCTTCTTTTCGGCATTCAGTGTCACGGACTTTTTGAGTGCCTTCCGGATCGTTAATTCGGAGGGAGTCGCATTCGCTGAAGGATCCAGTTTTTTTGGCTGTGTCGCGAAGGCCGCCTGCTGAATTTTGTTTTGTGTGTTCTCCGGGCGGACCGTGTTGGCAGGAGACGGTTCTGAAGGATCTGCGGCGATCGACAATCCAGCGGCCAGCAGCGGCAGCAACAGGGCGAGAAGTAAGTAATGTCGCATGGTTCGATTCCTTTCACGACGGTGCGGCCAAAAGTTCGCGGCGATTTGTTCCCTTCGTCATCGGCTCGACGGACAATTTCGAGGCCATCATGGGGCCTGGCCTGCAGCAATCATCGCATCCTGTTACACTCGCAGGACTTGCATGATTTCCAATTCTCGTCCTGCGGGTTGATGTTTCAGATCGTCACAATTGTCTACTGCCCGAGTCGCGGCACTCTACTCTCGGAACGGGAAATCTGTCAAGAGGAACCAGCGGCGTGGCAACCCGGGTAGAGCGAACGGACTCAGTGGGAAATCTATGAGAGAGGGGAGTTTAACGCAGTCAGGGTTTTGTTCTACCGGCAATCAAAAATGCCTGCCCTCGTTAGGCTCATTCCTGTTTCAGCTCAATCAAGCTGAATCAGGTCCTCTGCCTGCTCTGTCCGGTGCTTTTTCAGTTCGATAAAGATTTTTAAAGCGTATTTTGCCAGATCTCGCTTTTCACCTGCAGAGGTTTTTGCATGCAGTGATCTCATACAGGTTTTCAATTTATAGAAGTCAAACTCGGTCGTATCATCCAGATTGTATAAACCCATTTTCCAGGTGGGAAAGAGGCGTTCCTGGACGGTGAAGGAAATGATACGGTTGATGCGACAGTGCCTTTTATCCTTTTGAATCCGGGAGAACACCGCTTCTACACTATTATAGTCCCCTTCCAGAACCTGGAAAAAATGACCGCGATCATAGACCAGGACCCCCGTAATGTTCTGGGCCGCATTGTTGCGACAGGCGACTCTCAAGATTTCTTTCAGATCCTCCTTTGACATCGGAAGGACACTCTTACTCACGTAGATCAGATGACACAGTTTCACAGTTTCACAGTTGCTCAGCCAGGAATAAATGAAGATGCAATTTGGTAACCCCTGAAGTGGCTTATCGGCTTCAAATGGAGGGAATCGACTCAAAATCGATTGCATTCAATACATTCAGATTAAAATATCGGATATTCATCGAATTAGATTAACTGAATTGCATTACTACAGTTAACGATATGTGACGATCTGTTACTGTTACGTCTTGTGGCATGTATGCTTGTATGGTTTCAGACAGCTCTCTCAACGTAGTTTGAAAAACCAGGCATTTTTTTCTCCAGAGATCTCATTATGGAATTCTATTTTCAACAAGAAGTTCAGGTTCGAAAAAAACTGGAAGAACTGATCCACGCTGCCTATGCTGGTGACTTAACGCCCGAACGGCAGAAAGAGTTTGACGAAAGCCTGCTGTTACATGGGTCCCATACCGAAGATAACCTTGATGCCATTTCCAGAATTGAATTTGCGCCTCAAAAGCACGATCAGATCACAGACTATTATTTTCGTTTAAAAAGTGATCAAACCGAACTGGCAGAGATTACCAATCATTTAGAAGGTGAACCGATCCCGGATTATATTCAGGCTGCATTTCCCCATTTGTCGCAAGAGGACTGGGATGCCACCTTTCGCTACATCACTCTGTTGTTAACACTCCTGGGAGTGAGGGTCTCAGAGGACGAGAAGTAATCTCATCAGGAAATACAGGGGTCGTTGACGCGGGTTTTCGGTTTATGAACAGAGACAGACTCAACCTGGTGCTCACGGCAGTCGGCGTGCTGGCCGTTATTGCGGGTTGCGTGCTGTTTCCGTTCTTTCGCTGGATCGCTATCGGCTTGATTGTGACGGTGCCCCTGCTGATCGGTTCGCTGATGATCGTTGTGGGAGTGCTGCTCAATATCGGCGTGCGTGGTCCCCGCTCGCTGTCCGGCCGGAGGTGCCCCCGGTGTGGTAAGCGGCGGGCGCTGCGGGAATACAACCGGGTGTTTCTGTATGGGAACGCCAAGTTTCCCTTTGACCATTTCAATGTCATCTATCGCTGCCGGTATTGTGAGCAGATCCAGGTGCAGGAAGAGCACGTCCAGCATCCCCATCAGTATGCGACCGATCGATCGGCGGTGAAGGTTCTGATCCCCGGCGGCAACTGGCAGCGTTACGCTGATGATCTCGCCGGCAAGACGGTGGGGTTTGTCAGAAACGAACTGGAGGAAGAGGAGCTTGTCGCCTGCCAGTTGTCTGCTCTGGTGAATGGACAGGGAGTGACCGATGATTATGTGCTATCGAGAGGAGAACTGCTGGAGTTTGTGAGAGCCGGCAACAGGGATCCTGAATCGAACAGGGAAGTGGATTGATTTAATTGAAAATTATCAAGTGCTAGAAAAGGGGTGAAAAAGATGCCCGACCGGCGTCAACATCGTGGTGCACATCCGCAGGATCAATTGCTGTTTGCGATCGATGCCGCGCCTGAATTGCGCCAGGCGACCTGTGATCTGAACTGGCTGTTGACGCGCGGCTATGCGTCCGTCTCGGCGCTCAAACTGGTCGGTGATCGCTACGAATTGAATGCGCGGCAGCGACTGGCGGTGGCCCGTTGTGCCTGTGGTGCAGACGAAGCGGCCCGTCGTGCAGCGCACCAGGTTCAGATGCGCGACCTCGCGGAGCAGGAGCTGTGGCTCGATGGTTACAACGTGCTGACATCACTGGAGGCGGCGCTCTCGGGCGGGGTGATTCTGCAGGCCCATGATGGCTGCTTTCGGGACATGGCCAGCATGCACGGCAGCTATCGCAAGGTGGCCGAGACCGTTCCCGCAATTCAGATCCTGGGAGAACTGCTGGCGGAGTGGAAAGTATCCCGCTGTCGCTGGCTGCTCGATCAGCCGGTCTCTAACAGCGGGCGCCTGAAGACGATGCTGCGGGAGATCAGCGAGGAGCGCGGCTGGAACTGGGAGATCGACCTGGTGCCCGATCCCGATCCAGTGCTGATCCGCGCTGATCAGGTCGTCGCTTCCGCCGACAGTCAGATTCTCAACCAGGCCGAACGCTGGTTCAATCTGGCCCGTACCGCCATTGAAGTGCGGGTGCCCGAAGCCTGGATCGTGGATCTGTCGTGAGAGGGGATTGTGCAGTTCTTCAGTGGATGTGACATTGCGGCACTCGTCCTGGCAAGCCATGTCACGGGAATCAGCCACTTTTACCTCGCCTCAGCGATTTGTTCCGGGGAAAGCGACGTAAAGGCCCAATCCTCACCCGACTCTTCCATCTGCGCGAAGAAGAGACGCTGGCCATCCGTTCGAATATTGATTAAACCGTACCGCAGGCCGCGAACGACCTTGGCGATGTCGAGGCGGGGCCAGTGGAAGGGGGTGGATTGGCTTGTGCCGAGAAACAGGCGGAATCGCGCCATTTCATCTTCTGTGTTGTACACGTTGTCCGCTCCAGTCGGCTTGTTTGCCTCGAAAGGCGGTCGAGGGGTCGGGTATTCCTTCATTTCGCCCACATTCGTGATGGCAACGGATTGCGCCACCTCGGTTATGTAGATCATCGGACAGATGAGGCTGTCGCGTTCGTGATCGACGAGACGTCGGCCGGTGATGGCACTGGCAGCAACGATGGTGGGTCGCGGATGGTCGTATGTTTCCGCGTCGC